>NZ_JBVIEN010000010.1:271643-364378 GCF_055571835.1 Streptomyces sp. NPDC030862 | reverse complement strand
GTTGCGGCGTAGGGCGTGGATGAGGTGGTTGCCGCCGATGGAGAGGGCGTCGCCGTCGCCGGTGATGACCCAGACGGACAGGTCGGGGCGGGAGGAGGCGAGTCCGGTGGCGATGGCGGGGGCGCGGCCGTGGATGGAGTGCATCCCGTAGGTGTTCATGTAGTACGGGAAGCGGGAGGAGCAGCCGATGCCGGAGACGAAGACGATGTTCTCCTTGGCCAGGCCGAGTTCGGGCATGAAGCCCTGTACGGCGGCGAGGATCGCGTAGTCACCGCAGCCGGGGCACCAGCGCACTTCCTGGTCCGACTTGAAGTCCTTCATGGACTGCTTGGCCTCGGCCTTGGGCACGAGCTTGAGTGCCTCAGACATCGGTGGCCTCCTTGAGAGCCGTGGCGAGCTGCTCGGCCTTGAACGGCATGCCGTTGACCTGGTTGTAGCTGTGCGCGTCCACGAGGTACTTCGCCCGGATGAGAGCGGCGAGCTGGCCGAGGTTCATCTCGGGCACGACGACCTTGTCGTAGCGCGCCAGCACCTCACCGAGATTCTTCGGGAAGGGGTTGAGGTGACGCAGATGGGCTTGGGCGATGCGGCCGCCGTTTCTGCGGACGCGTCGCACGGCGGCGGTGATCGGCCCGTAGGTCGAGCCCCAGCCCAGGACGAGCGTGCGGGCCCCGTCCTGGTGGTCGACCTCCATGTCCGGCACCTCGATGCCGTCGATCTTGGCCTGGCGGGTGCGGACCATGAAGTCGTGGTTGGCCGGGTCGTAGGAGATGTTGCCCGTGCCGTCCTGCTTCTCGATGCCGCCGATGCGGTGCTCCAGGCCCGGCGTGCCTGGTACCGCCCACGGGCGGGCGAGGGTGTGCGGGTCGCGCTTGTAGGGCCAGAAGACCTCGGTGCCGTCGGCCAGCGTGTGGTTGGGTCCGGAGGCGAACTGCACCCGCAGGTCGGGCAGCTCGTCCACCTCGGGGATGCGCCAGGGTTCGGAGCCGTTGGCGAGGTAGCCGTCGGACAGCAGGAACACCGGTGTGCGGTAGGTGAGGGCGATCCGTGCGGCGTCGAGGGCGGCGTCGAAGCAGTCGGCGGGGGTGCGCGGTGCCACGATGGGTACCGGTGCCTCGCCGTTGCGCCCGTACATCGCCTGCAGCAGGTCGGCCTGCTCGGTCTTGGTCGGCAGGCCCGTCGAGGGGCCGCCGCGCTGGATGTCGACGATCAGCAGTGGCAGCTCCAGGGAGACGGCCAGGCCGATGGTCTCCGACTTCAGTGCCACACCCGGGCCGGAGGTCGTCGTCACGGCGAGGGATCCGCCGAAGGCGGCCCCGAGTGCGGCGCCGATGCCGGCGATCTCGTCCTCGGCCTGGAAGGTCCGCACGCCGAAGTTCTTGTGCTTGGACAGCTCGTGCAGGATGTCGGAGGCCGGGGTGATGGGGTAGGAGCCCAGGTACAGCGGCAGGTCGGCCTGGCGGGAGGCGGCGATCAGCCCGTAGGACAGGGCCAGGTTGCCGGAGATGTTGCGGTAGGTGCCGGCGGGGAAGGCCTGGGTGGCGGGGGCGACTTCGTAGGAGACGGCGAAGTCCTCGGTCGTCTCGCCGAAGTTCCAGCCCGCGCGGAAGGCGGCCACGTTCGCCTCGGCGATCTCGGGCTTCTTGGCGAACTTCTTGCGCAGGAACCGCTCGGTGCCCTCGGTGGGCCGGTGGTACATCCACGACAGCAGGCCGAGCGCGAACATGTTCTTGGACCGTTCGGCTTCCTTGCGGGACAGGCCGGAGTCCTTCAGCGCCTCGATCGTCAGGGTGGTGAGGGGGACGGGGTGGACGTTGTAGGCGTCCAGGGAGCCGTCTTCGAGGGGGCTGGTGTCGTAGCCGACCTTGGCCATGGCGCGTTTGGCGAATTCGTCGGTGTTGACGATGATCTCGCCGCCGCGGGGTACGTCGGCGATGTTGGCCTTCAGGGCGGCGGGGTTCATCGCGACCAGCACGTCGGGGGCGTCGCCGGGGGTGAGGATGTCGTGGTCGGCGAAGTGGAGCTGGAACGAGGACACACCGGGCAGGGTGCCGGCGGGAGCGCGGATCTCGGCGGGGAAGTTCGGCAGGGTCGACAGGTCGTTGCCGAACGACGCCGTCTCCGAAGTGAACCGGTCTCCCGTCAACTGCATACCGTCACCGGAGTCACCCGCGAACCGGATGATCACCCGATCCAGACGACGGACCTGCTTCTCGCCCTCGTGCCGCGTCGGCGTGCCGCGCTGTTCCCCGACGACAGCCTCGTCGGCTTCGCCGGCCTCGTCCGCCCGCTCGGCCGGGCTACTGACCTGGCTGGTCACTGAACTGGACCTCCCTCGAGACAAGGGGCCTCCCCGCCGTCGGCGGGGGAACGCTCGGGAGACGGCCTGGTGGCTGGTTCTCCCAAGGCCCACCCTACGTCCGTAAGGGTCGCCTTCCCTGGATCGCTCAAATGTTGGACCTTATTTTGGAACGTCCTTACACCCGGACTCATCATGCTTTGTCTCCCCCCGACTCCTGCGTGAACGACGCTCCCGGCCGGCCCTCCGGTTCTGGCCGGCAGCCTGGGCCGTGGCGCCTGTGGCGCCTCAGCTGTTCAGACGCCTCAGCTGTTCAGATAGGTGAGCACCGCGAGCACCCGCCGGTGATCACCCTCGCTCGGGGACAGCCCGAGCTTCAGGAAAATGCTGCTCACGTGCTTCTCCACCGCGCCGTCGCTCACCCTGAGCTGCCGCGCGATCGCGGAGTTCGTCCGCCCCTCCGCCATCAGCCCCAGAACCTCACGCTCACGCGGCGTCAGCCCCGCCAGAACGTCCTGCTTACGGCTCCGTCCCAGCAGCTGGGCCACCACCTCCGGGTCCAGCGCCGTACCACCCCGGGACACCCGCACCACCGCGTCCACGAACTCGCGGACCTCCGCGACCCGGTCCTTCAGCAGGTACCCCACACCCCGGGTGCTGCCGGCCAGCAGCTCGGTGGCGTATCGCTCCTCGACGTACTGCGACAGCACCAGGACGCCGATGCCGGGGTGCTCCTTGCGGAGGCGCACCGCCGCCCGCACGCCTTCGTCGGTGTGCGTCGGGGGCATCCGCACATCGGCGACCACCACGTCCGGCAGATCGCCCTGTCCCGCGAGGTCGGTGATTGTCTTGATCAATGCCTCGCCGTCGCCCACCCCCGCGACGACGTCGTGCCCCCGGTCGGTCAGCAGCCGGGTCAGCCCCTCCCGCAGGAGTACGGAATCCTCGGCGATGACCACCCGTACCCGGTCGTCCACATCTCCCACGATCCTGAAGCCCCCACCCATCGATCTGTTCCACGCGTTTGCCGCGTCCGGGGTACAGCATCCCAGGATCCGGATCGTCATGGGCTGCCTGTGGATAACCACTTGGGGGAGGATGGGCAGCTGGTGAGGGGTGTGTCAGGGCCGGGCGCGCCACGGCAACTCGGCGATGATCGCGGTCGGGCCGCCGGCCGGTGACTTCACGGCGAGGACGCCGTCGACCGCGTCCAGCCGCTCGGCCAGCCCCGCCAGGCCCGTGCCGCCGTCGAGGCGTGCGCCACCGCGGCCGTTGTCCGTCACCTGGAGCAGCAGCCGGTCCTCCACCCGCCACACGTCGACACCGGCCCGCGTGGCCCCGGAGTGCTTGGAGACGTTCTGCAGCAGCTCCGAGACGGTGAAGTAGGCGATGCCCTCGATCGCCGGCGCGGGCCGCTCCGGCAGATCCACGTCGACCGACACCGGCACGGTGCAGCGGGAGGCTATGGAGGACAGGGCGGCGTCGAGGCCTCGGTCGGTGAGTACGGCGGGGTGGATTCCGCGTGCCAGGTCGCGCAGCTCCTGCAGCGCGATCTTGACCTCGCCGTGTGCCTCCTCGACCATGCGTGCCGCGGCCTCGGGGTTCTCGGCCATCTTCTCCTTGGCGAGGCCCAGGTCCATGGCGAGGGCGACGAGCCGGGCCTGGGCGCCGTCGTGCAGGTCGCGCTCGATGCGGCGCAGATCGGCGGCGGCCGTGTCGACGACCACGCCCCGGTCCGACTCCAGCTCCGACACCCGGCTGGCGAGCCGGGACGGGCCGAGCAGCCCCGTGACCAGCAGGCGGTCGACGCCGGCCATCGCCCGGATCAGCCACGGTGTGAGCATCCAGAGCACCAGCCCGGCCAGGCTGGTCAGCGCCAGCTCGACCGGCGTGTTCAAGTGGATGCTGTGCGTCCCGTCGCCGTACAGCTGCAGCCCGTCGACGCCCGCGTACACCGGGAAGATCCACTGCCACAGCGGATACGTCAGCAGCGCCCAGCCGTACGTCCAGAAGGACACCGCGATCGAGAAGGCGAAGACCGCCCAGGGCAGGTGCACCACCGCGTAGAGGAAGTGCCGCCAGGACACGCCGCTCTTGAGCAGGCCGCCCACCCGGGCCATCGGCCCGCCGCCGGGGCCGCGCCGTACCGGGTCGGGGTCGGCGATCTCCACCCCCAGCAGCACACGCGCCCGAGCCCGCTCCACCACGCCGAACCCGCGGCACATGGCGAGGCCCCCGGCGAGGACGGGTATGCCCAGGAAGGTCACGAGCAGCCCCGCGCCGAGCGCGACCATCGCGATGGCGACGGCGAAGTAGAACACGCTGAGCGGCAGCCCCAGAAGCAGGTAGCCGAACTCGCGCCAGGTGCGCGCCTCCAACGGCGCGCGCAGCGCCGCCGGGACGCGGTGGTGCCGGGTGGTGCCCGAGCCGTAAGCCATGGCCATCGGTGTCTGTCCGTTTCTGCGAGTCGCGGTCGCGCGGTGCGCGCCATTGCGTCGTGTGTCCAGGCTGCCGCGCCCGGGCCGTGACCACCATGAGGGCGGTCTCCGTCTTCACCGGGGGTTTTCCCTACTCCCGAAGCGGGTGGGGCCCACCCTCGGCGGCGCCGCTAACGCGCGGCCGGGCGCGAGGTGTCGCGGCGGCGCCAGGGCAGCTCGGCGGTGACCGTCGTCGGGCCGCCGGCCGGGGACTCCACCGTGAACAGCCCGTCGACCGCGCCCAGCCGTTCCTCGAGGCCCGGCAGGCCGGTGCCGTCGTCCAGCCGGGCTCCGCCATGGCCGTCGTCCGTCACCTGTATGAGCAGCCGGTCGTCCACCCGCCACACGTCGACGGCCGCCGAACGCGCCCCGGAGTGCTTGGAGACGTTCTGCAGCAGCTCCGAGACGGTGAAGTAGGCGATGCCCTCGATCGCCGGCGCGGGCCGCTCCGGCAGATCCACGTCGACCGACACCGGCACGGTGCAGCGGGAGGCTATGGAGGACAGGGCGGCGTCGAGGCCTCGGTCGGTGAGCACGGCGGGGTGGATTCCGCGTGCCAGGTCGCGCAGCTCCTGCAGCGCGATCTTGACCTCGCCGTGTGCTTCCTCGACCATGTGCGCCGCGGCTTCGGGGTTCTCGGCCATCTTCTCCTTGGCGAGGCCCAGGTCCATGGCGAGGGCGACGAGCCGGGCCTGGGCGCCGTCGTGCAGGTCGCGCTCGATGCGGCGCAGATCGGCGGCGGCCGTGTCGACGACCACGCCCCGGTCCGACTCCAGCTCCGCGATCCGCCGCTCCAGCTCGTCGGAGGGCGACAGCAGGCCGCGCGCCACCGCCCCGTCCACAGCGACCATGCCCCGCACGACGTACCCGAGGACCGGCCACAGCACGACGAGGCCCACCAGCGTGACGACGAAGGTGAGGACGCTCCACGGCAGCCGTATGAACGCGTACAGCATCGTCCGCCAGGCCACCGGGTCCTTCAGCCCCGTCCACAGCCAGGGGAAGAATCCGGCGCCGCGCCGGTGCGGCAGCCGGCTCGGCTCGTCGATCCGTATGCCGAGCAGCGCCCGCGCCCGGGACCGCTCCGTCCGGCCGAGCACCCGCGCCCCGGCGAGCCCGACGGTGAGCAGGGGCAGCCCGACGACGGTCACCGACAGGCCCACCCCGACGCCCACCACCAACAGCACGTAGACAAAGCCGATCACGGCGACCGGGAGGCTGGAGAGGAGGTACGCGACCTCCTTCCAGGCCTGTCGGCCGAAGGCGAAGTGCGGTGCGGTGCGTGCGGTCATGCGGACCAGCCTGCCGGGCCGTACACGCCCACGCCATGGGGCTCGTGGGGGGAGCGGAGTAGGGCTAACCCCACCCAGCGGGCCCCCGAGCACCGCCGAAGTGCGGCACGGCTGATTACCCGCGCTTTGCCAGGGCCTACACTCCCGTGCGTAGAGAACGCATAAACAACAGCCGCAACAGCAGCCGCGTGGCAGGGAGCGAGGACTACGGACGTGCCGGAACCGACCGTGGGGACCGTACTCGCCGTCGACTACTTCCAAAGCTACTCGGTGGTAGGCCTGCTGGCGCTGCTGGGGGTGCTCTTCGTCGCCGTCGCCTTCGGGGCCGGGCGGCTGCTCCGGCCCGTCGTGCCGACGCAGGAGAAGATGCTCACGTACGAGTGCGGCGTCGACCCCGTGGGCGAGGGCTGGGCCCACACCCAGGTGCGTTACTACGTCTACTCTTTTCTGTACGTCATCTTCGCCGTCGACTCCATCTTCCTCTTCCCGTGGGCGACGGTCTTCGCAGCGCCGGGGTACGGCGCCACGACGCTGGTCGAGATGTTCATCTTCCTCGGCTTCCTCGCCGTAGGACTGCTCTACGCGTACAAGAAGGGCGTCCTGACATGGACGTAACCCCTGTGACTCCTGAGACGCCTGCGACCCCTGTGGTCCCTGCGAGCCCGGTGGACCTGCCCGAACCGAAGAGGCTCGGCGTCCTGTCCCGGCTCGCCCCCGAGCCGATGAAGGTGGTCCTGAACTGGGGCCGCCGCTACAGCCTGTGGGTCTTCAACTTCGGACTCGCCTGCTGCGCGATCGAGTTCATCGCCGCGTCGATGGCCCGGCACGACTTCATCCGGCTCGGCGTCATCCCGTTCGCGCCCGGCCCGCGCCAGGCCGACCTCATGGTCGTCTCCGGGACCGTCACCGACAAGATGGCCCCGGCGGTGAAGCGGCTGTACGAGCAGATGCCGGAGCCGAAGTACGTCATCTCCTTCGGCGCCTGCTCCAACTGCGGGGGACCGTACTGGGACTCGTACGCCGTGACCAAGGGCGTCGACCAGATCATCCCCGTCGACGTGTACGTCCCGGGCTGCCCGCCGCGCCCGGAGGCGCTGCTCCAGGGCATCCTCAAGCTCCAGGAGAAGATCGCCCGCGAGTCGCTGGGCGAGCGGTACGGCCACGGGCGGTCGTCGTCGGTCGCGCAGCTGCGCAGCGGCCCCGTGCCGCCGCCGTCCCCGTCCGCCTCGCCGTCGGCCACCCCTTCGGCCGCGCCGTCGCCGGGAGGCGTGGAGTGAACGCGTACGACCGTCTCCCCGAATCCGTCACCGAGGTCTTCGGCGAGGAGGCCACCGCCGAGCACGCGTACGACCTGCTGACGGTCGACGTGCCGGCCGGCTCCTGGATCGCCGCGCTCGAAACCGCCCGGGACGAGCTCGGCTGCACCTACTTCGACTGGCTGAGCGCGGTCGACGAACCGGCGACGGGCTTCCGCGTCTGCGCCCACGTCGTCGCCCTGGCGGACGGCGCCGTCCGCCGTCTCCTGCTGCGTACGACCGTGCCGCACGACGCCCCGGTGCTGCCGAGCGCCATCGGGGTGTACGCGGGCGCGGCGTGGCACGAGCGCGAGACGCACGAGATGTTCGGCGTCCGCTTCGAGAACCACCCCAACCTCGCGCCTCTCCTCCTCCCCGAGAACTTCGAGGGCCACCCGCTGCGCAAGGACTTCGTCCTGGCCGCGCGCGTGGCGAAGGCGTGGCCGGGCGCGAAGGAGCCGGGCGAATCCGAGCACGGCGGCCCCAAGCGCCGCCAGATGCTGCCGCCCGGCGTGCCCGACCCCAACGAGTGGGGCCCCCTGAAGGGCCAGCTCCCCCCTGCCCCGGCGCGTCCCGCCCGCGAGCGTCCCGCCCGCGCCGCCGGTGCGGGTGCGGCCGGTGCCGGTGCGGGCGCCGCTGCCGGTGCCGGCGACCGTCCGGTACGCCGTGCCCGCACGGCCGCCGAGGGCTCCGCGAGCCAGGCGGCCCCGGCGGCTCCTGCGGCCCCGGACGCTCCGGCGGCTCCGGCGACCGGTACGCCTCGCCGCGCGCGCAGCGCGAGCGAGGGCTCGGCCACCCAGCGCACGCGGCCCGCGGCGCCGGAGGCCACGCCTCCGTCCGAGGCCCCCACCGCGCCGCCGGCCCCGCCGCGCACCCGCAGCACGGACGCCCCTTGGAACAACCCGCGCCCCGCCTTCGACGACGACGCCACCGCCGCGCCCGACGCGCCCGACGCCGAAGAGCAGCGGCGCCCCGAAGGCCCCGACCGACCCGAGAAACCCGCACGGCCGACGGAGCCGGAACGACCCGCACAAGCGGAACGCCCCGAACGCCCCGAACGCCCCGAACGGCCCGAACGCCCCGAACGGCCCGAACGGCCCGAACAGCCCGAACGACCTGAAGGAGACGCGTGAACGACGTGCTCGACGTCGCCCTCCGGCTGGTCGCCGTCTTCGCCGTTTTCCTCGTCCTGCCGCTGGTGATCGGCCAGACGGAGCACAAGGTCATGGCGCACATGCAGGGCCGCCTCGGCCCCATGTACGCCGGCGGCTTCCACGGCTGGGCGCAGCTCGTCGCGGACGGCGTGAAGTTCGCGCAGAAGGAGGACGTGGTCCCGGCCAACGCCGACCGCCGCATCTTCCAGCTCGCCCCCGCCGTCGCCCTCCTCCCGTACCTCCTCGTGCTGGTCGCCATCCCGATCGGCCCGAGCGAGGGCGCGGTCGGCGTACTGGTCGACGCGGGCGTCTTCTTCGTGCTCGCCGTCATGGGCGTCGGCGTGCTCGGCTCGCTCATGGCGGGCTGGGCGTCCGCCAACAAGTTCTCGCTCCTCGGCGGCCTGCGCACCGCCGCCCAGCTGCTCGCGTACGAGCTGCCCATGCTGCTCGCCGCCGCCTCCGTCGCCATGGCGGCCGGCACCGTCTCCCTCCCGGGCATCGTCAACGCCTTCGAGTGGTGGTGGCTGCCGTGGCAGATCGTCGGCGCGCTGGTCTTCTTCGTCGCGGGCCTCGCCGAGTTGCAGCGCCCGCCCTTCGACATGCCGGTCGCCGACTCGGAGATCATCTTCGGCGCGTACACCGAGTACACGGGCCTGCGCTTCGCGCTGTTCCTCCTCGCCGAGTACGCCGGCATCGTGGTGCTGTGCGGTCTGACCACCGTCCTCTTCCTCGGCGGCTGGCACGGACCGTTCGGCGCCGAGGGACTCGGCTGGCTCTGGACCCTGCTCAAGACGGCCGTGCTGGCCTTCATCGTGATCTGGCTGCGCGTGAGCTACCCGCGGCTGCGCGAGGACCAGCTGCAGAAGCTCGCCTGGACCACGCTCGTCCCGCTCGCCCTCGCCCAGATCGCCCTCACCGGCATCGTCAAGGTGGTGAACCCCTGATGCCTCCGATTCCCGGATCCGGCCTCGCCAAGGGCCTGGCCGTCACGCTGCGCACGATGACGAAGAAGAGTCACACCGCGCAGTACCCGGACGCCCAGCCCGAACTGCCGCCCCGTACCCGCGGCGTGATCGGGCTGTTCGAGGAGAACTGCACGGTCTGCATGCTCTGCGCCCGCGAGTGCCCCGACTGGTGCATCTACATCGACTCCCACAAGGAGACGATGCCCGCCGCCACGCCGGGCGGGCGCGAGCGCAGCCGCAACGTCCTCGACCGGTTCGCCATCGACTTCGCACTGTGCATGTACTGCGGTATCTGCATCGAGGTGTGTCCTTTCGACGCGCTGTTCTGGTCGCCGGAGTTCGAGTACGCGGAGACGGACATCCACGAGCTCACGCACGAGCGGGACAAGCTCCGCGAGTGGATGTGGACGGTCCCGGAGCCGCCCGCCCTCGACCCGGGCGCGGAGGAGCCGAAGGAGATCGCCGCCGCCCGCAAGGCCGCGGAGAAGCTCGCCGCGGCCCAGGCGGCCCAGGCAGCGGAGAAGGCCGAGACGCCCGAGACGCCCGAGACGCCCGAGACGTCCGAGACGGCCAAGACCACGGACGCGCCCGAGGCGCCCGGGACCGCGGGAGGCAGCGAGTGAGCCTCGCCGCGGCCCACGGCTTCCTGTCGACCACGGGCGTCGAGATCGCCTTCCTCCTCGTCGGCATCGTCACCCTCGGCGCGGCCGTCGTCACCGTCACCACCAAGCAGCTGGTGCACGCCGCCCTGTGGCTCGTGGTGGCGCTCGGCGGCATCGCCGTCGAGTACCTGCTCCTCACCGCCGAGTTCGTCGCCTGGGTGCAGGTGCTGATCTACGTCGGTTCCGTCGTCGTCCTCCTCCTCTTCGGTCTCATGCTCACCAAGGCACCCATCGGCCGTTCCCCGGACGCCGACTCGGGCAACCGACCTGCCGCCCTCGCGGTCGCCGTCGCCGCGGCGGCCGCCCTCATCTGGGTGGTCGTCGACGCGTTCCGCACCACCTGGATCGACCTGGACGGGCCCGTCCAGGGCTCCACCAAGGTCTCCGGCACGATCCTCTTCCGGCACTGGGTGCTGCCCTTCGAAGCGCTCTCCGTCCTCCTGCTCGCCGCGCTCGTCGGCGCGATCGTCCTGTCCCGCAAGGACCGGGCGGACGACGGTGCCGCGCCCGGCCGGGCCACCGGCCCGGCCGCCGACCGGGCGACCGACCGGAAGGGGCAGCGCTGATGCACCTCGCCTATCCCGCGGTCCTCGCCGTCCTGCTCTTCTGCACGGGGCTGTACGGAGTCCTCGCCCGCCGCAACGCGATCCTGGTCCTGATGTCCGTCGAGCTGATGCTCAACGCCGTCAACCTCAACCTCGTCGCGTTCGACGTCTGGCTCCGCGACACCCTGCACGCCGGCCAGGCGCTCACGCTCTTCACCATCGCCATCGCCGCCGCCGAGATCGGCATCGGCCTGGCGATCGTCCTGATGGTCTACCGCAACCGCGGCACCTCCGACATCGACAAGCTCCGCGACAACGCCGAGACGCCGGGTCCCGACGACGCCCCCGACGCCCTGGACGAGGCCGCCTCCGACGCCGCCGGCGAGGTCCCCGACGAGAAGGCCGAGGCCACCGCGTGACCACCACGACCCTCGCCGTCCTCGTACCCCTCCTCCCGTTCCTCGGCGCCCTGGCCGGGCTGCTGCTCGGCCGCACCGCGCCCGGCTTCGTCCGCCCGCTCGCCGTCCTGCCGACGCTCGCCGCCCTCGTGGTGGCCGTCCTGGTCGCCGCCCGGCAGGGCGGCGGCCGGCCGATCGACGCGGCCACCCAGCTCACCCCGACCGGCTCGGTCCCCATCGAGCTCGCCCTGCACCTGGACGGCTTCGCCGTCCTCGCCGCCGTCCTGGTCGGCGTGGTCGCGTCGTGCGTGCAGATCTACTCGACGGGCTACCTGCGCGACGACCCGCGCTACCCCTCGTACGCGGCGCTCGTCTCCCTCTTCACCTCCGCGATGCTGCTCGTCGTCTACTCCGGCGACCTGATGGTGCTGCTGGTCGGCTGGGAGATCATGGGCATCTGCTCGTACTTCCTGGTCGGCCACTACTGGGAGACCCCCGAGGCGCGGGCCGCCTCCCTGAAGGCGTTCCTCGTCACCAAGCTCGGTGACGTCCCCTTCCTCATCGGCCTCTTCGCGCTGGCCGCCGACGCCGGCACGTTCCGGATCACCGGGATCCTGGGTGCCGTCGCCGCCGGGGGCATCGACCATCCGACACTGGTGGCGCTGCTGCTCCTCGCGGGTGTGGCGGGCAAGTCCGCGCAGTTCCCGCTGCACACCTGGCTGCCCGACGCGATGGCCGGCCCGACGCCGGTCTCCGCGCTGATCCACGCCGCGACGATGGTCGCCGCCGGTATCTACTTCGTGGCCCGCCTCCTTCCCCTCTTCGCCGCCTCCGCCGCGGCCATGACCGTGCTCGCAGTGATGGCCGCGGTCACGATGGTGGGCTCCGGACTGGCCGCCCTCGCCCAGGACGACATCAAGCGCGTGCTCGCGTACTCGACCATCGGCCAGCTCGGCTACATGTCGGGCGCCCTGGCCGTCGGCGACCGCGGCGCCGCCGTCTTCCACCTCCTGTCGCACGGCGCCTTCAAGGCGCTGCTCTTCCTCGCCGCCGGCGTGATCATCCACGCCGCCGGCACCAACTCGCTGGCCGCCATGTCCCGCATGCGGGGCCTCGCCGCCCGCATCCCCGACGCCTACTGGACGATGACGGTCGCGCTGCTCGCGCTCGCCGCGATCCCGCCCTTCGCCGGCTTCTTCTCCAAGGAGGCCGTGCTCGTGGCCGCCGAGCACACCGCTCTCGGCGACCGGGCCGCCGCCCCCACTGGGGCAGGCTGGATCGTGCTCGTCTCCGGTCTGATCACCGCCCTCCTCACCGCCGCCTACGCGACGCGCCTGTGGCTGCTCGCCTTCCGGGGCCGCGGCACCGAGGCCCCCGATCACGGCCGCCAGCCGCTCGTCATGAACGGCGTCCTGTGGGTGCTCGCCGTCCCGTCGCTCGCCTTCGGCCTCACCGCCGGCTACCTGAGCGACTGGTTCGACGGCCAGGCCCTCACCCCCACCGTCACCACGGCGGTGCTCGGCACGGGCATCGCGCTCGTCGGCGGACTGGTCACCTACGCCGCCTGGCGCGCAGCGAACCACAAGGCGCGCACCGCGGCGGCCACCCCGCTCGGCGCGGTCGCCGCCCACCCCCAGGAGCAGCCGGCCGTCTCCGAGGAGGAGGCCATCGCCACCCACACCGCCGCCTACGGCGCTATCGCGTCGGCCCCCGACCCCGCCGACCCCGGGCGCTTGCTGCTCGGCCCGCTGCACCGCCACGCCGCCGCGGGCTTCCGCCTCGACGCCGTCTACTCCGCCCTCTTCGTACGCCCCGTCCGGGCCGCCGCCTCCCTGGTCAGCTTCCTCGACCGGGAGGTCGTCGAGACCTACGTACGCGGCGCGGGCGGCGGCACGCACCTGCTCGGCCGGGCCGTACGCCGCGCCCAGACCGGCAATGTGCAGACCTACCTCAGCGTCCTGCTGGCCGGCTCCGTCGTCCTGGCGATCGCCGCCGTACTTGTCGCCGCCGGAGCGTGAGCCGTGATCGATATCAGCGAATCCGTGATGCAGTTCCTTCTCGCGTTCATCGTCGTCGCCCCGCTCATCGGCGCGGCCGCGGCTCTCCTCCCCGCCCCGCCCGGGCTGAAGGGGAAGTCCCCGGACCAGGCCGTGCTGCGCCACGGCGTGACCGTGACCGGCGCCGTCCTCGCCGCCGCGATCGTCCTCATGCTGGGCTTCGACCACGACCAGCCGTCGAAGATGCAGGCCACGACGGACATCAGCTGGATCCCCGCGCTCGACGTGCGGATCCACCTCGGTACCGACGGCATCTCGCTCCCCCTCCTCGTCCTGACCGCGCTGCTGACCTTCCTCTGCGCGCTGTACAGCTACTTCAAGCTCCCCGCGGGCCCTTCCCCCAAGGCGTTCGTCGCCCTGCTGCTCGTCCTCGAGTCCGGCATGCTCGCGACCTTCGCCGTCCTCGACCTGCTGCTGTTCTTCCTGGCCTTCGAGATGGTCCTCATCCCGATGTACTTCCTCATCGCCCGCTGGGGCGGCGAGGGCAGGCGCCAGGCCGCCTGGCGGTTCATCCTCTACACGCTGCTCGGTTCGGTCGTCATGCTGCTCGGCCTCCTGCTCGTCGGGCTGAAGGCCGGCACCTTCGACATGGTGGCACTCGCCACTGACAACGGCCGCGACATCACCACGTCCGTGCAGGTCATCGCCGTTCTCGCGATCGGTGTCGGCCTCGCGGTGAAGACCCCGATGTGGCCGCTGCACAGCTGGCTGCCGGACGCCCACACCGCCGCCCCGACCGTCGGGTCGGTGCTCCTCGCGGGCGTGCTGCTGAAGATGGGTACGTACGGGTTCGTCCGGATCGCCCTGCCGATCACGCCCGACGGCATGCACGTCCTCGCCCCTTACCTCGCGGGCTTCGCCGTCGCCGGCATCATCTACGGATCGCTCGCCTGCCTCTCCCTGGCCCGTTCCGGCGCCAAGGGCGACCTCAAGCGCCTGATCGCGTACTCCTCCGTCGGCCACATGGGCTTCGTGCTCCTCGGCATCGCCACCATGACCCCCACCGGCGTGAACGGCGCGCTCTTCGCCAACATCGCCCACGGCCTCATCACCGGCCTGCTCTTCTTCCTGGTCGGCGCCCTCAAGGACCGCACCGGCACCACCGACCTCGACGCCCTGGCCCAGCAGACCGGCGCCGCGCTCTACGGCCGCGCGCCGCGCCTCGGCGGCCTGCTCGCCTTCGCGGCCGTCGCCTCCCTCGGCCTGCCCGGCCTCGCCGGGTTCTGGGGCGAGATGCTCGCGCTGTTCGGCGCGTTCCAGCCGGCCGCGGGCCTCAACCGCCCCGCCTTCCTCACCTTCATGGCCATCGGCGCCTTCGGCACGCTGCTCACCGCCGCGTACCTCCTCGTCGTCGTACGCCGGGTCTGCATGGGCGCCCACCCCGCCGAGGGCCGGCCGCCGATCGCCGACATCCGGCCCTACGAGTTCGCCGCCTGGACCCCGCTGGCCGTCCTCACCGTCCTCGCCGGCCTCTGGCCCGCGCTCCTCCTCGGCCTGTCCGACCCGGCCGTGCAGAAGCTCCTCGCAGGAGGCAAGTCGTGACCGCCGCAGCCGCGAGCACCGCGAACACAGCCCACCTCGTCCAGTCGGTCGACTGGGCGGCCATCGCGCCGCCCACCATCGCCGCCGTGACCGGCCTGGCCGTGCTCGTCGCCGACCTGTTCGTACCGAAGGACCGCTGGCGCCTCCTCGGCTGGATCTCCCTCGCCGGTCTCGCCGTCGCGCTCGCCGCCCTCGCGCCGCTGCGCAAGGGCGACCGCTCCACCTTCTGCCTCACCACCGACTCCGACGCCTGCAGCTACACCGCGGACCACTTCACCCTCGTCATCCAGCTACTGGTGCTCGGCGGCGCCCTCCTGACCGCCCTGCTGTCGCTGACGGAGACCGAGGAGAAGCTCCCCGCGGGCGAGTTCTGGTTCCTGCTGCTCTCCTCGGCCGCCGGAGCGGCGCTGCTGCCCGCCTCACGCGACCTGGCGACCCTGATCGTCGCCCTGGAGGTCGCCTCGCTGCCCGCGTTCGCGCTCGTCGGCCTCAAGCGCGGCGACCGCATGTCGGGCGAGGCGGCGCTGAAGTTCTTCCTGTCCTCCGTCACCGCGACCGCCGTGTCCCTGCTCGGCGTGAGCTTCGTGTACGCGTCGACCGGCACGCTGCACCTGACGGAGATCGCCCAGAGCATCGACGACACCCCGGCCCAGCTCGCCACCCTCGCCAAGGCGGGCGTCGCCCTCACCCTCGTCGGCTTCGCCTTCAAGACGGCCGCCGTGCCGTTCCACTTCTGGGTGCCGGACACCTATGTCGGCGCGCCGCTGCCCGTCGCCGCGTTCCTCTCCGTCGTCGGGAAGGCGGTCGGCTTCACCGGCCTCATCCTGGTGACCGTCGTCGCCTTCCCCTCGTACGCCGACGTCTGGGGCCCGGCCCTGTCCGTGCTGGCCGCCCTGACCATGACCGTCGGGAACGTCGCCGCCCTGCGGCAGGTCTCCACGCGCGCGTGGAGCGCCGTCCGGCTGCTGGCCTGGTCCTCCGTGGCGCAGGCCGGGTACCTCCTGGTGCCGATCGCGGCCGCCGCGTACTCCAGCGACGACCAGATCGGCGCCACCGTCTCGTACGCCCTGATGTACGCCGTCGTGAACCTCGGAGCCTTCGCGGTCGCCGCCCTGGTGGCCCGTACGCACCCGCTCAACCGGATCTCCGACTACCGGGGCCTGTACGCGACCCGGCCCCTCACCGCGCTCGCCATGGGCTTCTTCCTGCTGTGCCTGGCGGGCCTGCCGCCCGGCATCATCGGCCTGTTCGCCAAGGTGACCGTGTTCCAGTCGGTCGTCGACGCGGGCCTGGGCTGGCTCGCCGTCGTCATGGGCGTCAACGTGGTGATCGGCCTCTACTACTACCTCCAGTGGACGGCGGGGCTGTTCCGCGCCCCCGAGGCAGGGACGGAGACAATGGCGGTCCGCGTGGCCGCCCCCGCGCCGATCACCCTCGCCATCGGCCTCACGGCCTTCGCCGGCGTCCTGCTGTCCGGCTACCCCCAGCTGGTGCTGCGCTTCGCTGCGACCACCCTGTTCTGATACTCCACAACCTTTCTGGGAGCACGACCGTGCTGAGC
This sequence comes from Streptomyces sp. NPDC030862, assembly GCF_055571835.1. Lineage (NCBI taxonomy): Bacteria > Bacillati > Actinomycetota > Actinomycetes > Kitasatosporales > Streptomycetaceae > Streptomyces > Streptomyces sp. NPDC030862. The sequence goes on along the minus strand of NZ_JBVIEN010000010.1, from coordinate 348,131 downwards.
GGCTTCAAGGACTTCGTCCTGCGCGGAAACGTCATCTCCATGGCGATCGGCCTGGCCGTCGGAGCGGCCTTCACCGCCGTCGTCACGGCCTTCAGCAACGCCTTCATCGTGCCGCTCATCGGCCTCGCCACCGGTTCGATCGGCGACTACAGCAAGGCCACCTTCTCGGTCGAGGGCGCGAAGTTCCCGTACGGCCTGTTCGTCAGCGCCATCCTGGCCTTCCTGATCACGGCGGCCGTCCTGTACTTCGGTGTCGTGGTCCCGATGATGAAGATCCAGACCCGCTTCAAGCGCGACGAGCCCTTCGACATCAAGGCGGCCCTGCGCGACTGCCCCCGCTGCTACTCCGAGATCCCCGCCATCGCCAGCCGCTGCCGCCACTGCACCAGCGAGGTGCAGCCCGTCCCCGAGGCGCTCGCCAAGGCCGGTCTGATGCCGGCCCCGCGCTGAGTCATCCGGACGGCCGAGCGCACCGCCCCCCGCGCGCAAGGGAACCCGCCACTCCCGCCTGGCGTTGACCAGTACGGGAGGGTCCACTGGACAGTGGACGAGGACCAGCACCAGCAAGGGTTCCCCTACCGCACCACTTGGAGGGCGTACCGTGCACCGCCGGCACAACGGGCTGAGGACCGCCGTACTCCTCGGAGGACTGTCCGCACTCATCATCCTCATCGGCAGCCTCTTCGGGCGTACGGGCCTGTACGTGGCGCTGCTCGTGGCGCTCGGCACCAACGGGTACGCGTACTGGAACAGCGACAAGCTGGCCCTGCGCGCCATGCGGGCGCGCCCGGTGAGCGAGTTCCAGGCGCCGCAGCTGTACCGGATGGTCCGCGAGCTGTCGACGCAGGCCCGCCAGCCCATGCCGCGGCTCTACATCTCTCCGACCATGGCCCCCAACGCCTTCGCCACCGGCCGCAACCCGCGCAACGCGGCGGTCTGCTGCACCGAGGGCATCCTCCAGATCCTCGACGAGCGCGAGCTGCGCGGCGTGATCGGCCACGAGCTCAGCCACGTCTACAACCGCGACATCCTGATCTCGTCCGTGGCCGGCGCGCTCGCCTCGGTGATCATGTTCCTGGTGAACTTCGCCTGGCTGATCCCGATCGGCCGCTCGGACGACGACGAGGGCCCCGGCCTGTTCGGCATGCTCCTGATCATGCTGCTGGGTCCACTCGCCGCATCGGTCATCCAGCTCGCCATCAGCCGCTCCAGGGAGTACGAGGCGGACGCCTCGGGTGCCCAGCTGACCGGGGACCCGCTGGCCCTGGCCAGCGCCCTGCGCAAGCTGGAGGCGGGCGCCAAGCGGCTCCCGCTGCCGCCGGAGCCCAGGATCGAGACCGCCAGCCACATGATGATCGCCAACCCGTTCCGGCCGGGCCAGGGGCTCGCCCGGATGTTCTCCACCCACCCGCCGATGGCGGAACGTATTGCCCGGCTCGAACAGATGGCAGGTCGCCGCCCGTGAAGACGATCCTCAACCTCATATGGCTGGTCCTGAGCGGCTTCTGGCTGTGCCTCGGCTACCTCGCGGCGGGCCTCCTGCTCTGCATCACCGTCATCGGCATCCCCTTCGGCATCGCCGCCTTCCGCATCGGCCTGTACGCCCTGTGGCCCTTCGGCCAGACGGTGGTGGACCGCCGCGACGCGGGCGCCGCGTCCTGCGTCGGGAACGTGCTGTGGCTGGTGCTGGCGGGCTGGTGGCTGGCGATTGGCCACATCGTCACGGGCATCGCCCTGTGCGTCACGATCATCGGCATCCCGCTCGGCATCGCGAACTTCAAGCTGATCCCGGTCTCGCTGCTGCCGCTGGGCAAGGAGATCGTCCCGACGGACCGGCCCTTCGCCGCCCGCTGACGCCCGGGGCGTTACTGCGTCGTCACCGATTGTCAGTGGTGTGGTGCACCATGGAGCCATGACGGAACACGCGTACGACTTCGGGGCCTGGGCGCCCCGAATATCCAGGGCCTGAGCACGGCCGCGCGCTAGCCCGCCCTGAGCGCGGCCGCGCGACGGGCCCGCGCCCGCACCCGCACCGGGGAGCCGCCCGGCAGGGGCCCCGCAGCTCTCCCGCCCCCGCCCGGGCCCTACCCGCGCCGCACCGCGTAGATCACCGCGCCCGCCGCCAGTACCGCCGCCCCCGCGAGGACGGATGACACCGGCAGGGCGAACGCCAGCACCGCGCACCCCGTCAGGCCCGCCACCGCGAGGATGCGGCCGGTCCCGAGGGTCCACGCCGAGGCGTTGGCGATCGCGTAGTAGGCCAGCACCCCGAACGACGAGAAGCCGATCGCCCCGCGCAGGTCCGCCGTGGCCGCCACCAGCGCGACCACCGCGCCCACCGCCAGCTCCGCGTGGTGCGGCACCTGGAAGCGGGGGTGGACGGCGGCGAGGGCGCGCGGCAGGTGGCCGTCGCGGGCCATCGCCAGCGTCGTCCGGGAGACACCGAGGATCAGTGCCAGCAGCGAGCCGAGCGCGGCCACCGCCGCGCCGACCCGCACCACCGGGACCAGCCAGCCGTGCCCCGCCGCCCGCGCCGCGTCCGCGAGCGGAGCCGCCGACCCGGCCAGCTCCCGCGCGCCCAGCACCGACAGGACGGAGACCGCCACCGCCACGTACACCACGAGCGCGATGCCCAGCGCGAGCGGGACCGCCCGTGGGATGGTCCGCGCCGGGTCCTTGACCTCCTCGCCGAGGGTGGCGATCCGCGCGTACCCCGCGAAGGCGAAGAACAGCAGACCCGCCGCCTGGAGCACACCGCCCACCGACGCGTCACTTCCCAGCTCAAGCCGCCCGAAGTCCGCGGCCCCCGACCCGAGAGAGGAGACGGCCACCGCGGCCAGGACCGCCAGTACCACCGCCACGATCGCGCGCGTCACCCACGCCGACTTCTGCACGCCCCCGTAGTTGACGGCGGTCAGCGCCACCACCGCCGCGACCGCGACCGCGTGCGCCTGCCCCGGCCACGCGTACGCGCCGACCGTCAGCGCCATCGCCGCGCACGACGCGGTCTTGCCCACGATGAAGGCCCAGCCGGCCAGGAAGCCCCAGAAAGGACCGAGCCGTTCGCGACCGTACACATAGGTGCCACCCGACGCCGGATAGCGGGCGGCGAGGCGCGCCGACGCCATGGCGTTGCAGTACGCCACGCCCGCGGCCAGCGCGAGCCCCGCGAGCAGTCCGCTGCCGGCCGCTCCGGCCGCCGGTGCCAGCGCCGCGAAGATCCCGGCCCCGACCATGGAGCCCAGCCCGATGACGACCGCGTCGAAGACGCCCAGCGACCGCCGCAACTCCCGTGTCATGTGCCGCACCCTACTGACGCCCGCAACCTTCCCCGGCGCCCCCGGCGTCCTCCACGACAACACCGTATGAAAGGCGGGTTCCCGGCATGAGCTTCCTCAGCTGGATCGTCCTCGGGCTGCTGGCCGGAGTCATCGCCAAGATCCTGCTCCCGGGCCGCGACCCCGGCGGCCTGGTCGGCACCACCGTCATCGGCATCGCGGGCGCCTTCGTCGGCGGCTGGCTCTCGGCCCGCCTCCTGGACCGGCCGATCACCAACGAGTTCTACGACGGGGCCACATGGGCGGCGGCCATCGGCGGCTCACTCGTGCTGCTGATCGCCTACCGGATCCTGTTCGGCCACTCCCGCTCCCGCTGAGCCGCCCGACGCACGCTCAACGAGCCGTCCGACGCGCCCTCAGGAGAGCCCGGTCTCGCGCAGGGTGATGTTCAGCCGTCCCGAGGGAAGCCCCGCCGCCGGGTCGCCCGTGTCCGGGTACACCTTCGGCACCCCGTGGTACGCGAACCGCGACGGCCCGCCGAAGACGAACAGGTCGCCCGACGCCAGCTCCACGTCCGTATAGGGCCGCCCACGCGTCTCGGTGTTCCCGAACCGGAAGACGCAACGGTCCCCGATGCTCAGCGACACCACCGGGGCGCCGGACCGCTCCTCCCGGTCCCGGTGCATGCCCATCCGGGCCCCGGGCTCGTAGAAGTTGACCAGCGCGGTGTCCGGGGCGTAGCTGCCGTGCCCGCCCTCGTCCCCGTACGCCGCCACGAGCGCCGCCCGCCCCAGCTCCGCCAGCCAGTCGGGGAACTCCGCCACGCGGGCGCCGTTCACATCGTCGGCGGTGCGGCTGTAGCGGTACGGCTGCCAGTGCCAGCCCACGCACACGGTGCGGACGGACATCACGCCGCCGCCCGGCAGCACCGTGTGCCGCATCGGCACCGGCCCGCGCGCCCACCCCCGGCACGCCTCGACCAGCTCCCGCCGCCTCTCCACCGGCAGCCACCCGGGCACGTGCACCGCCCCCGGCGCGACCTCCGTCCGTTCACGCCGCAGCGGAAACAGCCCGTCGGCCCCGCCCGTCACCGAGCCCGCACGCCTTCCAGGCCCAGCAGCCGCTCCTTGCGCTCCAGCCCGGCCGCGTACCCGCGCAGCGCCCCGTCCGCGCCGATCACTCGGTGGCAGGGCCGCACCACCAGCAGCGGGTTGCGTCCGATCGCCGTCCCCACGGCCCGCACCCCGGCCCCCGGGGAGCCGACCCGTGCGGCGATCTCGCCGTAGGTCACGGTCTCGCCGTACGGGATGTCCTCCAGCGCCCGCCACACCCGCTGCTGGAAGTCCGTGCCGGCTCCGTCGGCGCACGGGATGTCGAAGCGCGTCAGCCGGCCGGCGAAGTACGCCGTGAGCTGCGCCGCGATGCCCTCGAACGCCTCCGGCGCGTGCCGCCAGCCGTCCCGGACGACCGCGCCGCCCTTCTGCTCCGGCAGCGAGAGCGAGACCAGCGCCGTACCGGCCCCCTCGGGGCCGGTCTCCTCGCCGACCAGCAGCATCGCGCCGAGCGGCCCGTCGACGTACGCGTACACCGTCATGGCTCGGTCCTCCCTTCGTCGTGTCCGGGGCTTTCGACCGTCAGTCTCGGCCCCGGCCCACCCGAACCGCTGGCGGAAATCGGACACGAAGCCCGGGCTGGGCGGCCCCAGCGGCGGCCTCAACGGCGCCTCAACGGCAGCCGCAGCGGCGGCTCAGCGGTAGTTCACGAACTGCAGCGCGAAGTCGAAGTCCTGCTGCTTCAGCAGGGCGATCACGGCCTGCAGATCGTCACGGCTCTTCGAGCTGACCCGCAGCTCGTCGCCCTGCACCTGCGCCTTGACGCCCTTGGGGCCCTCATCGCGGATGATCTTCGCCACCTTCTTGGCGTTCTCCTGGGAGATGCCCTCCTGGATCGACGCGAAGATCTTGTACTCCTTGCCGGACAGCTGCGGCTCACCGGCGTCCAGCGACTTCAGCGAGATGCCCCGCTTGATCAGCTTGGACTCGAACACGTCGAGGATGGCCTTGACCCGCTCCTCGGAGTTCGCCTGCATCAGGATCTTCTCGCCGGACCAGGAGATGGAGGCCCCGACGTTCTTGAAGTCGTAGCGCTGGGAGATCTCCTTCGCCGCCTGGTTGAGGGCGTTGTCGACCTCCTGCCGCTCGACCTTCGAGACGATGTCGAAACTGGAGTCGGCCATGTCCTGTGGCTCCTTGGGTCGGGTGCGTATCAGTGCCCCCAAAGCCTAGTCACCCACACCCGCCCCACCTGCTGATCAAACCGGTGGCGAAGCACCCGCCCGCATCAGGTATTGTTTACGTCGTTGCCACGGAGCACCGCCGAGAAGCGGACCTCTCCACGGCGACATCCCATGGCGGTGTGCCCGAGTGGCCAATGGGAGCGGACTGTAAATCCGTCGGCTTAGCCTACCCAGGTTCGAATCCTGGCGCCGCCACAGGAAGAACGGCCCCTGATCTGCGGAAACGCGAGATCAGGGGCCGTTTTCACATGCCCTCGCGGGCCTCAGTCCGCCAGGCGGAACGCCAGCTCCGTCTCCCACTCGGCCGGATCCGGCTCCTTACGTGGGTCCGTGCGGTACGACTCGATGCGGCAGCCCCACCGCTCCACGCCGTCCACCACCCGCATGTCCCACTCCAGCCCCCGCTCCCGCGCCCACTCCAGCAGGGTCCTGACCGCCGCGAGCAGGCCCTCCGGGTGGCCGACGCGGGTCAGGGTCGCGTAGCGGCCGGCCGGCAGCAGGGCCACGCCGACGTCGCCCTCCGGTTCCGGGGCCGAAGCGACCGGGATGCCCGCCTCCACCTCGCACTCGCCGCCCTCCGCCGCGACCGTGTTGTAGCGGAAGAACGGCGCCCCGGCCCGCGGGATGTCCCGCGCCGCCAGCCACCCCACCAGCTCGGGCAGCCGGTCGGCGACCTCGGCGAAGCGGTCCATCGTCACGGAGCGGCGCAGGAAGACGTACGGCTGCTCGGGCCGCTCCTCCACCACGGGCCCGCGCCGCCCAGCCCCCGCGCCCATCACTCGCCCGCGATCGCCTTGACGGCGACCGCCACCGGCATGGACCCGCTGACCAGCTCCAGCGTCAGGCCTGCCGTCGCCGGGGTCTCCACCAGTTCGGCCAGCACCGCCGCCACGTCGTCGCGCGGCACCGGACCGCGCCCGGTGGACGCCTCCAGCCGCACCAACCCCGTACCGGCGTCGTTCGTCAGCATGCCGGGCTTGAGGATCGTCCAGTCCAGGCCGCGGCGCGACCGGATGTCGTCGTCCGCCGCGCCCTTGGCCCGCAGGTACGCGTCGAAGACCTCGTCCCCCTGCCGCCGCGCGTCCGCGCCCATCGACGAGACGAGCAGGAAGCGCCGCACCCCGGCCCGTTCCGCCGCGTCCGCGAAGAGCTGCGCCGCGCCCCGGTCCACGGTGTCCTTGCGTGCGGCGCCGCTGCCCGGCCCGGCGCCGGCCGCGAAGACCGCCGCGTCCGCGCCGCGCAGCACCTCCGCGACCTCGTCGACGGAGGCCGACTCCAGGTCCAGGACGACCGGTTCGGCGCCCGCCTCCCGCACCGCGTCCGCCTGTTCCGGGTCGCGGATGATCCCCGCGGCCTCGTGCCCGCCGGCCGAGAGCAGCCGCTCCAGCCGCAGGGCGATCCGACCGTGTCCTCCAGCGATGACAATGCGCATGCTCTCGACCGTACGACTCCGGAGCCGAAACCGCTCAGGGGCGGGCGTCCGGCCGCCCCTGGCGCGGCAGTTCGAGCGCCGCGGCCGAGTCGCAGTACTCCCGCACCGCGCTCGTCCGCGCCACCACCCGCCCGCGGTGCACCACGATCCGGCTGTACGCCAGCGACAGCACGCCCGACAGCCGCTCCCCGCGCACCGCGAGCAGCTCCGCCGGAAACCCCGCTTCCACGCGCACGGCGGGCAGCCCCATGGCCTCCCGCGCGGCGCCGCTCACCGCCGCGTACGCCTCGCCCGCGCCCAGCCCGCCCTGCGAGGCCAGCAGGTACGCCGCCTCCAGCGGATCACCCCGCCCCACCGGATTGGCCACGTCCCGCAGCGCCCCGCTCCCCGCCGCCAGCCGCACCCCGGCCGCCCGCAGCAGCCGTACGGGCGCGGCGCCGCGCACCTCCGTCCCCGCGCAGCCGCCCTGCGGCAGGCACACGACCGTCACGCCCGCCGCCGCGAGCCGGTCGGCCGCCCGGACCGCGGCGTCCCGCGGCAGCCGCCCCAGGGCCCCGCAGGGGCCGATGGTGACCCCCGGCCGCAGCCCGCCCGCCAGCGCGGCCAGCCGCGCGAGCCGGGCCGGGTCGTCGCCGTCGGTGTGCAGGTCCACGGGGCAGCCGTGCTCGGCCGCCACCTCCAGCACGGCCTCCGCGTACCCGATGGGGTCCGGGTCCAGGTCCGGGCAGCCCCCGACGACGGAGGCGCCCATCTTCACCGCGTCGCGCAGCATCGCCAGCCCGTCCGCGCCCGCCACGCCGGTCAGCAGCCGCGGCACGGCCACCGCCGTCAGGTCGGCCAGCCCGCGCAGCGAGCGGCGCGCCTGGAGGACCGCCTCCAGCGGCCCCAGGCCCTGCACGTCGCCGATCCGGACGTGCGCGCGTACGGCGGTCGCGCCGTGGCCGAGCTGGAGCAGCGCGGCCTCGGTGGCACGCCGCTGGACGTCCTCGGTGGCGTACGACACGGGGCCGGGGGAGTCGGCACTCAGGGCGGTGTCCGCGTGCGCGTGCGGCTCGGCGGGCGCGGGCAGCAGCACGTAGCCGCTCAGATCGACCCGGGCGGTGCCGGCGGCGGGCAGGCTCCCCGCCGTGCCGACGGCCTCGATGCGCCCGCCGGCGAGCCGTACGTCGACGGTCCGGCCGTCGGTGAGGCGGGCGCCGCACAGCAGCAGCGTGGTGGCGTCGGCGGTGGCGCCCTCGGGTGGGTGCGGCTGCTGGCTGTCGGAGGACATCTGGCTCCTCTGGCTCCTGGCGCTTCTGGCGCTCCTGGCGGGGGGCTCGGGCGCGACCCGGACGTCGGTCGTCGGTACGCGAGTACGCGCAAGATCACGCAGCGTGAGGCGAGCCTAGGGGCCCTTCCGCAGGGCTTCGAGGAGGAGCGCAATAGTCGTACCGGCGTGGGGCGCGAGTGGCGTACGTGGCGGGGGAGTCGGCAGTCGTCGCGTCGCCCGGAATCGGATTTGGGCGAACGGCGGCCGACCGTGTAATGTCTTCATCGCTCGCCCCAATAGCTCAGTCGGCAGAGCGTCTCCATGGTAAGGAGAAGGTCTACGGTTCGATTCCGTATTGGGGCTCTGGTGTCGGTGATCCTCGCCTTCGGGCGAGGGGATCCAACATCACAGCGGTGTAGCTCAGTCGGTAGAGCAAGCGGCTCATAATCGCTGTGTCACCGGTTCAAGTCCGGTCACCGCTACTTGCTGAAAGTAGCCGATTGTAGGGTCGGTCCTTCGATCGGCTACTCTTTCTTGCGTTCACCCGTCCATCCGTCCGTCATAGGAGCACTCACGTGGCTGCCACCGACGTCCGCCCGAAGATCACGCTGGCCTGCGTGGAGTGCAAGGAGCGGAACTACATCACCAAGAAGAACCGGCGTAACAACCCGGACCGTCTTGAGATGAAGAAGCACTGCCCGCGCTGCAACGCGCACACTGCGCACCGCGAAACGCGCTGAATCAGGCTCGTACACGAGGCCGTCCCCACCCGGGGGCGGCCTCGTGTCGTTTGTCACCACAGTCAGCAGGAGCATCAGCAGGAGGTAGCCAGCCCATGGCGCTCGACCAGTCCTTCGTGGGGCGGACCTATCCGCCCACCGCGCCGTACGAGGTCGGCCGGGAAAAGATCCGCGAATTCGCCGAGGCGATCGGTGACGCGAATCCGGCCTACGTCGATACGGAGGCTGCCAAGGCGCTGGGCCACCCCGATGTGATCGCCCCGCCGACTTTCGTGTTCGCCATCACGTTCAAGGCGGCCGGACAGATCATCGAGGACCCGCAGCTGGGCCTGGACTACAGCCGGGTCGTCCACGGTGACCAGAAGTTCGCCTACAGCCGTCCGGTACGCGCGGGGGACCGGCTCTCGGTCACCTCGACCATCGAGGCCATCAAGTCGCTCGCGGGCAACGACATCATGGACGTCCGGGGCGAGGTGCACGACGAGGCGGGCGAGCACGTCGTGACGGCGTGGATCAAGCTGGTGGCGCGGGCCGCCGAGGGGGCGTGAGGCGACGATGACCGCGAAGATCGCATACGACGAGGTCGAGGTCGGCACCGAGCTCCCGGCGCAGAGCTTCCCCGTGACGCGCGCCACGCTGGTGCGGTACGCGGGGGCCTCCGGGGACTTCAACCCGATCCACTGGAACGAGAAGTTCGCCAAGGAGGTCGGCCTGCCGGACGTCATCGCGCACGGCATGTTCACCATGGCCGAGGCGATCCGGGTGGTCACGGACTGGGCCGGCGACCCGGCCGCGGTCGTCGAGTACGGGGTCCGCTTCACCAAGCCGGTCGTGGTCCCCAACGACGACCAGGGCGCCGTGATCGACGTCACGGCGAAGGTCGCCGCGAAGCTGGACGACAACCGCGTGCGGGTCGACCTCACCGCGATGAGCGCGGGCCAGAAGGTCCTCGGCATGTCCCGCGCCGTGGTGCAGCTGGCCTGAGGCCCTGAGGCCCTGATTGCCCTGAGGCCCCAGCCACCTCGCCCCCGGCCCCCGGGTGACCAGGGCGCCGGGGGCGAGGTGGCTTCGCTGTCGGTGGCCACCCGTAGTCTTGGGGCCGTGCAGGAACTCCACGACGCCCCCCTCGCCCCGCTGACCACCTTCCGGCTCGGCGGGCCCGCCACCCGCCTCGTCACGGCCACGACCGACGCCGAGGTCGTCGCCGCCGTGCGCGAGGCCGACGCCGCCGGGACGCCGCTGCTGGTCATCGGCGGCGGCTCCAACCTCGTCATCGGCGACAAGGGCTTCGACGGCACCGCCCTGCGCATCGCCACCCAGGGCTTCTCGCTGGACGGCACGCGGCTGGAGCTCGCCGCGGGCGAGGTCTGGTCGGACGCCGTCGCGCGCACCGTCGAGGCCGGCCTCGCGGGCATCGAGTGCCTCGCCGGCATCCCCGGCTCGGCGGGCGCCACGCCGATCCAGAACGTGGGGGCGTACGGCCAGGAGGTCTCCGCCACCATCACCGAGGTCGTCGCGTACGACCGCCGTGCCGACGAGACCGTGACCATCCCGAACGCCGCGTGCGACTTCTCGTACCGCCACAGCCGCTTCAAGGAGCACCCCGACCGGTTCGTGGTGCTGCGCGTCCGGTTCGAGCTGGAGGACGCGCAGGGCATGAGCGCCCCGATCCGGTACGCCGAGACGGCGCGCGCCCTGGGCGTCGAGCCCGGCGACCGCGTCCCGGCCGCCACCGCGCGCGAGCAGGTCCTCAAGCTGCGGGCGGGCAAGGGCATGGTCCTGGACCCCGAGGACCACGACACCTGGTCGGCCGGGTCCTTCTTCACCAACCCGATCCTCGACGAGGCCGCGTACGAGACGTTCCTCACGCGCGTCCACGACCGCCTCGGCCCGGAGGTCACCCCGCCCGCCTTCCCGGCGGGGGAGGGCCGCGTCAAGACCTCGGCGGCCTGGCTGATCGACAAGGCCGGCTTCACCAAGGGCTACGGCTCCGGTCCGGCCCGCATCTCCACCAAGCACACCCTCGCCCTCACCAACCGCGGTGGGGCCACCACCGAGGACCTCCTGGCCCTGGCGCGCGAGGTCGTCGCGGGCGTACGGGACGCCTTCGGCATCACGCTGGTCAACGAACCGGTGACGGTCGGCGTCAGCCTCTGACGGCCCCGCTCACCGGGTACCTCACGCTCCCGGGGCGGCCGCCAGCCAGTCGTCCACGCCCGCCAGCAGCTTCGCCCGGACGTCCTCCGGAGCCGCCGAGGCCCGGACCGACTGGCGGGCCAGCTCCGCGAGCTCCTCGTCGGTGAAACCGTGGTGCACGCGCGCGATCTCGTACTGCGCCGCCAGCCGCGAGCCGAACAGCAGCGGGTCGTCCGCGCCCAGCGCCAACGGCACCCCGGCCTCGTACAGCGTCCGCAACGGCACCTGCTCCGGCTTCTCGTAGACGCCCAGCGCCACGTTGGACGCCGGGCACACCTCGCACGTCACGCCCTTCTCGGCCAGCCGCCGCAGCAGCCGCGGATCCTCCGCCGCCCGCACCCCGTGGCCGATGCGCCGCGCCCCCAGGTCGTCCAGGCAGTCCCGTACGGACGCGGGGCCGGTCAGCTCGCCGCCGTGCGGCGCCGCCAGCAGCCCGCCCTCCCGGGCGATCGCGAACGCCCGGTCGAAGTCGCGCGCCAGGCCGCGCCGCTCGTCGTTCGACAGCCCGAACCCGACCACACCGCGGTCCGCGTACCGGACGGCGAGCCGCGCCAGCGTGCGGGCGTCCAGCGGATGCTTCATGCGGTTCGCCGCGACGAGGACGCGCATCCCGAGGCCGGTCTCGCGCGACGCGCTCTCCACCGCGTCCAGGATGATCTCCAGCGCCGGGATCAGCCCGCCCAGCCTCGGCGCGTACGACGTCGGGTCCACCTGGATCTCCAGCCACCCCGACCCGTCCCTGACGTCCTCCTCCGCGGCCTCGCGCACCAGCCGCCGGATGTCCTCCGGCTCGCGCAGGCACGACCGGGCGAGGTCGTACAGCCGCTGGAAGCGGAACCACCCCCGCTCGTCGGTCGCCCGCAGCTTCGGGGGCTCCCCGCCGGTCAGCGCCTCGGGCAGGTGGACGCCGTACTTGTCGGCGAGATCCAGCAGGGTGGCGGGCCGCATCGACCCGGTGAAGTGCAGGTGCAGATGGGCTTTGGGCAGCAGCCGCAGATCTCGTACGTGCTCCATCTGGGGATCTTGCCAAACCGCCACCCCGCGCGGGAGCCCCTTTCCCCGATCGAGTGTGTGCGGGAACGGAAAAGCGGGCCCCCACCGGGGGCCCGCTGTCACTTCCGGAAAATCCGGAGGTGCCTAGTCGCGCGCTTCCGCCAGCAGCTTCTGCATCCGCGACACACCCTCGACCAGGTCCTCGTCACCCAGCGCGTACGACAGCCGCAGGTAACCCGGCGTACCGAACGCCTCGCCCGGTACGACCGCGACCTCGGCCTCGTCCAGGATCAGCGCCGCCAGCTCCACCGAGGTTCCGGGGCGCTTGCCGCGGATCTCCTTGCCGAGCAGGCCCTTGACCGACGGGTACACGTAGAACGCGCCCTCCGGCACCGGGCAGACCACGCCGTCGATCTCGTTGAGCATCCGCACGATCGTCTGGCGGCGCCGGTCGAACGCGGTGCGCATCTCGGCGACCGCGTCCAGGCTGCCGGACACGGCGGCCAGGGCGGCGGCCTGCGCGACGTTGGAGACGTTCGACGTGGCGTGCGACTGGAGGTTCGTCGCGGCCTTCACCACGTCCTTCGGGCCGATGATCCACCCCACGCGCCAGCCCGTCATGGCGTACGTCTTGGCCACGCCGTTGACGACGATGCACTTGTCGCGCAGCTCCGGCAGGAGCGCCGGCAGCGAGGTGAAGGCGGCGTCGCCGTACACCAGGTGCTCGTAGATCTCGTCCGTCAGCACCCACAGGCCGTGCTCGACGGCCCAGCGGCCGATCGCCTCGGCGTCTTCCTTGCTGTAGACGGCGCCGGTCGGGTTGGACGGGGAGACGAACAGGACGACCTTGGTCCGCTCCGTACGGGCCGCCTCCAGCTGCTCCACCGACACCCGGTAGCCGGTGGTCTCGTCGGCGACGACCTCCACCGGGACGCCGCCGGCGAGCCGGATGGACTCCGGGTACGTCGTCCAGTACGGCGCCGGGACGATGACCTCGTCGCCCGGGTCGAGGATCGCGGCGAAGGCCTCGTAGATCGCCTGCTTGCCGCCGTTGGTCACCAGGACCTGGGAGGCGTCGATCTCGTAGTCGGAGTCGCGCAGCGTCTTCGCGACGATCGCGGCCTTCAGCTCGGGCAGTCCGCCGGCCGGCGTGTAGCGGTGGTACTTCGGGTTGCGGCAGGCCTCGATCGCGGCCTCGACGATGTAGTCCGGCGTCGGGAAGTCGGGCTCACCCGCGCCGAAGCCGATCACCGGGCGGCCGGCGGCCTTGAGGGCCTTGGCCTTGGCGTCGACGGCGAGGGTCGCGGACTCGGAGATCGCGCCGATGCGGGCGGAGACCCGGCGCTCGGTGGGAGGGGTTGCAGCGCTCATGCGGCCCATCGTCCCAGACCCCGGAGGGGCCCGGTACACGGGTTTCGCTGTGCGGACGGACGGTGCGTCAGGGGGTGCCGCGGCCGTGTCCAGGGCTATCTGTTCGACGCGGAGCCGCTGACCACGTACACTCTCTGCTCGTTGGCCCTCACCGACCACATCCGCGGATGCGGTAGGTTGGGGGAGAACGACAAAGGGTCGTAGCTCAATTGGTAGAGCACCGGTCTCCAAAACCGGCGGTTGGGGGTTCAAGTCCCTCCGGCCCTGCTACACACACCGCCAGGATGTGTGCGCAGGTATGTATGTCATTGCACCGCCGTGCGGCTCCACCCGGGCGCGGCACGGCCGACCCGGAATCAGGTGAGAGACGTGACGGACGCCGTAGGCTCCATCGACATGCCTGATGCCGAAGACGAAGCGCCCAAGAAGAACCGCAAGGGCGGCAAGCGCGGCAAGAAGGGCCCGCTGGGTCGTCTCGCGCTCTTCTACCGCCAGATCGTCGCCGAGCTGCGCAAGGTCGTCTGGCCCACGCGCAGCCAGCTGTCGACGTACACCACCGTCGTCATCATTTTCGTCGTCGTCATGATCGGTCTCGTGACCGTGATCGACCTCGGCTTCCAGGAAGCAGTCAAGTACGTCTTCGGCTGATTCCCGCGGAGGGCGCCTACCCCGGCGCCCCTTTTCGCATGTTCCACCCCATCTGTATCCAGGAAGAAGCAGCCACCGTGTCTGACCCGAACCTGAACGAGTCCGCCCAGGACGAGCTCGACGTCGTCGAGGCGGCCGACGAGGACCAGGCGGAAGCTGCGGACGCCGCTGCCGGCGAGGCGGCCGAGGAAGCCGCGCTCCACGTCGAGGACGCGGACGAGGCCGTCGAGGGCGAGGACGACGTCGAGACCGCCGAGGAGGCGGACGAGGAGTCCGAGATCGAGCCCGTCGAGGACGAGGCCGCCGAGGACGACGAGGTCGAGGCCGAGGTCGAGGCCGAGGCCGCCGAGGAGCCCGAGGCCCCCGTCGACCCGGTCGCCGCCCTGCGCGAGGAGCTGCGCGGCCTGCCCGGCGAGTGGTACGTGATCCACACCTATGCGGGCTACGAGAAGCGCGTGAAGGCGAACCTGGAGCAGCGTGCCGTCTCGCTGAACGTCGAGGACTTCATCTACCAGGCCGAGGTGCCCGAGGAAGAGATCGTCCAGATCAAGAACGGCGAGCGCAAGAACGTCAAGCAGAACAAGCTGCCCGGCTACGTGCTCGTCCGCATGGACCTGACGAACGAGTCCTGGGGCGTCGTCCGCAACACCCCCGGTGTCACCGGCTTCGTGGGCAACGCCTACGACCCGTACCCGCTGACCCTGGACGAGATCGTCAAGATGCTCGCCCCGGAGGCCGAGGCCAAGGCCGCCCGCGAGGCCGCCGAGGCCGAGGGCAAGCCGGCTCCGGCCCGCAAGGTCGAGGTCCAGGTGCTGGACTTCGAGGTCGGCGACTCGGTCACCGTCACCGACGGCCCGTTCGCCACGCTCCAGGCCACGATCAACGAGATCAACGCCGACTCGAAGAAGGTCAAGGGCCTCGTCGAGATCTTCGGCCGCGAGACCCCGGTCGAGCTGAGCTTCGACCAGATCCAGAAGAACTAACCCCCACAGGTTTCCGGTCAGGTCAGATCAGCTGTCGCAGCTGCTCTGACCTGCTCGGTTTTTGGCCGCACTGCCATACCCGTTATCGTGGTGCGGTATGCCTCCATCCGGATGATCCGGACGGCGGCTGGAAAACTCTCACTAGGACCCGGAGAGAGCAATGCCTCCCAAGAAGAAGAAGGTCACGGGGCTTATCAAGCTCCAGATCCAGGCCGGCGCGGCCAACCCGGCTCCGCCGGTCGGCCCCGCGCTGGGTCAGCACGGCGTCAACATCATGGAGTTCTGCAAGGCCTACAACGCCGCGACCGAGTCGCAGCGTGGCATGGTCGTGCCGGTGGAGATCACGGTCTACGAGGACCGTTCCTTCACCTTCGTCACCAAGACTCCGCCGGCCGCCAAGCTGATCCTCAAGGCCGCGGGTGTGGACAAGGGCTCCGGCGAGCCGCACAAGACCAAGGTCGCCAAGCTGACGCGCGACCAGGTCCGTGACATCGCCACCACCAAGATGCCCGACCTGAACGCCAACGACCTGGACGCCGCCGAGAAGATCATCGCCGGCACCGCCCGCTCCATGGGCATCACGGTCGAGGGCTGATCAGCCCCCTCTGACCTCTGTGGGAGGGCCCGCGCTGGCCCCGACCACAACTCCACACCTGAACCACGCAGGAGAAGAAGTGAAGCGCAGCAAGGCTCTCCGCAGCGCGGACGCCAAGGTCGACCGGGAGCGTAACTACGCCCCCCTCGAGGCCGTCCGCATTGCCAAGGACACCGCCGCCACCAAGTTCGACGGCACCGTCGAGGTCGCCTTCCGCCTGGGTGTCGACCCGCGCAAGGCGGACCAGATGGTCCGTGGCACCGTGAACCTTCCGCACGGCACCGGTAAGACCGCCCGGGTCCTGGTCTTCGCGACCGGTGACCGTGCTGCGGCCGCGGAGGCCGCGGGCGCCGACATCGTCGGCTCCGACGAACTGATCGACGAGGTCGCGAAGGGCCGTCTGGACTTCGACGCCGTCGTCGCCACCCCGGACCTCATGGGCAAGGTCGGCCGCCTCGGCCGCGTCCTCGGCCCCCGTGGTCTGATGCCGAACCCGAAGACCGGCACCGTCACGATGGACGTCGCCAAGGCCGTCACCGACATCAAGGGCGGCAAGATCGAGTTCCGTGTCGACAAGCACGCGAACCTGCACTTCATCATCGGCAAGGTCTCCTTCGACGAGACCAAGCTGGTCGAGAACTACGCCGCCGCGCTGGAGGAGATCCTCCGTCTGAAGCCGTCGGCCGCCAAGGGCCGCTACATCAAGAAGGCGACCCTGAGCACCACGATGGGCCCCGGCATCCCGCTGGACCCGAACCGCACCCGCAACCTCCTCGTCGAGGAGGACCCGGCCGCCGTCTGATCCTGACGGCCGTCGCGGGTCTCGCGTACGAAGGCCGGCCCCCATCGCTCTCCGGAGCGGTGGGGGCCGGTTTTTTCGCGCCCGGAGTCGCGCGGCCCGTCAGCCGTTCGACCCGATTTGCTTGACGAGGGACCATTCGCGTACGCTTCCGAGGAAGCCAAAGACCGCTGGTCGTTGCCGTGCCCTCGCGAGGGGTCCGGTGGCCGAAGGATCCGCTAGCTGCGGACGACCCGCGCAGGTGACTGTGGATGAACTCCTGGATGCCGCTCTTCGATGAGTGCAGCCGGTTGAGTCACGCCCCGTGCGCCTGCGCCGGGGCGTTTCGTTTTGCCCAGTCTCCTTCCTTCAGCCCACGCGGTCCGAATCACCCGGAAGGAGGCCGAGGCTCATGGCGAGGCCCGACAAGTCTGCTGCGGTTGCCGAGCTGACGGACAAGTTCCGCAGCTCGAACGCCGCCGTGCTGACCGAGTACCGCGGTCTCACCGTGGCACAGCTCAAGCAGCTGCGCCGTTCGCTCGGTGAGAACGCCCAGTACGCCGTGGTGAAGAACACGCTGACCAAGATTGCGGCCAACGAGGCCGGGATCACGACGCTGGACGACCAGTTCGCTGGTCCGACGGCTGTCGCCTTCATCACCGGTGACCCGGTGGAGTCGGCGAAGGGTCTTCGTGACTTCGCCAAGGAGAACCCCAACCTGATCATCAAGGGCGGTGTCCTTGATGGCAAGGCGATCTCCGCCGACGAGATCAAGAAGCTTGCGGACCTCGAGTCCCGCGAGGTTCTGCTCGCCAAGCTGGCGGGCGCCATGAAGGGCAAGCAGTCCCAGGCTGCCGCGCTCTTCCAGGCGCTTCCCTCGAAGCTCGTCCGCACCGTGGACGCGCTCCGTGCCAAGCAGGCCGAGCAGGGCGGTGCCGAGTAATTCGGCTCGCGCATTGATCGTGGCCCACTAGGGCGACGGTCGCAGCGGGCCCAACGTACGCCCGCCTCACTTGTACACCCGGCACCAGCCGATTTAGTGGAAGGACCGCCATCATGGCGAAGCTGTCTCAGGACGAGCTGCTCGAGCAGTTCGAAGGCATGACCCTCATCGAGCTCGCCGCGTTCGTCTCGGCGTTCGAGGAGAAGTTCGACGTCACCGCCGCCGCTCCGGTCGCCGTTGCCGCCGCCGGTGGTGCCGCTGGTGGCGCCGCCGCCGAGGCCGTCGAGGAGAAGGACGAGTTCGACGTCATCCTCACCGGCGCCGGCGACAAGAAGATCCAGGTCATCAAGGTCGTGCGTGAGCTGACCTCCCTGGGCCTGAAGGAGGCCAAGGACCTCGTCGACGGCACCCCGAAGCCGGTCCTCGAGAAGGTCAACAAGGAGCAGGCCGACAAGGCTGCCGAGTCCCTCAAGGCCGCCGGCGCGGCTGTCGAGGTCAAGTGACCTTGCGGGTCTCCTGACTCGTTCTGACGCCCCTCAGGGGCGTTTCGAAGGGCGATCACCCAACCGGGTGGTCGCCCTTCGGCGTACCCGCGGTGCCTGTCTTGCGCTGAGCCCCACGGAGAGTATGGTGATCTTCGCCGTGCGCCCCGCTCACCCGGGGGCCTTGACGAACCGCACGCCGCGCGCAATTCTCAGGACGCGTCGTCACAACGATCCGGATCCGAGGCATGGATCGACGGGCGAACGGGCAGTATCGATGTGCGCCGACAGCGCGAGGTGCCGGGAGTTGAGAAGAACGAGGGTCGCGATTTACTCGCCCTGGACATCAGTGGGCCAAGTGGCTACACTGACCCTTTGCGCTGCCTGTTAGCTGCTCCCTGCCCGTCACCAGGGGCATACCCTCGCAAGAGCACAGAGATCGAATGTCCTGACCAGGCCTTTTGGCTGAATCAGGAAAATTCGTCCTCGTGTCCTGTGAGGGACCGGTACGCGCGTAGTGAGTCCGAGCCCTCGGAAGGACCCCCTCTTGGCCGCCTCGCGCAACGCCTCGACCGCGAATACGAACAACGGCGCAAGCACCGCCCCGCTGCGCATCTCCTTTGCAAAGATCAAGGAGCCCCTCGAGGTTCCGAACCTCCTCGCGCTGCAGACCGAGAGCTTTGACTGGCTGCTCGGCAACGCCGCCTGGAAGGCTCGTGTCGAGGCGGCTCTGGAGTCCGGACAGGACGTCCCCACCAAGTCCGGTCTGGAGGAGATCTTCGAGGAGATCTCGCCGATCGAGGACTTCTCCGGGTCGATGTCGCTGACCTTCCGCGACCACCGCTTCGAGCCTCCGAAGAACTCCATCGACGAGTGCAAGGAGCGCGACTTCACGTACGCCGCGCCGCTCTTCGTCACGGCCGAGTTCACCAACAACGAGACCGGCGAGATCAAGTCCCAGACGGTCTTCATGGGCGACTTCCCGCTCATGACCAACAAGGGCACCTTCGTCATCAACGGCACCGAGCGTGTCGTGGTGTCGCAGCTCGTGCGCTCGCCGGGTGTGTACTTCGACTCCTCCATCGACAAGACGTCCGACAAGGACATCTTCTCGGCCAAGATCATCCCGTCCCGGGGTGCCTGGCTGGAGATGGAGATCGACAAGCGCGACATGGTCGGTGTCCGCATCGACCGCAAGCGCAAGCAGTCCGTGACCGTCCTCCTCAAGGCGCTCGGCTGGACCACCGAGCAGATCATGCAGGAGTTCGGCGAGTACGAGTCCATGCGCGCCACCCTGGAGAAGGACCACACCCAGGGCCAGGACGACGCGCTGCTCGACATCTACCGCAAGCTGCGCCCGGGCGAGCCGCCGACGCGCGAGGCCGCCCAGACGCTTCTGGAGAACCTCTACTTCAACCCGAAGCGTTACGACCTGGCCAAGGTCGGCCGCTACAAGGTCAACAAGAAGCTGGGTGCGGACGAGCCGCTGGACGCCGGTGTCCTGACCGTCGACGACATCATCGCGACGATCAAGTACCTGGTGAAGCTCCACGCGGGCGAGACCGAGACCGTCGGTGAGAACGGCTCGACCATCGTGGTCGAGACGGACGACATCGACCACTTCGGCAACCGCCGTCTGCGCAACGTCGGCGAGCTCATCCAGAACCAGGTCCGCACGGGTCTGGCTCGTATGGAGCGCGTCGTGCGCGAGCGCATGACGACCCAGGACGTCGAGGCGATCACGCCGCAGACCCTGATCAACATCCGGCCGGTCGTCGCCTCCATCAAGGAGTTCTTCGGCACCAGCCAGCTGTCGCAGTTCATGGACCAGAACAACCCGCTGTCCGGGCTGACGCACAAGCGTCGTCTGTCCGCGCTCGGCCCGGGTGGTCTGTCCCGTGAGCGGGCCGGCTTCGAGGTCCGAGACGTGCACCCGTCCCACTACGGACGCATGTGCCCGATCGAGACCCCCGAAGGCCCGAACATCGGTCTGATCGGTTCGCTCGCCTCGTACGGCCGCGTCAACGCGTTCGGCTTCGTCGAGACCCCGTACCGCAAGGTCGTCGAGGGCCAGGTCACCGACGAGGTGGACTACCTGACCGCCGACGAGGAGGACCGCTTCGTCATCGCCCAGGCCAACGCGCCGCTGACCGACGAGCTCCGGTTCGCCGAGGCCCGCGTGCTGGTCCGCCGCCGTGGCGGCGAGGTCGACTACGTCGCGCCCGACGACGTGGACTACATGGACGTCTCGCCGCGCCAGATGGTGTCGGTCGCGACCGCCATGATCCCGTTCCTCGAGCACGACGACGCCAACCGTGCCCTCATGGGCGCGAACATGATGCGCCAGGCCGTTCCGCTCATCAAGGCGGAGGCCCCGCTCGTCGGCACCGGCATGGAGTACCGCTGTGCCACCGACGCCGGCGACGTCGTCAAGGCGGAGAAGGACGGTGTGATCCAGGAGCTCTCCGCGGACTACATCACCGTCGCCAACGACGACGGCACGTACATCACGTACCGCCTGGCCAAGTTCGCCCGCTCCAACCAGGGCACCTCGGTCAACCAGAAGGTCGTCGTCTCCGAGGGCGACCGGGTCGTCGAGGGCCAGGTCCTCGCCGACGGTCCGGCCACCGAGAACGGCGAGATGGCGCTGGGCAAGAACCTGCTCGTGGCGTTCATGCCGTGGGAGGGTCACAACTACGAGGACGCGATCATCCTGTCGCAGCGCCTCGTGCAGGACGACGTCCTCTCCTCGATCCACATCGAGGAGCACGAGGTCGACGCCCGTGACACCAAGCTCGGCCCCGAGGAGATCACCCGGGACATCCCGAACGTCTCCGAGGAGGTCCTCGCCGACCTCGACGAGCGCGGCATCATCCGCATCGGTGCCGAGGTCGTCGCCGGCGACATCCTCGTCGGCAAGGTCACGCCCAAGGGTGAGACCGAGCTGACCCCCGAGGAGCGCCTGCTCCGCGCGATCTTCGGTGAGAAGGCGCGTGAGGTCCGTGACACCTCGCTGAAGGTGCCGCACGGCGAGACCGGCAAGGTCATCGGCGTACGCGTCTTCGACCGCGAGGAGGGCGACGAGCTTCCCCCCGGTGTCAACCAGCTGGTGCGCGTGTACGTCGCGCAGAAGCGCAAGATCACCGACGGTGACAAGCTCGCCGGCCGCCACGGCAACAAGGGCGTCATCTCCAAGATCCTGCCGATCGAGGACATGCCGTTCCTGGAGGACGGCACCCCGGTCGACATCATCCTCAACCCGCTGGGTGTCCCGTCCCGAATGAACCCGGGACAGGTCCTGGAGATCCACCTCGGCTGGCTCGCCAGCCGCGGCTGGGACGTCTCCGGCCTCGCGGACGAGTGGGCGCAGCGCCTGCAGGCCATCGGCGCCGACAAGGTCGAGCCCGGCACCAACGTCGCCACCCCCGTCTTCGACGGTGCGCGCGAGGACGAGCTGGCCGGTCTGCTGCAGCACACCATCCCGAACCGCGACGGGGACCGCATGGTGCTCCCGACCGGTAAGGCGCGCCTGTTCGACGGCCGCTCCGGCGAGCCGTTCCCGGACCCGATCTCGGTCGGGTACATGTACATCCTCAAGCTCCACCACCTGGTCGACGACAAGCTGCACGCGCGCTCGACCGGTCCGTACTCGATGATCACCCAGCAGCCGCTGGGTGGTAAGGCTCAGTTCGGTGGCCAGCGCTTCGGTGAGATGGAGGTGTGGGCGCTGGAGGCTTACGGCGCCGCGTACGCCCTCCAGGAGCTGCTGACCATCAAGTCCGACGACGTCACCGGCCGCGTGAAGGTCTACGAGGCGATCGTCAAGGGCGAGAACATCCCCGAGCCCGGCATCCCGGAGTCCTTCAAGGTGCTCATCAAGGAGATGCAGTCCCTGTGCCTCAACGTGGAGGTGCTGTCCTCGGACGGCATGTCCATCGAGATGCGCGACACCGACGAGGACGTCTTCCGCGCTGCGGAAGAGCTTGGCATCGACCTGTCCCGGCGCGAGCCGAGCAGCGTCGAAGAGGTCTGACGGGTCTGGTCGGGGCCTCCTCGTGAGGCCCCGGCCCTGCCCCGGACCCGTACAGACCATGATTGAGACTCAAACCCTGAGAGGGATTGACGCATAGTGCTCGACGTCAACTTCTTCGACGAGCTGCGGATCGGCCTGGCCACCGCGGACGACATCCGTCAGTGGTCCCACGGCGAGGTCAAGAAGCCGGAGACCATCAACTACCGCACCCTGAAGCCCGAAAAGGACGGACTCTTCTGCGAGAAGATCTTCGGTCCGACCCGGGACTGGGAGTGCTACTGCGGCAAGTACAAGCGCGTCCGCTTCAAGGGCATCATCTGTGAGCGGTGTGGCGTCGAGGTCACCCGCGCCAAGGTGCGCCGTGAGCGGATGGGCCACATCGAGCTGGCCGCTCCCGTCACCCACATCTGGTACTTCAAGGGCGTGCCGTCCCGCCTGGGCTACCTGCTGGACCTCGCCCCGAAGGACCTCGAGAAGGTCATCTACTTCGCGGCGTACATGATCACGTACGTCGACGAGGAGCGCCGCACGCGCGACCTGCCCTCGCTGGAGGCCCACGTCTCCGTCGAGCGCCAGCAGATCGAGCAGCGCCGTGACGCCGACCTCGAGGCCCGCGCCAAGAAGCTCGAGACCGACCTGGCCGAGCTGGAGGCCGAGGGCGCCAAGGCCGACGTGCGCCGCAAGGTGCGCGAGGGTGCCGAGCGCGAGATGAAGCAGCTGCGCGACCGCGCCCAGCGCGAGATCGACCGTCTCGACGAGGTGTGGAGCCGCTTCAAGAACCTCAAGGTCCAGGACCTGGAGGGCGACGAGCTGCTCTACCGCGAGCTGCGCGACCGCTTCGGCACGTACTTCGACGGTTCGATGGGTGCCGCGGCGCTGCAGAAGCGCCTGGAGTCCTTCGACCTCGAGGAGGAGGCCGAGCGCCTCCGCGAGATCATCCGTACCGGCAAGGGGCAGAAGAAGACCCGTGCGCTCAAGCGCCTGAAGGTCGTCTCCGCCTTCCTGCAGACCAGCAACAGCCCCAAGGGCATGGTGCTGGACTGCGTGCCGGTCATCCCGCCGGACCTGCGTCCGATGGTGCAGCTGGACGGTGGCCGCTTCGCGACCTCCGACCTGAACGACCTGTACCGCCGCGTCATCAACCGCAACAACCGCCTCAAGCGTCTCCTTGACCTCGGTGCTCCCGAGATCATCGTGAACAACGAGAAGCGGATGCTGCAGGAGGCCGTCGACGCGCTGTTCGACAACGGCCGCCGCGGCCGCCCGGTGACCGGTCCCGGTAACCGCCCGCTGAAGTCCCTCAGCGACATGCTGAAGGGCAAGCAGGGTCGCTTCCGTCAGAACCTGCTCGGCAAGCGAGTCGACTACTCGGCGCGTTCCGTCATCGTCGTCGGTCCGCAGCTGAAGCTGCACCAGTGCGGTCTGCCCAAGGCCATGGCGCTGGAGCTCTTCAAGCCGTTCGTGATGAAGCGCCTGGTCGACCTGAACCACGCGCAGAACATCAAGTCGGCCAAGCGCATGGTCGAGCGCGGCCGCACCGTCGTGTACGACGTCCTCGAAGAGGTCATCGCCGAGCACCCGGTGCTGCTGAACCGTGCGCCCACGCTGCACCGCCTCGGCATCCAGGCCTTCGAGCCGCAGCTGGTCGAGGGCAAGGCCATCCAGATCCACCCGCTCGTCTGCACCGCGTTCAACGCGGACTTCGACGGCGACCAGATGGCCGTGCACCTGCCGCTCTCCGCGGAGGCGCAGGCCGAGGCCCGCATCCTGATGCTGTCCTCGAACAACATCCTCAAGCCGGCCGACGGCCGTCCCGTCACCATGCCGACCCAGGACATGGTGCTGGGCCTCTTCTTCCTCACCACGGACGAGGAGGAGCGCGAGGTCAAGGGTGAGGGCCGCGCCTTCAACTCCACCGCCGAGGCGATCATGGCCTTCGACATGGGCGAACTCTCGCTCCAGGCGAAGGTCGACATCCGCTTCCCGATCGGCACCGTCCCGCCGCGTGGCTGGACCCCGCCGGTGGCGGAAGAGGGTGAGCCCGAGTGGCAGCAGGGTGACTCGTTCCGTCTGCGGACGACCCTGGGCCGCGCGCTCTTCAACGAGCTGCTGCCCGAGGACTACCCGTTCGTCGACTACTCGGTCGGCAAGAAGCAGCTCTCCGAGATCGTCAACGACCTCGCCGAGCGCTACCCCAAGGTCATCGTGGCGGCGACGCTCGACAACCTGAAGGCGGCCGGCTTCTACTGGGCGACCCGTTCCGGCGTCACCGTGGCCATCTCCGACGTCGTCGTTCCCGAGGCGAAGAAGGAGATCGTCAAGGGCTACGAGGAGCAGGACGAGAAGGTCCAGAAGCAGTACGAGCGCGGTCTGATCACCAAGGAAGAGCGCACGCAGGAGCTCATCGCGATCTGGACCAAGGCGACCAACGAGGTCGCCGAGGCGATGAACGCGAACTTCCCCAAGACCAACCCCATCTTCATGATGGTTGACTCGGGTGCCCGAGGAAACATGATGCAGATGCGGCAGATCGCCGGTATGCGTGGTCTGGTGTCGAACGCGAAGAACGAGACCATCCCGCGTCCGATCAAGGCGTCCTTCCGTGAGGGCCTGTCCGTGCTGGAGTACTTCATCTCCACCCACGGTGCCCGTAAGGGTCTGGCCGACACCGCCCTGCGTACCGCCGACTCGGGTTACCTCACCCGTCGTCTGGTGGACGTCTCGCAGGACGTCATCATCCGCGAGGAGGACTGCGGCACCGAGCGCGGTCTCAAGCTGCGGATCGCCGAGCGCGGCGAGGACGGCGTGCTGCGCAAGGCGGACGACGTCGAGACGTCCGTGTACGCGCGGATGCTCGCCGAGGACGTCGTGGTGGACGGCAAGGTCATCGCGCCGGCCAACGTCGACCTGGGTGACGTGCTCATCGACGCCCTGGTCAACGCGGGTGTCGAGGAGGTCAAGACCCGTTCGGTCCTGACCTGTGAGTCCGCGGTCGGCACCTGTGCCTTCTGCTACGGCCGTTCGCTCGCCACCGGCAAGCTGGTCGACATCGGTGAGGCGGTCGGCATCATCGCCGCCCAGTCCATCGGTGAGCCCGGTACCCAGCTGACGATGCGTACCTTCCACACCGGTGGTGTGGCCGGTGACGACATCACCCAGGGTCTGCCCCGTGTCGTCGAGCTCTTCGAGGCCCGTACGCCGAAGGGTGTCGCCCCGATCTCCGAGGCCTCCGGCCGCGTGCGGATCGAGGAGACGGAGAAGACGAAGAAGATCGTCGTCACCCCGGACGACGGCAGCGACGAGACGGCCTACCCGATCTCGAAGCGCGCCAAGGTCCTGGTCTCCGAGGGCGACCACGTCGAGGTGGGCCAGAAGCTCACCGCGGGTGCCACCAACCCGCACGACGTGCTGCGCATCCTGGGTCAGCGTGCCGTCCAGGTCCACCTGGTCGGCGAGGTCCAGAAGGTGTACAACTCGCAGGGCGTGTCGATCCACGACAAGCACATCGAGATCATCATCCGGCAGATGCTGCGCCGCGTGACGATCATCGAGTCCGGCGACGCGGAGCTGCTGCCGGGCGAGCTCGTCGAGCGGTCGAAGTTCGAGTCCGAGAACCGTCGTGTGGTCACCGAGGGCGGTCACCCCGCCTCCGGCCGTCCGCAGCTGATGGGTATCACCAAGGCGTCGCTGGCGACGGAGTCGTGGCTGTCCGCGGCCTCCTTCCAGGAGACGACCAGGGTCCTGACGGACGCGGCGATCAACGCCAAGTCCGACTCCCTGATCGGCCTCAAGGAGAACGTCATCATCGGTAAGCTCATCCCGGCCGGTACGGGTCTGTCCCGCTACCGCAACATCCGGGTCGAGCCGACCGAGGAGGCCAAGGCCGCGATGTACTCGGCCGTCGGCTACGACGACATCGACTACTCGCCGTTCGGCACGGGCTCCGGCCAGGCCGTTCCGCTGGAGGACTACGACTACGGTCCGTACAACCAGTAAGAGTTGTTGATCGGAGGGCGGCCATCCCGTTGCGTACGGGGTGGCCGCCCTTCGGCGTTTCCCGGTGGCTGCCGGTGGCTGCTACCGGCCGGCCGCCTGCCACAGGGCGAGGGTGAATCCGGCGCCCGCGGTGAGCGCCGTGACGCTGGCCAGCGGCCAGCGGGTGCGCTCCAGCGCGTCGAGCCGCGCCTCGTGGTCGGCGAGCTGCTTGTCGGTCTGGTCGCTGCGCTGGACCAGCAGGGCGAGCGAGCCGTCGGCGCGGGCGAACCCGGCTTCCAGCGTGCCGCGCAGCCGTTCCAGTTCGAGGGCGACCGCGACCGGGTCGTTCCGGTCAGTCTCGGTCATCGGCGGTTCCCGGCGAGGGGCTGCTCAGCCAGGACGGCAGCAGCTTCTGTACGGCCTCCAGGGCCATGACCCGCGCGAGCGCGCCGGCGACGGCCAGGGCGCCGGCGACCCAGGGGAGGGTCGCCGGGACACCGGAGGCGTCCACGATCGCGGGCAGGACGACGGCGATGCCGACGGCGGACTGGAGGATGGTTCTGGCCGTGCGCTGGGCGGCGTCGGTCATGATCGGGGCTCCTCAGCGGGTGTAGGGGACCTTCAGGGCGTTCCAGGAGGCGCGCCCGGGGACGCCGTCGGCGTCGGAGCCGGTGAAGCCGAGCTTGCGCTGCCACTTCGCGTAACTGCGGCGGTCGGCCTCGGACCAGCGCGGGCCGGGACCGACGGCGTACGCCGAGCAGCCCTCGGCGACCAGTCGGCGGCCCATGGCGGTGATCACCGGGGAGCTGGTGGCGGAGGTGAAGAACGACGCGCCGGGGAAGGGCTGGTAGCGCGGCGTGCCGGGGGTGCCCGGCGGGGGCGGGGCGCCCGGGCCGCCGGCCGGCTTCCCGAGCCGGGCGGCGACGCGGGAGCGCATCGTACGCATCTCGAAACCGCGCGGATCCGTCTTGGTACGGGTCCACTCCTTGTGGCCGATCACGGAGCCGGCGGACCAGCCGTGGGCGCGGCAGAGGGCGGCCGAGGCGCGCTCGATGGCGTCGAGCTGGGCGGCGGGCCAGGGGTCCTTGCCGTCGCCGAGGTTGACGCACTCGAAGCCGTAGAAGTGGGCGTTGCCGTCGGTGTCCTGGTCGGCCGGCGGCGGTGGGGCCGTCTCCGCCCGGACCGCGCGCAGGACGTCGCCGTCGCCGGTCCCGGCGTGGTTGGCGCGGCCGTTGGCGATCAGGTGGACCGTGCCCTCCTTGTCGATGACGGCCTGGCAGAGCGGGCCGGGCAGACCGGCGTAACCGTCGCGGCAGAGCGCCACGGAGGCGGCGGAGCCGCTGGAGACGGTGTGGTGCACGATCACGCCGTGCACCGGACCCCAGGGGCCCTTGTGGTTCCGGTTGCGGGTGCGCCAACCGGGGTGTTCGACGACGCGGACGCCCTCGGCGCGCAGGGCGGCGAGGAGCCGGTCGGGGGAGAGGGGAGCTGCCATGCTTACGTCTCCTCGTCGTGCGGGGGCGGGGTACGAGCGCGGTGGGCCCGGGGGCCGCCGGCCGCGCGCGGGGCGGGGCCGGCGGCCGCGGGGGTCACATCACCGGGTCGATGCGGATGAACCGGGTGTCGTAGTTGCCGGTGCTGGTGGTGTTCGCCGTCCGGTAGGCGGGCGTGGCGGT
Organism: Streptomyces sp. NPDC030862; assembly: GCF_055571835.1. Classification (NCBI taxonomy): domain Bacteria; kingdom Bacillati; phylum Actinomycetota; class Actinomycetes; order Kitasatosporales; family Streptomycetaceae; genus Streptomyces; species Streptomyces sp. NPDC030862. The sequence goes on along the minus strand of NZ_JBVIEN010000010.1, from coordinate 320,463 downwards.
GTGCGTCGTACCGACGGCCAGGCCGCTGATCAGGAACTGCGTCGAGACGGAGGACCGGTTGGGGGTGTTGACCAGCGCCGCCCGGTCGTCGGACGCTCCGACCACCACGGTCCCGGCGGAGTTGCGGACGTTCGCCGACATGTAGCAGCCGACATTGGTGGCGGTGCCGTGCATGTAGCAGCCCACGGTGATGATGACCTGGCCCGAGGCGGGCACGGTGAACGCGGCGTTCATCGGGTCCCCCGTCGCGCCGGTCAGGGTCTCGACCCAGGTGGTGCTGGTGGTGCTGCCGCCGTCGAGGTTGACCCGGAAGACCGGCACCGGACCGACGGGCGCCCAGGCGGAGCCCGTGTAGTACATCAGGCGGCCCGGCGAGGCGATCCACGCCACCATCCCGGCCACCGGCGCGGTGACCTTGGTGTCCCGCTCGGAGGCGGTGGCGAACCGCATCACCGCCCGCCCGTCCAGCGACTGGGCGAGGGACTGCAGGTGCGCGGGCAGGTCGGCGGGGTCGCTCGGCTGGGGGTAGGGGAGGTTGCTGAGCGGGGTGTACTGGGTGGTCATGCGATCTCCTCCTGGCCTCCGCCGGAGACGGGTACGGCGGGTACGGCGGGTGCGGTGTCGGGCTCGGGTCCGGGCTCCGGGGCCTCCGGGCCGGAGGGCGGGGGAGCGGGCGTGACGGGGTGCTCCTCCAGGAGCACCCCGACGGGGTGGGTCGGGTCCCCCGGCGCCTCGGTGCTGATCTCCACCGGGTCCGGCGCGGTGTCGGTGTTCTCGGTGACCGCGGTGTCGGTGTTGTCGGTCATGACGCGCTCTCCTTGACCTGCTGCCAGGTCAGACCGCTGCCGGCGAGGTCTCCCAGCGTGGGATGGGCGGCGGCGACGTCCGCGTAGGTCGCGCCGGCCGGGACGGGGGTGCGGTCGGAGGGGGTGTCGGGCGTCAGCCCGGCGTCCGCCGGGATCCCGTTCGTCCTGGTGCCGCGGAGGGTCAGGGTCTGCTGCACGGTTCCGGGCGCCGTGGAGCCGGTCTTGATCCCGACGACCCAGGCGAAGGTGTCCAGCGCCGCGCCGGTGGAGTCCACGACGCGTACGACGTCACCGAGCTGGATGCGCGGGTCGTACAGCACCTCGACCTCGCCGAGCACGGGCACGGGGTACTGGCCCGCCACCCGCATCGCGTCGGCGAGTTCCTGCGCAGCCCGGTAGTCCTGGATCCAGTCGCTGGCCTCGGCGTAGAACTCCTGGCGCCCGTGGTACCTCTCGCTGGTGCTGCCGGAGATCCACGAGGTCGCCTGCCGCTCGACCGCCTCGGTGGACGGCTTGAGCGTCTGGATGTAGACGGACGGCTTGCCGTCCTCCGTCACCGTGTACAGGCGCCGGCTGGTGCGGTTGGTGAACCGCAGGACCAGGCACCCCTCCTCCCGCCGCGCGAGGATGTCCACGGCCCCCTTGACGGCGTCCGCGCCGGCCGCGTTGGAGGCCGCGAAGCGCACCGAGAAGCCGGGGGCGACGCTCTGGTCGTCGTCGACGTTCGGCGGACCGACGTCGAACTCCTCCTCGGCGAGCACGTACTTCAGCGTCACCGAGCTGTTGCCGGGCACCTCGCGCACCACGGTGTCGTTGTACGTCGTACCGCTGGTGACCTTCACCGACGACCAGTCCTTGAACGGCTGGACGCAGTAGTTGCGGCAGGCGTCGATCTCCTCGGTGACGGTGAGCGCCGCGATGTCGCGTACCGACGTCAGGGTCAGGTCGGGGGCCGTCGGGGCCTTCGCGAAGCGCGTGTAGTTGCGCCAGTGGAAGACGCCCCGTTCGTCGAACTCGGCCGTCGACATGCTCGCCTTGGCGATCTGCGTGATCACGTCCCACTGGGAGCCGGACACCCGCGGCACCGCGTACAGCGGGAGGATCGCGTCGTCCAGTTCGGCTTCCTTGACCCACGTCTGCTGGGCGAACTCCGTGGCCGTGGGCGTGCCGGCCAGCCCGCTGGTGAGCTGGACCGCCTCGGCGGCGAGCTGTGTCACCAGCCGCAGCTGGTACAGCTCGGCGGCGGGCTGCTCGGCCGACGCGTGGGTGAAGGTCACCGGGTTGCACGGGTAGTGCGTCCCGTCCGGGCCGGTCAGGAAGGGCTGCACGGTCGGCAGTACGGCCGTCCCGGTCGACATGGTGTCGAACAGGCCGCCGATGTGCCAGACACCGGGCTTCTCCTTGAGCGCCGAGATGCCCCAGGAGTAGTAGTAGCCGCTGCCCTCCCGGGTGCCGGAGTGCATGAACACCTGGCCGGTCGAGAAGTCGACGGCGATCCGCAGCCGGCCGGTCTGGGTGCCGGTGCGGTTGAGGTCCAGCTCCAGGGCGACGGTGCTGCCGAAGCCGACCGCGCTGTTCACCCAGGCCTCGGCGAAGAGCCGGCTGCCGGGGACGGTGACCCGGCTGCGGGGGAACCAGGTGGCGGTCATCGCGTGGGTGTCCGTCGCGGCGGCGTGCGGCACGAGTGCCATCTCATGCGGGGCGCCCTGCCGGGTCCAGCTGTAGTGCCGTGGATCGGGTACGACCTCGGGCTGGCCGTACGTCGCGGCGAACCCGCCGTGCAGCGAGGCGTACACCAGGGTGAGCGGCGCGGCCGGGTCGAACTCCGGGTACCGCGGCGGCGGGCAGGAGTGGACGCCGGCCTGCCGCAGCAGCTCGTCGACGCACCAGGTGGCGGTGGCCATCGGACGCCGCCAGTAGAACCCGGCGTACGGCCTGGGCAGCTCCGCGGGGCCGTGCAGCCGCTCCGCGCCGTCCAGCGCCGTCAGCTGCACGCTGTCCGTGCCGGAGGCGGCGGACCGGTTGCGCAGGGTGCCGCGGAAGGCGGGCAGGACGCCGGCGTCGGTGCCGTACTGGTGGACCACGGACTGGCCGGGGCGGGCGATGTCACCGGTCGAGCGCGGCGCCCACGGGGAGTACAGCGCGGGCGCCGACCTGCCGCCGGTGCCGGACAGCTGGAGCTGCAGCTGCGCCGACGAGCTGCCGGAGAACGCGCGCATGGCGTCCGGCAGGTCGGTGCTGTAACTGCGCTCCAGCTGCCAGGACTGGACCTGCTCGGAGACGTCCTGGCCGCCGAGGCGGGTGGTGTGGTGGGCGACGCGTGAGCCGGACTGGAGGGTGCCGGTCAGGTTCTCGTCAGTTGCTCGCACCGGCCACCTCCGCCAGCTCGATGGAGACGTTGCGGTACGGCAGCGGGCGGGCCGCGGAGTCGGTGAAGGCCGTGACGGCCATCACCGGGCACCCGTCGCCCGGCAGCTGGGGCACCGTCGGGTCGATGTGCAGCAGCTTCGCCGGGCCGATCCGCGACTGGAACGCCGTGGTGGCCGAGGCGAACGACACCGTGGCGGAGACGTGGGTGGCGCCGGCCGGCACGGCCGCCGGGGCCCAGCCGGTGACGGTCGCCAGCACGGCGCCGGCGGCGTCGTGGAAGGTGAGCGCGCAGCTCTGGGCGCGGGTGCGGACCGCGGCGGGCAGCACCAGGCCGACCAGTCCCGCGCCCGGCGGCAGTGCGTGCCCCTTCTGCGTGCCGTTGACGAAGGTCAGCGTTCCGGCGGTGGACGCGGCCAGGGAGGCGACCGCGTACCCCGAGGTGTCCGTCGACAGGGTGACGCCCGTTGCCGACCACTGCGTCAGCGCACCCTTGCCGGCGGCCTGGTCGGCGGAGAGCAGGTTCACCGGGGCGGTGGGCACGTGGTCGTCGTCGATGGTCAGCACGGCGCCGTCGAGGCCGTACGTCCCGATCTCGCCGGCGACGCCCGAGGGCGTGACCAGCGCGGCACCCGCCGGGACCGTGGCCACGAGGGTGTGCCCGGTGTCGGCCGCGGACGACAGGTAGGTGCCCGCCGCGTCGCGCCAGTGCAGGCGGGTGGCACAGGGGCCGACCCGCCACGACTTCGGCAGGGTGAACCGCACCCGCATGCCGGGCGCGACGGGGAAGCCGGCCCGCGGCCGGCGGTGCCAGTTGAGCTGCGCCGTGGTGGTCTCGGCCTTCCAGACGTACGTCTGGGGCTGCGCCCCGGCGGCGGTCGACAGCTCCACCTTGCCGCTGCCACTGACGGAGGTGTACCAGACGTTGTACGGGGTGCTGGACGCGCTGCGCCCCTCCGCCTGGAGCGGGTCGAGCAGGTTGCGGGCCACCGGGTCGAGCAGGTCGACGGGGCCGGGGCCGTCGATGCGGCGGGCCAGCCGGTCCAGGTGCGTCGCGTCGTCCTGCGAGAGCCGGTCGAAGCTGAGCTTGATCCGGCGGGGGGCGCGCTTGGGCGCGATCGTGGTGATCTGGCCGCTGAGCGAGGTGAACTGGGAGACGCCGAGGTCCGCGCCGCGTTCGAAGGCGCTGGCCGCCTGGCTGATCTCCCGGAGCTGTCCGGGCAGGCCGACCCAGAGATTCCTTGGCATGGGACGTGCCTCCTTTCTTGGTCGTGACTACCGGTGCCGTGCGGACACGACCTAGCGGCGGGCGAGTTGGCGGTGGCCGGCGATGACGGCGCGGGCGATGGTCTGGCCGTCGACCTGGACGTGGACGGGCCGGTCGGCGAGCCGTTCGACCGCCTCGGCGAGCCGGGCGATCTGGGCGCGGCCGCCGCCGGGGCCGATCATGCGTTCCAGCTTGCTGAGCGGGATGACGGCCTCGTGCTCGCCGGCCTCGCCGATCACGGCGAGGGTGCCGCCGTTGCGGGGCTGGACGATGCCGCCCTTGGCGAGGTGGGGGACCGGGATCTTCGGCAGGTTCATGGAGAAGCTCTTGCCGCCGAACTTCGGCACCCAGCTGGGGATCGAGACCTTGAAGCCGTTGAGCGCGCCGATGATCGTGTTGATGGCGGTGGCGAAGGCCCGGAAGGGCGCGAGCATGACGTTGCCGATGCCCTTGAGGATCGGCGTGATCACCCTGATCGCCGTCGACACCGCGTTCTGGATCGCCTTCATGCCGGCCTTGAAGCCCTTGGAGACGACGGAGACGATCTTGTCGACGTTGACGAACTTGAGGATGAGCGGCGCGAGCAGCGCCATGATGAGGCCGAACGGGTTGGCGGCCATCACCAGGTTGAGCCCGCGCTGCGCGAGGCTCGCCCCCTTCAGGCCCTTGGCCAGCCCGCCGCCCATCGTCTTGCCGGTCTTGTCGGCGTTCTTCCCGGCCTTCCCGACCGACTTCTCGACGGCGTCCGCCTGGCGCTTGACGTCACGCAGGGCGTTCTTCGCCTTGTCGGCGGAGCCCTTGAGCCTGTCGAGCGAGGTCTTGAACTTGTCGGTGCCGCTCTTGGCCTTGCCGAAGGAGGTGTTGGCGTTGTTGAGGCCGGTGCGGAGCCTGCCCAGCGAGCTGTTGCCGTTGTTCGCGGAGGTGCGGAGCTTGCCGACGGCGGAGCCGGCCTTGTCGGCGCCCCCCTTGACCTTGGTCATGGCGGCGGACGCCTTGTCGCCGCCGCCCTTGATCTTGGACAGGGCGGTGTCGGCCTGCCCCGCGGTGGTCTTCAAGCGGCTCAGCGGCGCGGAGGTCTGCTCGACCGATCGCTTGAGCCCGCCCATCTGCTTCGACGCCGTATCGGCGTTCGACCGGAGGCCGCGTAGCGAACCCGCGGCCTTGTTCAGGGAACTGACCAGAGACATCGTCATTCCTTTCCGCGGGGGTACGCGGCTTTCTTCGTCATCCGATGGCGGTGATGAGGTTGTTGATGCGGCGCTCCAAGTGGTTCAGGTGACTGGCTACGGCCTGGACATTTCCCACGTTCACCGGTTCCGCGCGACGCGTCGGCGCCACGGAATTCGCTGTCCGATCGCGCAGGGAGCGGATGTACCTCTCCACGTTGTCGATGCGCTGGCCGTGATCACGGGAGGTGTTCTTCATCGCGTCGGAACGCGGACTCGGGTACTGGTCCATGAACCGCTGGACGTGCGGGCGCAGCTCCTTCGCCAGGTCCAGGGCCGCCTGTGCGTGGAGTTTGAGTTTCTGCGGCGACAGGCCGTCCCTGTCGAGCTTCCTGTCCTCCATGATCTGGAGCAGGTCCCACCTGGTGTACTCCGCCTTGACGAGCGTGGCTTCGGCGACGCCGAGGTTGGCGGTGGCCGCGAGGGCGTTGACTTCGGGCTTGAACCCGTTCACCGCCATGGCCAAGGCGTTGACCTCACCCTTGAGGCCCGTGAATTCCGGCTTTTTCACCAGAGTGGACTCGCCGCTCTTGAGCCATGCGACGACTGACTCGTAGAAATTCTTTTCGTCTTCCTTCTTCTTTTCCTTTTCGCTTCCCTTTTCCGGTGCATTCGTCATGTCGCCCTCTTCCTTTCGGGTCCCCGACGTGCTACGCTCCGGCGATTCACGGTGATCGCGGAGAGCAGATACGGCGGAGGAAATGAATATTCTTCTCGGGGCCTTTTCCGGGGTGGCGGCACCGTTGTTCCTGTGGGGTGCGTGGATCGTCGCCGGAAAGGGCGTCGCGCTGCTGCGCGGAGCCAGGCGCGACATAGTGGCCAGTGCGACCGCGAAAGGTACGTGCGTGGGCGTCGGGGCGACGCGCCACTCGTACCGCTTCGCGACGCCGGACGGCGCGACTCACGTGGCGTACGTAGGGCGGACCGGTTCCCTCGACACCCCGAAGGTGGGGTCCACCACCCTCCTCCGCTACCGGAAGGACGATCCGAAGGTGGCCGCCACCTTCGCCACGACCGTGATCGTCATGCCGCTCGGCGGGGCCATGACCCTGGTGCTGGCCCTCGTCTGCGCCGCCGCCGGGGCGCTCTGCGGGGTGCTGGCGTTCGCGCTGATCACGGAGTTCTGAGGGCTCCGCGGAACAGGATCAGGAGAAGAACCGGGCGAGTTCGGCCGGGTCCGGGGCCGGGGCCGACTCCGGGGCGTCCGGCGGGGCGGACCCCTCGGTGCCGCCGTCGGGGCGCGGTACCGGCGTCGGGTACTCCAGCGTCTCCGCGTCCTCGCCCTGGTTGACCGTGGCGAACATCCAGTTGGACTCGGCGAGGTGGTCCACCGCGGTGGCGAGCAGGTAGTCGCTCACGCCCCACTCCGCCGCCTCGCCGTGCACCGCGCGCGCGAGCGCGCTGTCGCGCGGCATGTGGCGGACCAGCACCGCGAGCCGGCGGGAGGAGAGCCGGCCGCGGTGCCAGTCGAGCAGGTCCACGCCGTAGTGGCGCAGCAGGTCGGCCTCCAGGGCCTCGGCGTGCTCCTCGACGAGCACGCCGAGGCTCAGCCTTCCCCCAGGCCGAGCCCGGTCTCCTTGCCGTACGCCTCCAGGATCGCCGCGATGTCCTGCATCGTGACCTCCAGGCGGTCGAAGCGGGCGTACTGCTGCTCGCCCAGGAGCAGCCGCAACAGCCCGTCGACGTCGTTGTCGTCGAGTTCGCGCAGCTTGCGGGCGGTGGAACGGGACAGCTCGGTCGGCAGCTGGAAGGCCTGGTCGTCGAGCTCGAAGCTCCAGGCACGGCCGAGGGCTTCCAGGCGTTGGGCGCGGGCGGCGTTGACGTTGAAGGAGGACATGCGTGGGCTCCTCTTGAGGAAGGGGGAGGGGAAACGAAGGCGCCGGCGCCCGGCGCGCGGCCACAGGGGGCCGCGCGCCGGACACCGGCGTGGGGAGGGACGGGCGCCGGGGGAGCGCCGCGCCCTTACGCGTACGACTTGTCCTTCATGATCCAGGTCGCCAGCGTGGAGCTGCCCTCGGGAGCGAGGGCGGTGAAGGTGATGCCGAGCTTCAGCGCCCCGGTGCGGGTCAGGCCGATCTCCTCGGTCTCCGTGACCTGGCCGCGCGGGACGATGAAGCGGTACGTGACGTCCGAGCCGTCCTTGAACTCGATGCCGAGCTGGCGCTCGTCCTTCTGCGGCTCGGCGCCCATGGCGTACGAGTAGGTGTCGACGGCCCCGGTGGCGGTCACCGGGGTGACCGCGCCGCCGCCCATGAAGAACGGCAGCGTGTCCTTGTTGAACTGCAGGAGCTGGAACTTCACCGTCAGGTCGCGGTCCGAGTAGATGAAGCGGGCCGGGCTGACCGACTGCCAGGTGTCGACCGGGTCGATCTTGTCCTTCTTGTTGAACTTGATGCCGTCGGTGCTGGTGTAGCCGAGCTCGGTCCAGCCGGTGACCCACTCGTCGACGGTGTGCTTCGGCGCGGCCGGGCCGGTGGGGCCGGCGGCGGCGACGAGGATGCGGCCGGTGCCGGCGACGCGGATCTGGTTGCCGTTGTTGGCGGGCATGGGAACTCCTCAGGTGAAGGGTGGTGCGGGATAGGGCGAAGGCCCCGCCGCGGGTGCGACAGGGCCTGTTCGTGGGCCGCGCGGGACGCGCGGCGGGTGTGCCGGTGCGGTGCGGCCCGCTGTACGGGCCGGTTACGCGGACCGGTTACGCGGACCGGTTACGCGGGGCGGTTACGCGGACCGGTTACGCGGGGCGGTTACGCGGGGCGGTTACGCGGGGCGGATCGAGATCCGGACCGTCGAGAGGTAGCGGTTGCCGTTCGGCCGGTTGTAGTCGGGCAGCCAGCGCGGACCGTCCGCCTCGGCCACCTCGGTGACGGAGGCGCCGCCGTACACCGTTCCGGCGGCTTCGAGCAGCGCGGCACGCGCGGTGAGCGCCACCGTGTGGGCGGCGGTCTTGTCCGGCCCGTAGACCTCCAGGTCGAGCAGCGGCTGGTCGAGGTGGAGGTCGTCCACCCAGGCGCCGCCGACGCGGGAGACGAGGACGGCCTTCTGGGTGCCGTCGAACCCGGCGGGCGGCCGGTTGTCGACCACGACACCGGCCAGTTCCGCCCGGTTCTTCAGGTGGTCGACCACGAGGCGTTCCACGTCCGGGAAGGCGAGAGGGCTCACATGGACGCTCCCTTCGGGAGAGAGTCGGGAGAGAGTCGGGAAAACACGAAGCGGCAGGACCGCCGCCCTGGTGTCGGGCGCAGCTCTGCCGCTGCTCCAAGTGTGATCGAGGCCCGCGGGCTCCGCAACCAACTTGCCCCCGGCTGCGGCGGGACGCGCTCCGTATGTCCGCCGCGACCCCCCTCATCTGCGCTACGCTCGCTAACCCGAACATAAGTTCGAGCAAGGTTGCAGGGTCGAGCGGACGAGCGGACGCGGACGCGGAAGGTACGGAGCACCCGGGCGGGCGTGAGGAGTGGTGGGGCGTGCAGGAGACGAACACGAGGAGCGGGCGGGCAGCCGGCGGTGAAGGCCGATGAGGAACAGCCCGCAGGACCGACTGGCAGATGTCGCCGCCGCCGTCGTCGAGGTCGCCGTGGAGAGTGCCGCGGCGGGGACGTACACCGGAGGGGTCGGCCGCGCCCTCAGTTCCGTCATCGCCAAGGTCGGCGCGCGCCTCACGGTCGACGCCGAGCTGCGCGGCTTCTCCAGCGGCTGGCAGGAGGCGGTGGCCACGCTGAGCCCGGAGCCACCCGCCCCCGCGAAGCAGGTGCAGCACGCGTCCGTGGTGCGTATCCCCAGCCCGCCGGACGGGGCGGAACACGGCTGACCTCTCGATACGTCGATACGCACGACGACGCCGGGGCGACCACTCCTCTGAGGAAGTGGTCGCCCCGGCGTCGTCGTGCGTGCTCAGGCCTGGACCGGCCGCGGCTTGCGGCGCGCGGAGCGTTCGGCGGCGAAGACGTCCTCCAGCCGGTAGAGCTGCGCCCGGCCCTGCCGCCCCGCGGGGGACAGGTGCCCGAGCTGCACCCACTTGCGGATGGTGGTGGGCACGACCCCCGCCTCCTGCGCGGCCGTCTGCCCGGTGACGAGCGCGGCTCCGGCCGGGACCGGGATCCGGGACGTGATCGGCGTACGGTTCATCGGGCCCCTCCGTCGCGCACCGCCGCGGCCACCGCCGCCGGTGCCGTCTCCTCCATGCGCGCGGCGATCTCCGCCACGCCGCCCTCCGCCGCCTCGGCCAGCTCCTGCCAGGCGTCCTCCGCCCACAGGTGCCGGAACGCCGGGTCGCTCACGCAGTCGCAGTCCGGCAGACCGCACCGGCACCCAGGGTTGACGCACACCACGGCCCGGCCCGTCGGGAACGCCCGCAGCGACACCGAGTCGCACCACGGGCAGCGCCCGGACACGCGCACCATCGTCTCCGCCTCGCCCAGCTCCCGCGCGCAGCGCCTCGCCATGCGGCGCATCTCGTCCCGTACGTGGACGGCGAGCGTGGCGTCGGCGCCGATGCGGCCGAGCAGCTCGGTGATCCGCCGCAGCCGCTGCGCGACGTCGGCCCGGCGCGGCCGGCCCAGGGCCAGCCGGTCGTACACCGCCTCCTCCAGCTCCACGACACCGTCGGTGATGTCCCGGATCGCGTCGGACACGTGGAGGCGGATGGGGGAGGCGGCGTGGCCCGGTACGGACAGGCCGTGGCGCTGCTCGTTCAGCAGCGCCTCCTGTCGCTCGGCGCGCAGCCGGGCGGCGCGGGCGGCGAGCTGCGCGGCCCCGGGGGCCGGGCGGTCACGGGTCGGCGCGCCGCCGCGGCCCGGCGACGGCGCCAGTTCGGTGAGCAGCTCGGGGAACTGGCGGACCAGCATGGCGGTCCACAGTGCGGCATCCCGTACGACGCCGGTGGTGGCGTCGTCGGCGGTGGTGGTGAGGGTGGTGGGCTGGCTGACGGACATGGAGTGCTCCCTCCTGCGGGGCGCCGCGAGAGCGCCGACGTGGAGCGGCCGCGACACGACGGTGGCGGACGTAGTGAGTGGCTGTGGCTGCTGACCCAGTGGTGCCGGCCGTACGGGCGGCGTGTGGTGGACGTACGTGCGGGGCCTGCGCGGCGGCGGAGGCCAGGCGGAGGTCAGGCGGCGGCCTGGTCGAGCGGGGGCGTGCGGTGGTCCTCGGGGCCCGCCGCGAGGGCCTCGGCCTCACGGGCGCCGCCCTGGGCGCGGGCGCGGTTGCCCCGGTTCAGGTCCACCGGCCGGCCGTTGTGCCACAGCCGCCCGGCGCTCACGCCGTCGAACCACGTACGCGCGGGGTCCACGGCCTCCTCGCACTCCCGCGTCACACGGCAGCGCGCGCACGCCCGCAGCGCCGGCGCCGCGTCGGCCGGCCGCCGGGCGAAGACCACCTGCGGCGGCAGCCCCGCACAGGCGGCGTCCATCCGCCACCCGAGGAACTCCCGCAGCTCCGCGGCGGACGATGACGACGACGGACGGGCGTTGAACGGCGGTACGGACATGACGGTGGCCCCCTGATGCACTGCGATCTGCGATCTGCGAACGCTTGAGCGAAACGTTTGTTGCGAGGCAGCACACTGGCATGTTGCGAGCGAGCGCGCAACTAAAAGTGAAAGGGGGCATATCCAGTTCTCGACGCAACCTTCACAATTGCGTGCGTGTAAGCGCGCAACCAGTGCGCGCAAGCGCGATAGTCTGGTGGCCGCCTCGAAGGGAGGGCGTACCCATGTCCGTCAGCGAACTGGAAGAGTTCACGGCCTGGATCGAAGGGGTGATCCGGCGGCAGGGGTACGACATCGACAGCCCGCGCGGCGGTGGCAAATCCCGCCTCGCCGACGAGGCCGGCGTGCACCGGGCGGCCATCACCCGCCTCCTGCAGGGGCAGAGCATGCCGGACCTGGAGACCATGCGCCGCCTCGCCCACGTGCTGCGCGTCCCGGTCCGCGACATGCTCATCAAGTCCGGCAGACTCACCGAGGAGGACCTGCCGTTGCCCGGCCTGTCCGGTGACGTGCCGCCCGCCGAGGAGTCGGCGACCCCGGCCCTCACCCTCGAACAGGCCGCGGCCGGGCTGGGCATCCCGCCCGACCAGCGCGACATGTTCATCCGGGTGGCCGGACAGTTCCTCCCCGAGTGGCCCGCCGGCCGCCCCGAGCGCGAGGCGCACCCAGGGCCCCGGCAGGCGGACGCCAAGGGTGTCCGCGAGGCCTGACTCCGCTTTCTCGTAAGCTTGTTCGCGCCTGTCCCCACGATTTCGCAGGCTCATTGCCCCGGCGGCGGCCGAGCCTCCGGGGGCACCGCCGTAGGTATGGGCGTCGCCGGCGCGGAGCGTGAACCGGCGTCTTCGGCGGAACCGAAACGGCGACGGGTCGCGAAAGAGAGTGTCATGGTCGAGGGCGAGGGGTGCTCCCGGCCGACCGGCGACCCGGGCGACGACGAGGCGGGGCCGACCAAGGCCAGGGGCCCCGTACGCGGACTTCCGGAACCCGCCGCCGACCTGCCGGCCCTGCTCGCCACCCTCGGCCGCTACCTGGAGGGCCACGCGCCCGACGAGGTCGTGGTCCTGCTGCGCGAGGAACTGGCGCGCCGGGAGCTCCAGGCGTACGTCAACGGCTGGCGTGACGCCGCCGACGAGTACGAACCCGTCCTGGAGGAGGCGCGCCGCATCGCCCAGGCCCGCCGCCTGCGGCTGGTCGGCCGTACGCCGGGCCAGGCGGCGGTCATCCCCTTCCCGCAGGGCGAGGACCCGGCGGCGGACGACGAGTCCGCCGGGGGCCGACCGGAAACCGGCCCAGAGTCCCGCCCGGAGTCCCCGGGCCCCGGCGCCGAGGCGAGCGCGTTGGCCTCCCGGCGGCCGAGGGGGCGCGGCGGCGCGTCCGGCGACGCCGGAAGGGACCCGGCCCCCGCCCCGGCCTCTTCGCCCACTTCGCCCCCTTCGCGCTCGCGCGCAACAAGCGAGGACGCGGCCGCGCGGCGCCCTCGCGACCGCCCCGCCCGCCGGGCCCCGGCCGACCCGCCCGCCGCCGAGCCCCCCATGCAGCGCCAGGCCCCGGCCGCACCGCGCCCGCACCCCCGCGAGAACGCGCAGGGCCAGGCCCCGCCCCCGTCGGACGCCGTCGAGGACGCGCACCGCCCGGCCCCGGACGGGAATGCGCCCGGCACCGCCGAGGACCCGCAGGGCCAGAGCGCCGCCGGCTCCCGCACCGCCGAGGACCCGCAGCGCCGGCCACCTGCCGAGTCCGCGACCCGCGAGGGCCCGCAGCGCCAGGCCGATGCGCAGGACCCCGCTTCCGATCAGGCCCGTACCGGGGCCGCCGCGCCCAAGCTCGTCGCCAAATCGCGCAGCTCCCGCGTCCCCACGATCCCGCGGCTCCCGGCGCGCCGCCGGAGGCCCGGCGACCACCCCTGAGGCGGCGCGCGGCTCCCGCGCCCAGGGCCGTGCCCGTGGCCGCACCCACGGCCGGGCGGACGGCCGGGACCGGGGTTCGGGCGAACGCCGAGGCGAGGGGCTTTCGTGCAGGCGGCCGGCGCCCGGCGGGCGAGGTCATTTGTTTTGACCCAGGTCCATACGGTAGGTACGCTCAGACCTTGTGCCTGGGGTGTGCCTGGGCTCCTGTGCGTGTCCTCAACCGCACGGCGAGTCGAGCATCGGCCACCGCAATCTGCGCCCATTTCCGCCTCGCGGCGGAAGTCCGCAGTATTCGACACACCCGACCGCGTGGGTCGGCAACGTTCCAGGTTAGCTTTACTACACGGCACACAGAAACCGGAGAAGTAGTGCCTACGATCCAGCAGCTGGTCCGTAAGGGCCGGCAGGACAAGGTCGAGAAGAACAAGACGCCCGCACTCGAGGGTTCCCCTCAGCGCCGCGGCGTCTGCACGCGTGTGTTCACGACCACCCCGAAGAAGCCGAACTCGGCCCTCCGCAAGGTCGCGCGTGTGCGTCTGACCAGCGGGATCGAGGTCACGGCTTACATTCCGGGTGAGGGACACAACCTGCAGGAGCACTCCATCGTGCTCGTGCGTGGTGGCCGTGTGAAGGACCTGCCGGGTGTTCGCTACAAGATCATCCGCGGTTCGCTCGACACCCAGGGTGTCAAGAACCGCAAGCAGGCCCGCAGCCGCTACGGCGCCAAGAAGGAGAAGTAAGAATGCCTCGTAAGGGCCCCGCCCCGAAGCGCCCGGTCATCATCGACCCGGTCTACGGTTCTCCTCTGGTGACCTCGCTCATCAACAAGATTCTGCTGAACGGCAAGCGCTCCACCGCCGAGCGGATCGTCTACGGCGCCATGGAAGGCCTCCGCGAGAAGACCGGCAACGACCCGGTCATCACGCTGAAGCGCGCCCTCGAGAACGTCAAGCCGTCCCTCGAGGTCAAGTCCCGCCGTGTCGGTGGCGCCACCTACCAGGTGCCGATCGAGGTCAAGCCCGGTCGCGCCTCCACGCTCGCGCTCCGCTGGCTCGTGGGTTACTCCCGCGCCCGTCGCGAGAAGACCATGACCGAGCGCCTCATGAACGAGCTCCTGGACGCCTCGAACGGCCTCGGTGCTTCGGTCAAGAAGCGTGAGGACACGCACAAGATGGCCGAGTCCAACAAGGCCTTCGCGCACTACCGCTGGTAGTCGCACCCACATCGAGACCGAGAGAAGACTGAAGCCTTATGGCTACCACTTCGCTTGACCTGGCCAGGGTCCGCAACATCGGGATCATGGCCCACATCGACGCGGGCAAGACGACCACCACCGAGCGGATCCTGTTCTACACCGGCGTTTCGTACAAGATCGGTGAGGTCCACGACGGCGCCGCCACGATGGACTGGATGGAGCAGGAGCAGGAGCGCGGCATCACGATCACGTCCGCCGCGACGACCTGCCACTGGTCGCTCGAGGACGTCGATCACACCATCAACATCATCGACACCCCGGGTCACGTCGACTTCACCGTCGAGGTGGAGCGTTCGCTCCGCGTCCTCGACGGCGCCGTGACGGTGTTCGACGGTGTGGCCGGTGTTGAGCCGCAGTCCGAGACCGTGTGGCGTCAGGCGGACCGCTACGGCGTTCCGCGCATCTGCTTCGTCAACAAGCTCGACCGTACGGGCGCCGAGTTCCACCGCTGCGTGGACATGATCTCGGACCGCCTGGGTGCGCAGCCGATCGTCATGCAGCTCCCGATCGGTGCCGAGGCGGACTTCAAGGGCGTCATCGACCTGGTCCGCATGAAGGCGCTGGTCTGGTCCGCCGAGGCGGCCAAGGGCGAGATGTACGACGTCGTCGACATCCCGGACACCCACGCCGAGGCTGCCGAGGAGTACCGCGGCAAGCTCGTCGAGACCGTCGCCGAGAACGACGAAGAGATCATGGAGCTGTACCTGGAGGGCCAGGAGCCGTCCGAGGAGCAGCTGTACGCCGCGATCCGTCGTATCACCATCGCCTCCGGCAAGGGCACCGGCACCACGGTCACCCCGGTGTTCTGTGGCACCGCGTTCAAGAACAAGGGCGTCCAGCCCCTGCTCGACGCGGTCGTGCGCTACCTCCCCTCCCCCGTCGACATCGAGGCCATCGAGGGCCACGACGTCAAGGACGCGGAGACGGTCGTCAAGCGCAAGCCGTCCGACGACGAGCCGCTGTCGGCGCTGGCGTTCAAGATCATGAGCGACCCGCACCTCGGCAAGCTCACCTTCGTCCGGATCTACTCCGGTCGCCTGGAGTCCGGCACCTCGGTGCTGAACTCCGTCAAGGGCAAGAAGGAGCGCATCGGCAAGATCTACCGCATGCACGCGAACAAGCGTGAGGAGATCGAGTCGGTGGGCGCCGGCGACATCATCGCCGTCATGGGTCTGAAGCAGACCACGACCGGTGAGACGCTGTGCGACGAGAAGGCCCCGGTCATCCTGGAGTCCATGGACTTCCCGGCCCCGGTCATCGAGGTCGCGATCGAGCCCAAGTCCAAGGGTGACCAGGAGAAGCTGGGTGTCGCCATCCAGCGTCTCGCGGAGGAGGACCCCTCCTTCCAGGTGCACACCAACGAGGAGACCGGCCAGACCGTCATCGGCGGTATGGGCGAGCTTCACCTCGAGGTCCTCGTCGACCGCATGAAGCGCGAGTTCAAGGTCGAGGCCAACGTCGGCAAGCCTCAGGTCGCGTACCGTGAGACGATCCGCAAGGCCGTCGAGCGCGTGGACTACACCCACAAGAAGCAGACCGGTGGTACCGGTCAGTTCGCCAAGGTGCAGATCGCGGTCGAGCCGATCGAGGGCGGCGACGCCTCGTACGAGTTCGTCAACAAGGTCACCGGTGGCCGCATCCCGAAGGAATACATCCCTTCGGTGGACGCCGGCTGCCAGGAGGCCATGCAGTTCGGCATCCTCGCGGGCTACGAGATGACGGGCGTCCGCGTCACGCTTCTCGACGGTGCCTACCACGAGGTCGACTCCTCCGAGCTCGCCTTCAAGATCGCCGGTTCGCAGGCCTTCAAGGAGGCCGCGCGCAAGGCGTCCCCGGTGCTCCTCGAGCCGATGATGGCCGTCGAGGTCACCACGCCCGAGGACTACATGGGCGACGTCATCGGTGACATCAACTCCCGCCGTGGCCAGATCCAGGCCATGGAGGAGCGTGCCGGCGCCCGGGTCGTCAAGGGCCTGGTGCCGCTCTCGGAGATGTTCGGCTACGTCGGCGACCTCCGCAGCAAGACCTCGGGTCGCGCAAGCTACTCGATGCAGTTCGACTCCTACGCCGAGGTTCCGCGGAACGTCGCCGAGGAGATCATCGCGAAGGCCAAGGGCGAGTAACTCTCACCGGTTCACGCTTTAGGCTTGACACCATCCGCCGGGGCTCCGCCCCGAACCCGAGGCAGAGTTCCCGGCGGGTGGCCACCCAGCAAAGATCACCTGGCGCCGATGAGTAAGGCGTACCAGAACCACTCTCAGGAGGACCCCCGTGGCGAAGGCGAAGTTCGAGCGGACTAAGCCGCACGTCAACATCGGCACCATCGGTCACATCGACCACGGTAAGACGACCCTCACGGCCGCCATTACCAAGGTGCTGCACGACAAGTACCCGGACCTGAACGAGGCTTCGGCCTTCGACCAGATCGACAAGGCTCCTGAGGAGCGTCAGCGCGGTATCACCATCTCCATCGCGCACGTCGAGTACCAGACGGAGTCGCGTCACTACGCGCACGTCGACTGCCCGGGTCACGCGGACTACATCAAGAACATGATCACCGGTGCGGCCCAGATGGACGGCGCCATCCTCGTGGTCGCCGCCACCGACGGCCCGATGCCGCAGACCAAGGAGCACGTGCTCCTGGCCCGCCAGGTCGGCGTTCCGTACATCGTCGTCGCCCTGAACAAGGCCGACATGGTGGACGACGAGGAGATCCTGGAGCTCGTCGAGCTCGAGGTGCGTGAGCTCCTCTCCGAGTACGAGTTCCCGGGCGACGACCTGCCGGTCGTCAAGGTCTCCGCTCT
This sequence comes from Streptomyces sp. NPDC030862, assembly GCF_055571835.1. Classification (NCBI taxonomy): domain Bacteria; kingdom Bacillati; phylum Actinomycetota; class Actinomycetes; order Kitasatosporales; family Streptomycetaceae; genus Streptomyces; species Streptomyces sp. NPDC030862. Next base: position 303,346 of record NZ_JBVIEN010000010.1, on the reverse strand, counting down.
GAAGGCGCTCGAGGGCGACCCGGAGTGGGCCGAGTCGGTCCTCAACCTGATGAACGCCGTCGACGAGGCCATCCCGCAGCCGGAGCGCGACGTCGACAAGCCGTTCCTCATGCCGATCGAGGACGTCTTCACGATCACCGGTCGCGGTACGGTCGTCACCGGCCGTATCGAGCGTGGTGTCCTGAAGGTCAACGAGACCGTCGACATCATCGGCATCAAGACCGAGAAGACCACCACCACGGTCACCGGCATCGAGATGTTCCGCAAGCTGCTCGACGAGGGCCAGGCCGGTGAGAACGTCGGTCTGCTCCTCCGTGGCATCAAGCGCGAGGACGTCGAGCGCGGCCAGGTCATCATCAAGCCGGGCTCGGTCACCCCGCACACCGAGTTCGAGGCGCAGGCCTACATCCTGTCCAAGGACGAGGGTGGCCGCCACACGCCGTTCTTCAACAACTACCGCCCGCAGTTCTACTTCCGTACCACGGACGTGACCGGCGTCGTGACCCTCCCCGAGGGCACCGAGATGGTCATGCCGGGCGACAACACCTCCATGTCCGTCCAGCTGATCCAGCCGGTCGCCATGGAGGAGGGCCTCAAGTTCGCCATCCGTGAGGGTGGCCGGACCGTCGGCGCCGGCCAGGTCACCAAGATCGTCAAGTAACTCTGACGGTTTGACCTGGTAGCTCGTCGCAGAGCTCCTGCAAGCCGAGGGCCCCGCACCGAGAGGTGCGGGGCCCTTCGGCGTATCCGGAGCCGCTCAGCTCTGGGCGCGCGGCTCCGGCGCTGGACGCTCAGCCCTCGGTACGCGGCTCCGGCGCCCACGTCCACGGGTGGGCGTCCGCGCCGAGGCCGATCGCGACGACGCCGTGCTCACGGTGGGCGTGCAGCATCGCCGACTCCAGGGCCACGGCCCCCTGCGTACGGGTGGACAGCCGTCCGCCGCCGGTGCGGATCTGGACGCGGCCCCGCAGGTCCTTGCCGACCAGCACCGGGCCCTCGGGGGTCGCGACGGCGCCGACCGGCCCGTACCCGTCGAAGGCGATACGGGTCGGGGCCGCGTCGTCGACGCGTACCGCCGTCAGCTTCTCGCTGGTCGGCGCGCGGTAGTACAGCTCCAGGCCGCCGTCGGGCGCCGCGGCCACCGCCAGCGGGTCGCCGGAGGCGGGCAGTCCGCTGTCCGGGCGGAACGTGACCCGCCCGCCCGGCGAGGTCTGCGCCCAGTGGTGGATCGTGTCGCGGGCGGTGGCGAAGAGGTGGACGCGCCCGGTGCGGTCCGCCGTGGCCGCCAGGCCGTCCTGGATCTCCTCGCCGCCGAGGTCCCGCCAGGGCCCCCAGCTGCCGTCGGGCTCCCGGACGCGGGTGCTGACGCCCTTGTCGGCGTTGCGTACGAAGAGGTGGACCCGGTCACCGCCGTCGGTGACGGCCACCGGGACGCCGAGCCGGCGCCCGCGGTCGTCGCCGTGCTCGGGGTTGCCGAGCCCGCGCCAGGGGAGGAACGGCCCGCCCGGCGTGCGCTGCTCCAGCACCACGATCTCGCGCTTGTTCGGGCCGCCGTGCCCGCCGAGCGCCGAGAAGCGCAGGCCGAAGAGGAGCCGCCGCCCGTCCTTGAGGGCCGCCGAGCCGAGGCCGGGCGCGAGCGGCCCGCCGCCGAGGTCGTCCGGCTCGCCCCACTGGCCGCTGCCGCGCGCGGTCTCGTGCCAGCGCACCGCGCGCAGGCCGAGCACCCCGTACACGGCGAGCCGTCCGTCGGGCTCGGTGACGACGACCGGCCCGGGGTCCGGGTAGCGGTAGTGCGTGGCCCGCACCCACCCCTTCTTGTTGGTGAGGGGGCGGACGCCGCCGACGCTGTAGTCGCCGCAGCCGCCGCTGTTGCCGCACTGCCAGGCGGGGTCGCCGCCGTACGGCACGAGGTGCGCGGCCTTCTCGCGCAGCACGGGCTCGGGGAGGTTCTTGGGCCAGTGCCGGTTGTAGTAGCCCCGGAAGGACGTCGTCAGGAAGGCCGGTATCGCGCCGCCGTCCCCCGTCGCGTGCGCGACCCAGCGGACCATGGCCGCCCAGCTGAAGGAGGCGACGGCGGTGTGGTCGGCGTGGTCCGAGTAACCCCGCTGCTCGGAGTCCTTCTTGCGGGTCTTCTCGTCGCTGTGCTGGATGTCCGGATCCGGGTCCAGGGTGTGGATGACGGTCGGCCGGTACTGCTCCATGAGTCCGACGAGCACGTCGATGAGCCGGTCGTAGTCGTAGTCGTCGGCCTTGCGTACGGGGGAGTCGTCGGCGACGACGGTCCGCAGGCCCAGCTGGCGGTCGTGCCACAGGCTGGGGAGCGCCATCCAGCGGCGCGGGGCGTGCATGGCGAGGTTGAGGAAGACCAGCTCGACGCGGCGGTTGCCGTGGGTCAGCGTGTTGATCTCGGCGCGCCGGTCGCCGCGGAGGGTGAGGACGCCCTTCTGCCACGGCGTGAACGTGTCGAGCCCCAGCATCCGCGCGTACGCCTGCCGCAGCCCCTGGTGCCGGGCCGAGGAGTACGCCGACTTGTCGGCGGGGATGTCCTTGCGGCCGGGGATGTGGTTCTTGCCGTCGTGCTCGCCCGCGGTGACGTAGACGGAGACCAGCGGGACACCGGCGTCGACCATCCGCTGGGTGTCCGGGTTCATGAAGTACAGGTCGTCGTCCGGGTGCGCGGCGATCTGCATCAGCTGCGCGCGCCGCGAGCTGGTGATCGGCATCCCCGGCGCGGGGTCGGCGGTGGGCCCCCTGCGCCGCGGCGTGGGCACGGTGCAGCCGGTGACACCGGCGGCGACCGCCGCCCCGATGGCGGCCAGGCCGGCCAGAACGCCGCGCCGCCGCACGTTCGTCGCCGCCCGCCCGATGGCAGGGCGCGGCCCCGCCCCCCGTATCTCGTTCACTTGTCGTGCTCCCCGTCCGCTTCCCCCGCAGCGGTGCCCCCGCCTGCGTTACGTCGTCCCCGATCGCGGCGGCGGGGCTGGTGCGGAGCCGCACGCCGCGCGGTCGGTTAGACGGATTATCGGGGGGTGGGGTTGCCTGGGGCGGGGCGGGTCTCCTCAGGGCTCTCCCGGCGCTCCGGTGCCGACAGCGCCGCACGGTCCCGCCGCGAACGCAGCACCGCCAGCGCGCCGATGGCGATCAGGCACCAGCCGCCGGAAACCGGCTCCAGCAGGGACACCGGCACCCCGAGCGCCAGCAGGATCCACCCGAGCTCGGGGGGCAGCGTCCCGGTGGTCGTCACGGACCTGCGGGCCAGGAGGCCGAGACCGATCAGGCCCAGGCCGCTGACCATGAACCAGAGGGCCATCATGCGGCCCTCGTCGTCGTTGCCGACGGTGTTCCACAGCCCCTCGGAGAGGATGCCGCTCCAGTGGGAGCGGGCGGCGGCGAAGCCGACGAGCAGGTGTGCCGCGGCGGCGGCGTGGACGAGTCGGGGTATCCAGAGGGTGAGGCCGTGGGCAGGGGTGGTCATGAAGTCATGGTCCTTCCGGATGGCGTGTCGGTTCTTCAGTTGTCGTGCGGGAACGGCCGGGGCGGCTGTCGCGGCTGTCGTGGCTGGGGCGGTTGGGACGGCTGGGACCGCCGGGGTGGCTGGGGCGGCCGGTCCGCGACCTGGCCGGCGACCTGGCCAGCGACCTGGCCCGCGACCAGGCCCGCCTCGTGCGCCGCGAGGGCGGCCTCCACGCGGTTGCGGGCGCCGAGCTTCGCCAGTACGGCGCTGACGTGGGCCTTCACGGTGCCCTCGACCAGGTGCAGCGTCGCCGCGATCTCCGCGTTGGACAGGCCCGCGCCGAGGCCGGCCAGCACGTCGCGCTCCCGGCCCGTCAAATGGTCGAGGGACCGCCGGGGCCGGGCGGACCGCTGCGCGCGCAGACCGGCGACCACCCGGGCGGCGACCCTCGGAGACAGGTAGGCCCCGCCCGCGGCCACGGCCTGCACCCCGTTCAGCAGCTCCCGGGGATCGTCGGCCTTCAGCAGGAACCCGCTGGCGCCTTCCTCCAGGGCCCGTTGGATGAAGTGGTCCTCCCCGAACGTCGTCAGCATCACCACGCCGCTCGCCGGCACGGCCTGGTGGATGCGGGCCGCCGCCGCGATGCCGTCGAGGCCCGGCATCTGGATGTCCATGAGGACCACATCGGGCCGGTGACGGCGCGCCAGCGAGACGGCCTCCGCCCCGTCGGCCGCCTCGGCGACCACCTCCGTACGCGGGTCCCGCGCCAGGATGGCCCGGATACCGGCCCGCACCATCGCCTCGTCGTCCGCCACGAGGACGCGGACCGGCCGTCGTTGACCTGGTGTCGTCTCTTCCACACGGCGAGCGTACGGACCCGGCCGGGCCGCGCGGCCCGGACCCCCGTCGGCTTCGTCGGCGAGTGCCGCTGACGCCCGTGCGTCACCGGACCGGGTCGGTTCAGGCCGTGACCCGCGGCTTCTCCGTCGCCGGGCGCGCAGCGGTCCCGCGCAGGGCCAGGAAGATGAGGAGGGCGAACGCCGCCACGGCGCTGACGGTACGCGCGATGTTGAACAGCTCCCAGCGGTGCAGGACGTCCGCGTGGTCGGCCGGCGGTGCGGTGGCGGCCCACTGCTTGATGCGGCCGTTGATCGGGACGTTCCCGAACCGGGTGATCAGGAAGGACGCGACGGCCAGGCCACCTGCCACGGCCGCCAGGACCCGGGCCCGGCCACGCGTGCTGCCGGCCAGCGCGAGGGAGCTGAGGGCCGAGACCACCATGGCTCCCTGCACGGTGATCCCGTTCATCTTCATCAGCTCGGCGTGGAAGTCCAGTCTCATGTCGAGCGGGACGGCGCCGAAGGTCGGGACGAGGTTGGCGGCGCCATAGCAGAAGGCGCCGGAGAGCAGCCCGGTCGAGAGCAGGGACAGTGCCAGGAGGAAGCGGGGGCGCACGATGGAGTTCCTTGCGAGCGTGAGCGGTTCGGGGGTTCAGGCGGTGGTGGAGCTGAAGCGGCTGCTTGCTTCACCCCGGAGCCGGCCGCTCGGCAGCCTGCGGCCGAAGGCGAGCAGGAGGAGGTCCTGGGCGGCACCGTATACGGGGGAGCCGGACCCGTACGACCAGTCCAAGTCCTCCGCGCACAGCCGCACTCCGGAGAGGTCCACGCCGAAGAACCTCAGGCCGCTGGGCCGGATCCCGTCGAGCAGCACACGCAACCGTTCCTCGGGGACGCGCCGGTCGAGGCCGAGGGCGACGGTGATGTCCAGCCCGTGCACCACGTCGTGGCCCAGCGCCGCCTCGAACCCGCCGACCGGGGGCTTCCAGGGATGGTGTGCACCCTCGCGCAGGAACGCGGCGAGCTCGGCGGTGGAATGGGCGGACGCGTCCCTGCGGGCGACACGGTCGGTCATCCGGTGCAGGTTCCCCCGCGCCCTGACCAGTTCGCCCACGGTCGCGGGCAGGGAGAGCCGGAACCCCATCGACATGTGCGCCGCGACCTCACGCACCCGCCATCCCGCGCACAGGGTCGGACCGTCCCACTGGTCCTCCCGCAGGCCGTCGAGCAGGTCGGCCAGCTCCGTGCGTTCCGCCGCGATCCATGCCCTGACCTCGGCGTTCCCGCCCCTGCGCGGTGTCACGTTCTCCATGCGGTCAAGCCTGCAGCCGACCGGTCCATACCTCAAATAGATTGATCTGCTGCCAGCTAGAATCAACGGTTATGGAGCTCCGCCAGCTGCGCTACTTCGTCACCGTCGTCGAGGAAGGCGGTTTCACCCGCGCCGCCGCCCGGCTGCACCTGGCCCAGCCCGGCCTCAGCGCCCAGATCCGCCAGCTGGAGAAGGAACTCGGGCAGCCCCTGCTCGACCGCTCCAACCGGTCGGTCACGCCGACCGAGGTGGGCCGGGCCGTCCTGCCGTACGCGCGCGCCGCGCTGGCCGCCGCGGACGCGGTACGGCAGACCGTGGACGAGCACACCGGACTGCTGCGCGGCCGGGTCACCCTCGGGCTGGTCTCCGGTGCCATGAGCCACGCCTTCGACGTCGCCTCGTTCCTCGCCGACTTCCACAGCGCCCACCCCGCACTGGAGGTCGCGCTCACCGAGGACACCTCGGAGCGGATGCAGGCCGCGCTCCTGTCCGGGGAGATCGACATCGCCCTCCTCGGTACCAGCGGGGACACTCTCCCGCCCGGCGTCTCCAGCCGCACGGTCATCGACGCTCCGCTCGCCGCCGCCGTCGCGCCCGGCGACCCCCTCCTCGCCAGCACCGACCGCACCAGCGTGCCCCTGGCCGATCTACGGGACCGCCCCCTGATCTGCCTGCCGCGCGGAACCGGGATCCGCGCGGCCCTCGAACGCGCCTGCGCACAGGCCGGATTCCGGCCCCGGGTCGCGTTCGAGGCAGCGGCTCCGCACGTGCTCGCGCAGCTCGCCGCCCGGGGCCTGGGCGTCGCCGTCCTGCCCCTCGGCGAGAACGAACCGGACCCCGGTGGACCGCTGCGCACCCTGCAGATCGTCGAACCCCGGATGCGTGCCCGCATCGTCCTCGCCTGGTCGGCCACCGGACCCGCGAGCCCCGCGGCCCAGGCGCTCCTCGACCGCCTGCGCGAGGCCCTGCCGACGGCCACCCTGCGGTAGGGCGGGCCAGCCCGTCTCGTCAGCCAGCCCGTCTCGTCAGCCACCCCGCCGAAGTCCGACCAGCGGCGCAGCGGCACCCCTGACGAACGGCGGGAAGGACCTGACGATCGGCCCATGTGCCCCTGGACGCAGCCCTTCTAGCGTCGTCGCCGTACCTCGGAGCGGACGGAGGAATCGGTGTGATCACCCTGAGAGGGCTCAGCAAGCGCTACGGCGAGACCGTCGCCGTCGACGACCTGACACTGGACGTCGAGGAAGGGAAGGTGACCGGCTTCCTCGGCCCCAACGGGGCCGGGAAATCCACCACGATGAGGATGATCCTCGGCCTCGACCACCCCTCGCGGGGCCGGGCCCTCGTCAACGGCAGGCCCTACACCGCCCTGCGGCACCCGGTCCGCGAGGTCGGCGCGCTGCTGGACGCGAAGGCGCTCCACCCGGCGCGCTCCGCCCGCAGCCACCTCGTCGCACAGGCCCGCAGCAACGGCATCCCGGTACGCCGCGTGGACGAGGTGCTGGAGACCGTCGGCCTCGCCAAGGCGGCGCGCCGCCGGGCCGGGACGTACTCGCTCGGCATGTCCCAGCGGCTCGGCGTCGCCGGGGCGCTGCTCGGTGACCCGTCCACGCTGATCCTGGACGAGCCGGTCAACGGCCTCGACCCCGACGGCGTGCGCTGGATGCGCGACCTCGTCCGGAGCCAGGCCGCGCAGGGCCGCACGGTGTTCCTCTCCAGCCACCTGATGAGCGAGATGCAGCTGACGGCCGACCACCTCGTGGTCATCGGCCGGGGGCGGCTGCTGGCCGACACCTCCATGGCGGACTTCCTCGCCGGCGGCTCCCGCGCGACCGTGCGGGTGCGCGTACCGGATCCCGAGGAGCGGGCCGTCCTCGTACGCCGCCTGGCGGCGGCCGACAGGTCGGACGCCACTGCGACCGTGACCGTGACCGTCGACACGGCGGACCGGGACGAGATCGTCGTCACGGGCCGGACCGCCGGGCAGATCGGCGACCTCGCCCACCGCTGCGGCGTCCGGCTGCACCAACTCACCGACGTCCACGTGTCCCTGGAGCAGGCGTACATGGACCTGACGGCGCGCAGCGTCGAGTACGCGACGGGCGTACGGACCGAGGAGGAGGCGTGATGACGGCCCACCACACCTCTCAGGCCAAGGGGCCGGCCCGGCCGTTCCGCGGGGCGGTGGCCGCCGAGTGGACCAAGCTGTGGTCGGTGCGCGCCCCGTACCTCTGTCTCGTGGCGGCCCTCGCCGCGACCGGCCTGTTCACCTTCTACTACGGCTCGATCGCGCGCATCAACGACCATCCCGTCCAGCCGGTCGGCCATGCGGCGATCTCCTCCACGGTCCTCGTCCAGTTCGCCGTGGTCATCCTGGCCATGCTCACCGTCACCGGCGAGTACGCGACCAGCAGCATGAGCTCGTCCCTGCTCTGGGTACCGGTGCGCCGCCGCCTCCAGCTCGCCAAGGCCCTGGTCACCGCGCTGGTCACCTTCACCGCCGGCACGGTGTGCGCCGCACTCGGCACGGCTGTCGCCTGGGGGCCGTTCTCCGGCCACGCCTCGTTCGACGCCGCCGAGACGGTGGGCCAGGCGCTCTCCGTCGGCGCGTACTACGCCCTCATCGCCGTCATGACCGTGGGCGTCTCCTTCGCCACGCGCCACGCGGCCGGCACCCTGACGGTGCTCTTCACCCTGCTGTGGGCCCTGCCGAGCATGCTGGTGGGGCTCGGTGGCCCGGCCCTGCTCGCGGTCAACGACTGGCTGCCGCACAGCGCGGGCGGCATCCTCATGCGCGGCGGCTCCGGCACCCCCTACGGCCCCGCCACCGCGGTCGTCGTCCTGCTCGCGTGGACGCTCGCCGCCCACCTCGCCGGTCTGTACGTGCTGCGCCGCCGGGACGCCTGACCTGGCCCCGGTCGCGTACGCGTACGGGTGACGTAGCGTCGGCCCGGTGACAGCACGGACCGCGCCCCCGATGCGGCGCCTTCACGCACCGCTGAGGCCGCCGAGCCTGTGGTGGAGGCCGGTGGTCGCCGACATCGCGTTGTGGGCGGTGTTCGCGACTGCCGGCGCCCTCTGGTTCGGCGACGCCCGGGCCCCCTCCGCCACCCGGGACCTGCTCGTGCCCCTGCTCGCGCTGGCCGTGGCCGTACCTCTGTCCCGCCGCCGCCCCGGGGCGGCCGTCCTCCTGGCCAACGTCCCGTGCGCGCTGGGGCTCGCCGCTGCCGCGAGCCCGGCGAACGTCTACGCGCTGACGCTGGCCTGCATGACCTTCCTGCTGGGCGCCCGCAGCGCCACGGCCCGCACGCCGCTGCTGGTGCTCGCCGGCTGCCTGACGGTCGACCTGGCCGTCTGCGCCGTCCTGCGGGCCCCCGCGGTGTGGTGGTTCTACGCGATGACCATGCTGCCCGCCGCCCTCCTGCCGCCCTGGCTCGCCGGCCGCTACCGGCGCGGGCGCCGCGAACTCGTCGAGGGCGGCTGGCAGTTGGCCCGCAACCTGGAGGAACGGCAGCACCTCGCCGCGGAGCGGGCCCGCCTGACCGAACGCGCGGCCATCGCCGCCGACATGCACGACTCCCTCGGCCACGTCCTGAGCCTGGTCGCGCTGCGCGCCGGAGCGCTGGAGCTGTCGCCGTCCCTCACTCCGCAGGACCGCGACGACGTCGCCGAACTCCGGCGCGCGATATCCGACGCCGTCGACCAGCTCCGCGAGACCGTCACCGTGCTGCGGGCCGACCCGCACGCGGACGCGGCCGACACGGTGGAGGAGCTGCTCGGGCGTGCGGTCGCCTCCGGCGTCCCGGTGCGGTGGGAGCGCGGCGGACCGCCGCCCCGGTCGCCCCTGGTCGAACGGGCCGTGTACCGGGTGGTGCAGGAGGCCCTCACCAATGCCACCAAGCACGCGCCGGGCAGCGCCGTCCGCGTCACCATCGCGCACACCGGCGACACCACGCGCGTACGCGTCGTCAACGCGGAGCCGCCGGCCGGCCCGTCGCCGCTCGTTGGGGGCGGACACCACGGCCTGGCCGGACTGCGCGAGCGGGTGGCGGTCCTGGGCGGCACCTTGCGCGCCGGTCCGTACGAGGGCGGCTTCGAGGTCGCCGCGACCCTTCCGCACCGGGCCTCCGCCCAGGCGACCCCGCCCGACCCGGACGGCCCGGCCGACCGTACGCCGTCCGCCGACGCCGACGCCGACGCCGTACCCGAATCGGTACGCCGCCGCGCCCGCGTCCGCCGCATCGCCCGCTGGCGCTTCGCGGCCGTCTTCGCCTTCCCCGCCGCGGCGGCGGCGTTCTTCCTGCCGAGCGCCGCGTACCTGGCGTACCAGCTCACCGGCAGCGTCCTGCCGCCGTCCCGCTACGAGGGCCTCCGCCTCGGCGCCCTGCGCGCGGACCTTGAGCCCCTGCTCCCCGCCCGGCCCTTCCGCTACGCCCCCGAAGCAGCGCGCTCCGCGCCCGCCCCGCCGGGCGCCACCTGCGACTTCTACCGCTCGAACGGCAACCTCCTGGAGGAGGTCGACCTCTACCGCCTGTGCTACTCGGGCGGGAGGCTGGTCGCCAAGGACACCTTGGGCCCGTAGGGCAGCTGCGGCTAACCTGCCCGGTCGAGCGTGACTTCGATGCTGATCGGTGCGGACCGCCACATCGCACTGAGGAGCGGGTCCTGGTCGATGAAACGGCGTGTCTCGGCGAGCGCATCCGCTCTGGGCTCACCGATGGCAGCGTGATCGAAGCCGCTGTCGCCGCCACCGTTGATGTGCAGGTCCGCCCAGGCGGGGTCCTCGGCGAAGCACGCCTGGAACTCCACCTTCCAGTACTGGGGCTGCCAGTACGGATCCTGCCGGTCGCCGTCGTCGTTGACCGCCAGCAGTCGTCCAAGAGAAAGCGCGGGCCGGTTCCCGGTCCAGTCCCAGACGCCCCACTCGACGATGAAGCCGTCCCCGTCGTCCTCAGGCCCCTCGATGCCCTCCACCGGCATCTGCACGAACTCCTCGAAGGCGGCCCACGCCGCCTCCATGGTGCAGGCACCAGCGGCGACGCCATGCCGACCCAGTATCTGCTCGAACGCTGCGGCGCTGGACCGCCAGGGGATGGACATGCCGCCAGGCTAGCTGCACCGATCACCCCCTCCCTCTCAGAGGGACTGTTCAGCGGAGGGGCTGATGGCGCTGCCGGTGCCGTAGAAGCGGCCCTGGTCGCACAGGGCGTCGATCTCGGCGTTGTCTTCCTCGCTCAGTTGTGCATCCAGCGCGACGCTGATGACGCGTCGGGCGCGGGCCAATCGCCGAGCGACATCCCAGTCTGCGATGAATGTGCCGACGGTGTACTCGTCGGCGGTTCCGGCTGCCTGACGGGATCCGAGCCGGTCAAGAGAAACGACGAACTCGTTCAGGTCCCGCAGCACTGCGACGACCTCGCTGAGGGGCATGCGGATCTCTCGGGAGGACATGTCCATCAGCCGATTCAACTCCGGAGTTGATGCCCGGGTCCATCCCGATCTTGCCCGTAGGGCAGCTACTCCGTGGCGGGGCTACGCGTCGGCGAAGATCTCCTCGGCGGAGGTGGCGGTGAGGGCGCGGGTGAGCCAGTGGCGCAGGAGCCCGGGGTCGTCGCAGTTGGTGATGCGCTCGCGGACGTCGTCGGGGACGTCGAGGCCGCGCTGCTCCAGGACGAGCATGATGTCCTCGGCGCGACTCTCTGCGCGGCCTTCCGCGCGGCCTTCCGCGCGGCCCTTCTCTCGGCCCTCCTCGCGCAGCTCCTCCGAAACCGGAGACTGGAAGAACGACAGGTCGACAGCCATCAGGTGCCTCCACAGGGATGCGATCGGGCGTCCGCCCAGGCCTTGTGCGATGAATTCGGCGAGGATGTACGCCAACTGTTCAGGTGTTTCGCGCAGGGCGCCGGAGACCGCCTTCAGTATGGCATCGGCGTCCGGATTGTCAGCGTGTGTGATCGCGGCGAGCGTCGCCAGTGCCGGGTCCTTGCGGGCCTCCTCCGTTCTGGTGATCAGCGGCATGTTGTGCGGGCCGATCACTAAGGGCCGCATCGTCAGTGATGCCCACTTCGGGTTCCCGATGTGCATGGGCCGCGTCGCCCACTCGGCCGTGGAACGGTCCTGGCACACGACCAGCAGGAAGACCGGGAGCCGGTACTTGCTGTGCAGGTACGTGAGGTAGTACATCCAGCTGGCGGACTTGGCGAGGTCCTTCTTGCCCTGGGCCTCCACCGCGAGCAGGAAGGTGCCATCCTCCTCGGTGTCGAAGCGCAGCAGGGTGTCCACCCGGCGTTCGAGAGGGCGGGTCTCGGTGAGGTCCGTGGGCAGGATGTCCACGGCGGTGGGCGCGGAGAAGTCGACGCCCAGCACCTCCGACACCCGGGAGAAGAGGTCCGGGCACTCCTGGAAGATGCGGTGCATCGCCTCGTGGGACGAGCTGACCATGCGGGTCCTTAGGTCGGTGAGGTCCCCGGAAGGCAGTCGCGGCACACGCCCGGTTCCGGGGCGCGGAAGGCCCGCTCGCAGCGGTCGCAGCACTGGAGCGGGTGCGGTCGACGCGCCGCCCGGAACGTCGGCGGTGGCGGCAGCTGGGCCGTCAGCCGGTGGGCGAGCAGAGCGGCCGGGCGGTTCAGCGGCCCGCTCGGCAGGCACGCGGTCAGGGCGGCGCGTACGAGCTCGGGCTCCACCTCGCGCTCCAGCCACGCGACGACCCCTGGAGCCAGCACCTCCGCGTCCCGCTCCGACAGCAGCAGGCGCGGGTCCACGTGGCGGAGCCCGGCCAGCAGGTCGACGGCCTGCCGCAGCAGTTCGGCATTCGAGTAGCCCGGCTGCGGTACGGAGAGGGGCCTCGGCTCGCGGCGGGGTCGGGGCGTCGGCTCCGGTGCGGACTCGCGTCGCGCGGCGGCTGGGTTGTTGCAGGAGATCGTCCGGGTGATCATCTGCCCCTGCGCCGTACGCTCGCGGACCCGCCGCAGATACCCGTGCTCCTCCAGCTCCCGCAGCGCAGCCGCGATCCGCTCCCTGCTTTCCGGGAATCGGGCGGCCAGTGTCCTGATGTCCACCGGTGAGCCCGTGGGCAGCGACTGGATATGGGCCGAGAGCCCGATCGCAGTCAGGGACAACTTCGCGTGCTGAGCGAGATGGTTGCCGATGATCGTGTACCGGGCGCCGTGCCGGTCGTTGTCGTGAATGACGCCGCCTCGTGAGTGGTGCGTACGGGTGCGGACGTTCCCGCGCTGGGCGCGTGAGCGCGCGCTAAGGTGCTTCGTATCCATCAGGAAGGCCTAACTTCCTCGGTGGTCAGGCCCTCGTCCGGGATTGCCCGTCCCGGCGGGGGCCGTCGCATGTCTGCGGTTCTGTGTCGCCGTGAGCGTAAGACACACAACCGCCCGTTATGCCACTCCACTTGGCATATTCACTCGGGTGAGTGAGGCCGCCGCGCGGGAGGGAGGGGTGGGGTTTGGTTGGGGTTCTTTCTCTCCGGTTCTTTGGTTTTGGAAAGACCGCCCGGCCCACCGGAGCCCGGGTTTCCGGGCGCCGGTACGAGCCCGATCTCCGCCCGCACCGTCTTGCGCGGAACCGGCCCCTCCGTCACCCCCCACCGGTCCGCGAACGCCTCGACGAGCACCAGCCCGTGCCCCGTCTCGCTGCGGCACGGGAGCCGGTCCCCGCGTGTGTCCGTCACCTCGACGCGGAGCCTCTTGTCGCCGTCGGTCGTACGCAGTTCGAGGAGGAAGTCCCGGCCTGGCACCTTGCCGTGGGTGACGGCGTTCGCGGCCAACTCGGCCACGAGCTGCGCAGCCGTTTCGGCCACCCCGTACGGCAGGTCCCACGCGTGCAGCCGCTCGGTGGCGAGCAGGCGGGCGAGGCGGGCGCCGCGCGGGGTGGGGGAGAGCCGCACGCTGAAGTGGCAGGTGAATGGGGGTAGTTCGGTGATTTTGTGGTTCACGTCACAAAGCCTGACGACGGCGAGCGCGGACGCGCTAGTCACGTTATGCATGCGTACGGTGACTGTCCGGAGCTTGTCCGGCGCTGTCCGGCCTGTCCGCCGGGGCGTACGGGCAGGGAGGTACGTCGGAGGTGGGCGCGCATGAGCCTGGAAGAAAACGGCAGCAAGAGCGAGGCGAACGAGCCGGGTTGGGAGGTCGACCCGGACGACGAGTCCGGCGCGGCGGTCGTCGCGACGGTGGGGCGGCAGCTGAAGCTGTGGCGGGAGTCCGCGGGGATGCGGGCCGCCGAGTTCGGACTCGCCATCGGGTATGGCGAGGACCTCGTCTACAAGGTGGAGGCGGGGAAGCGGATCCCGAGGCCGGAGTACCTGGACAAGGCGGACGAGGTGTTGGGGGCGGGCGGCCGCATTTCCGCGATGAAGAAGGACGTTGCGGAGGCCCGGTACCCGAAGAAGGTGCGGGACCTGGCGCGGATGGAGGCGAAGGCAGTTGAGGTGCTGGCGTACGGCAACCACAACTTGCACGGGCTGCTGCAGACCGAGGAGTACGCGCGGGCGCTGCTGGGGACGCGGAGGCCCGCGTACTCCAAGGACGAGCTGGATCGGATGCTCGGAGCTCGGATGGCGCGGCGATCCATCTTCGAACGAACACCCGCTCCAGAACTCAGCTTTGTCCTGGAAGAGGTGACGCTACGCCGCCCGATCGGAGGGACAATGGTGCAGCGCCGACAGCTCGAACACCTCTTGGAGGTAGGAGAGATGGGGAACGTCGACATTCAGGTGATGCCGACGGACCGCTGGGCGCATCCGGGAACGGGGGGTCGGATTCAGGTGCTCAAGTTCGGTGATGGCTCCGCAGTGGGCCGGACCGACGAGGAGTACGGCGGCCGTCCCGTCTCGGATCCGAAGCAGCTCCGGGTTCTTGAGCTGCGCTATGGCATCATCCGGGCGCAGGCTCTCACGCCAGGGGAGTCGCTGGCCCTTATTGAGCGAGTGCTGGGAGAGACATGATCCGCAAGACCTCCGCCGAAGAGTCTGACGCGCTCGTCTGGTTCAAGAGCAGCTACAGCGACAGCAGCAACGGCAACGACTGCGTCGAGGTTGCCGTCGCCCCCGGTGCGGTCCACGTCCGCGACTCCAAGAACGTCAACGGCCCCCGCCTCGCCATCGCGCCCACCGCGTGGGCCAGCTTCATCGCGGACACGTACACGTCAGCACGCTGATCACGGATCCCCTACCCTCGGGGCGTTCTACGTCACAAGGGGTGGGGATCCGCATGGCAACTGGCACGGCATCACCAGCGAGCTGGTACCAGAAACTGCTCGCGTATCTGGTCGTCGTCGCCATCGGGCTCGGCATCCTCGTCGGGCTGCCCTACCTCTTCCTGGGCGGCACCGGCTACATGCCCTTTATCTCGATGAAGCAGGTCTGGGAGACGCCGGTCGACCGCCAGGCGGCCGCACACGGAAACCGCGCCTGGCTCGTCGGCGGCACCGTCGTCCGTAGCCGCTACGACGCCGTCACCGGCTTTGACGCGAGGTCGGGGAAGAAGCGCTGGGAGTACGTTCCGCCCCGGCGGACCGAGATCTGCACGACCAGCTCCGTCGCCGACGACTCCGTCGCGCTGATCGCGCACAGCCAAGAGGGCAAGGGCTGCGTCACCGTCGTCGCGCTCGACCTCAGGGACGGCCGCGAGCTGTGGCGCACCTCCCGCGTACCGGCGAACCGTGAAGTAAGCGCCGGAGGGCAGCTCCTCGCCACCGGCGGTGGGCTCGCCGTGGTCCAGGACGGGACCGAGGCCGTGCGCGCTCTCGACCTGCGGACCGGTGCCCCGCGCTCGAAGGCCGTCCTGCCCAAGGGGTGTGTCCCCTACAGCGTCACCGCCGCCGTGAAGCAGGTCCTCTCCGTCCTCACCTGCGGTGACGAACTGAAGCTCGCCGCGTTCGACCCAGCCGACGGCACGGCGCGGTGGACCGTGCCCCTCGATGAACGGCGGGGCGTGCTCACGGGGACGGACGTGACCTTCGAGTCTTCCGATCCGATCGTGCTGAGCACCCATGACGACGGGCTCGACTCCTTCCGCGCCCTCCTCGCCTTCGGTCCGGACGGCCGACCGCGGGCGCACATCGAGGGCAGCGGCGAGTACGGCCAGATCTCGGACGTGGCGGTCGCCGACGGGCGGCTCTTCGCGGTCGCCAAGTACCAGGGCAGCCAGAGTTCCCTGGCTCAGATCGTCGCCTTCGACCTCGGGAGTGGCGGCGAGCTGTGGCGGGAGGACGGCGGTGGCGGCGGGACGCACCCGGGGGCGCTGCACGCGGAGGGCGACCGGGTGATGCACCTGGTCGATTCGTCGAAGTACGGGGACCGGATGCTGGTCTACGACGCCGCCACGGGGGAGGAAGAGGAGGACCGCGAGTTCCGCGAGGAGCCGGTCGGGGCCCATGACCTGCTCACGTACAAGGACCTCGTCGTCGCCTTCCGCTGGGGCGAGGGCGTGCGGCCCTTCACGGCGTACGAGCGCTGGTGACGCACCCGCTACCCGCCCGCTGACCACCGCAGCTTTCCCTCCCCCAGCGCCACCGTCGCCCGGGGCCGCATCGGGCCGTCGGCGCGGCGGGAGAGGAGCGTCAGCTCGGTGACCCGGGTCGTCAGGGTGCCGAGCAGGGCGGCGCAGTGGGCCGCCAGCTCGTGCGGGGTGCGGCTGCGGCCGAGGGAGAGGTGCGGGGTGAAGCGTTCGTGGCGGCCCGTGCAGAGGGGGAAGCGGAGCTCCAGCGCGTCGTACAGCCGCGTCCACGGTTCGGCGCCTCCGGCCGCCGGGTCCAGCCAGACCGTGGCGTCGTGGCGGTGACGGAACCAGCGCACGCCCTCCAGCCGGACCGGGAAGGGCGCCACCTCCGCGGCGGCCGCGGCCAGCAGCGGGCCCGCCTGCTCGAAGTCGGTCTCCGGTACGAAGCCGAAGAGGACGTTGACGTGCGGCGGCCAGCGGTGGAACTGGCGGTCGTGCTCGCGGCGGATGTGCTGGATCGGCGGCCACAGCTCGGGCGGCGGGAGCCAGGCCACCGCCGTACGGGCCGTCGGGGGCACGGCCAACACGCGCCCGGCGTCGCTCGCACCTCGCATACTCATGGACGCTCCCGAGGAGAACGCGGTTCGGCGGCCCTTTCCCCGTACCCCGGAGACGCTGCACTTCGACATCGAGCTGACGCCGCACGGGACCACCTCCGCGTGCCTGAGCGCCCAGGTTCACCCTTCGGCGCGCGCGTCGCTGACGGGGCACGGCCCCGCGCGAGCGGAGGCTATGGGCGCCCATGATCGCTCGCGCCCTCCGGAGACCCCGTATGCGCCGTCGTCATCTCGCCCTGCCGCTCGCGTCCACCCTGCTCGCCCTGGCCTCCCCGGCCTACGCCCTCGCCGCACCGGCGGCCGTGTCCGCCGTGCCCGCCGACAAGCCGAAGCTGCTCAGCGCCTGGACCCAGCCGAGCGCCACCAGCTACGACACCTGGTGGGCGGCGCGCCAGAACCAGGCCGCGTGGAGCGCGTACGCCTTCGACTGGTCCACGGACTACTGCTCCGGCGCGCCCGACAACCCCCTCGGCTTCCCCTTCCAGTACTCCTGCGCGCGGCACGACTTCGGGTACCGCAACTACAAGGCGGCGGGGCAGTTCGAGGCGAACAAGGCGCGGCTGGACACGGCGTTCCACGAGGACATGAAGCGCGTGTGCGCGCGGTACGCCAGCGGCGCCGTGCGCGCCTCGTGCCACACGCTGGCGTGGACGTACTACCAGGGGGTGTCGACGTTCGGTACGCCGGCCACGACACCCGCGCCCGGGACGCCCACGCCCGGGACGCCCACGCCTGGGACGCCCACGCCTGGGACGTCGACGCCCGGGACGCTGACGCCCGCGCCCGCCCCCGCCGAGTCCGGCGCCGTCAGCGGACGGCAGCAGCTCCCGGCAGTGTGAACGCGTTCTTGGCCCGGACGATCGATTCCTCCGAGGCCGGGCCGCCCGGGTTCTCGGTCGCGAGGGCCTGGTTCAACTCGACGAAGGGCCGCATCGCCGACTCGTAGCGGACGAAGGCGGCACGGTGGTCGGCGCCCGGCGCCTGGGCCAACGCGTCCGCGAGGACGTACGCGCCGACCAGCGCGAGGCTCGTGCCCTGCCCGGAGAAGGGCGACGCGCAGTAACCGGCGTCGCCGAGGAGGACCATGCGGCCGTGCGACCAGCGGTCCATCCGGATCTGGGCCATGGCGTCGCAGTAGAAGTCCGGTGCCTCCAGCGCGGCCTCCGCCAGCCGGTGAGGCTCCCATCGCAGGGCGGAGAGGCGGTCGACCACGACCCGCCGCAGCCACTCGGTGTCCCGGTGGTCGCCGTCCAGCGGCGACGCGGACTCGAAACCGAAGGCGATCCGCAGCTCCCTGCTGTCGCGCACCGGCATGATGCCGAAGCCCGCCTCGCCGTCCCGCAGCCAGACCTGCCAGTTGTCCAGGTCCAGGAAGTTGTCGGCGCTGAAGACCGAGAGGTAGCTGCCGAGGTAGTGGGTGTAGTCCTCGGCGGGGCCGAAGGCGAGGCGCCGCACCACCGAGTGCTGGCCGTCGGCCCCGACGACGATGTCGACGTCCCGCGCCGGGCCGTGCGCGAAGCCGACCCGCACGCCGGCCTCGTGCTCCTCCAGCGACACGATGCTGTCGCCGAAGACGTACTCCACATCCCCGTGCGTCTGCGCGTGGAGCAGTCGTACGAGGTCCTCGCGGAGGATCTCGATGTCGTCGCTGTCGAGCCGCCCACTGCTGAGGGCGTACTCCGTCGTGCGCTCGACCTCCGTGCCGTCGGCGTCGAGCATCGACATGCCGCGTATCCGGGTGCGCATGCTGCGCGCCTCCGCCAGCAGGCCCATCCGCTCCATGACGTCCAGCGCGACGCCCCGGATGTCGACGGCCTGGCCGCCCGCGCGCACGTCCGGCGCCCGCTCGACGACCACGGGAGCGAAGCCGCGGCGGTGCAGCAGCAGCGCGAGTGCGGCTCCTGCGATGCCGCCGCCAGAGATGAGGACGGTCTCCATGTGTTTCCCCTTCGTACGGTGTACGCCTCTGAATGTACGGTGTACGCGGGCGTCTGCCAAAAGGCGATTTTCCGCCTCTGTACTAGGGCAAATGGGTGTCGATGTGGTGTCGTCGCTGGTAGTGTCTGCACTAGTACAGGCGTACAGGCAGCCGAAAAAAGTCGAAGAATCGAAGAAGTCGAGAGAGCCGAGGGGGATCCGCGCATGACCGAGCTCACCGACCTGCCGCCCTACCAGCGCATCGCGGCCGATATCCGCCACCGGATCGCCACCGGCGAGCTCGCGCCCGGCGACCGGGTGCCGTCGACCCGCCGTATCGCCCAGGAGTGGGGCGTCGCCCTCGCCACCGCCACGAAGGCGCTCACCACGCTGCGGCTGGAGGGACACGTGGAGGCGCGGCCCCGGGTCGGCACGGTCGTCGCCGTGCGGGGCGCGGCGGACGTACCAGTACGGCCTAAGCCGCCCGCACCCGCGCCCGTGTCCGCGCCCGCCGCCGCACCGGAGCGCGAGCTCACGCGGGAGCGCATCGTGCGTACGGCCATCGAGATCGCCGACGCCGAGGGCCTCGCCACGCTCTCCATGCGCTCGATCGCCGCCCGCCTCGGCGTGGCGGCGATGTCCCCGTATCGCCACGTCGGCGGAAAGGACGAGCTCGTCGCGCTGATGGCCGACACCGTCTACGGCGAGGCACCGGCCTACCCCGTCCCCCCGCCCGAGGGCTGGCGCGCCCGCCTGGAGCTGGTCGCGCACACCCTGTGGCAGGTGTGCCGCCGCCACCCCTGGGTCGCGCACATCGGTCCGCTCGGCCGGCCCCTCCTCCTGCCGAACCTGATGGCGCACGGTGACTGGCTGCTCGGCGCCCTCGAAGGGCACGGCCTCGACGCCCAGACGATGTTCGACATCCACCTGCTGGTCTACGGCCACGTACAGGGCCTCGCGGCCAACCTGGAGCGCGAGGTCCAGGCGCGGGCCGCGACCGGCCTGACCGACGAGGAGTGGATGGACCGGCAGGGCGCGGTCCACGAGCTCGTCTCCTCGGGCCGCTTCCCCTCCCTGTCCCGCACCCTCACCGGCTTCCCGGACGGCGGCTACGACCTCGACCTCGACGCGCTCTTCACCTTCGGGCTGCGCGCGCTACTCGACGGCATCACCGGGCTGGTGGAGGGGTGAGGTCGCCCACGGCGTAGGACGCGGCCCGTGGTGCAATGTCCGCGTCAGGTGCACAACGTGGGGTGGGGCGATGGGCAAGCGCGGCGACGAGTCGTCATCGGTGTCGGACGAGGAGTGGGCGGAGTTCGTCCGCAAGGCCCAGGAGGACGGCGGGCGCGGCGCGCCGAAGGAGCCGTCCGCCGCCGCCCGGGCCGCGGGGAAGCCTCGCGCGGCGGAGCCCGAGGGATGGCGGACCGGTCCCGCGTGGCGGGAGATGAACGGCGGCCGCACGCGAAAGCGGCGCTGGGCGGCGTCGGTCGGCGTACTGCTGGCGCTGGGCCTCGCCGTCGTCGCCGTTCGGCCCGAGCTGGTCACCGACCGCCTGCCGGGCGGTTGGGGTACCGACGGCCAGGCGGCGCCGCTGGCCGCCGAGACGGCACGGCCCACCGGGGCGCCGCCGGAGGAGCTGTTCCCGGACGAGCCGACGCTCAAGGAGCCGTTCCGCGGCTCGCCCGCCGCCGCCTGGGAGGACGGCGCGGCCGGGATCCACGTACCGGAGGCCAAGGCCGTAGGCGGCATGACCAAGGAGCAGGTCGCCCACGCCCTGACCAGCACCAAGCAGTTCCTCGTCGCCGCCAACCTCGACCCCGCCACGCTCCGGGGCGAGCGGCCGAAGGCGGCGCTGGAGCTGCTGGACCCGCTCCAGGCCGATGGACGCCAGTCGATCGAGAAGGCGCTCACCGCGCCCAGTGCCGAGCAGAACCCGCTGTGGGCCTTCAGCCGCTTCGACCCGTCCGAGGTGCGGCCGGCGGGCGCGGTCGTCAAGACGCGCGGACGCATGACGTACGAGAAGGGTGACCGCGACGGCGAGGTGCTGGTGCACGCCGACTACACCTTCGTCTACCCCGTGGTCCGCGCGAGGCCGGGTGCCACGGAGGTCGCGCGGACGGTCGTACGCCGCGAGATGACGTTCGCCCTCTCCGACCCCGCCAAGATCCGTACGACGCCCGGGAAGCTGTACGTCCTGCGCTGGCTGGAGTCCGCCGGCAACGACGACTGCGCCCGCGACGGCGACGGCTTCCTGCACCCTCTGTTCGCCTCCGAACTCCCGCCCACACCCACCGAGGCGCCCGGCCCGTCGGTCGACCCCTACGACCGCAGCAAGCCGCTCGCCGACCGGGCGGAGGAGTGCGGGACCGTCACGCGGACGTGAGCACGTGGCGCGTGCGTTCATGAGTACGCCTACTCACGCGCGCCCGCACCGCACTTCGTAGCGTCGGGGGCATGAAGAAGAAGCGCGTGGGCCTGGTGGGTCTGGCGGTCGTGGGGGCCCTGGCCGTGCTGGCCGTCGGTGTGGACGCCGGGGCGAAGAAGGTGTCGGAGCTCTGGAACGGGCGCCCGTACCCCGCGGCCGATCCGGCGGCCGTCTCGCAGAAGCTGCAGGAGCGGTCCCAGTGGACGTACGACGGCTTCGGCCTGCCTCCGGCCGCGGCCGGCGCGGTCCAGGCGGGCGGCATGAGCACCGGCGCCTGCTACTACCGCGGGCTGCGGGGGTTCGGGCACATCGACGAGGCGCGCATGGACGTCGTCGACTTCGGGCTCCGGTGGGAAGTGCCCGGCATCGCGGAGGACACGGCCCGTCAGGCACAGCAGCGGCTGCGGAAGCGGCTGGAGGGGGCGGGCTGGAAGCTCACCTCTGACGAGAACCGCACGGTCAAGGACCTGGTCGAGCTCGGCTACCGCTACCAGCAGCCGGGCGGCGAGGACCACATCGACGTGCGGTGGAACAACCGCACGACCACCTTGTTCGTCACCGTCTACGCTCCCTGCGGCCAGGTCCCGCCCGGCTCCCTGGACACCGAGGCGGCGAAGGCCTACTGGGCCCCCGCCGCCTGACGCGGTCAGCGCAGGGTCGGTACGTCGCCGCCTTCCGCGCGCCTCAACGCCACACCGGCGAGACCCCGCAGCCGGTGCTCGGCGATGCGGGCCAGCGCCTGCTCGTCCGGCGGGGTGGCGCCGAGGCCGATCGCGTAGCGGCCGGGGGCGAACGGGCGCGGCCACGCGTGGGCGTCCGGGGCGCCCGCGGCCTCCAGGTCGGACAGCAGGGCGCGCATCCGGCCCCGCACCCGGCCGAGTTCGGCGTCCGGGACGGTGAGGACCGCCCACGCGGCGTGGCGGCGGTGGAGGGGCGGCGGCGCCAGCAGCTCGGACCACGACCAGGCGGTGGGGGATGCCTCCAGGATCTCCCAGGCGCGGAACAGCTCCTGCGTCAGCAGATCGCGGCCGCCCGGGCTCACCTGATCCGAGCAGGGGCGTACGGGCGCGGTCGGGGTCAGGATCACGACCGGCGGTCGCGGGACCGGCACCGGGCCGTCACCCACCGGCTCGCGCCAGTCCCAGGCCGCCCACCCGGCGAAGAACCGCCGGAGCAGATCCTCCGGTGACAGGCCGTCGGCCTCCCGCACCGTACGGGCCGCCAGGACGCACCACGCCAGGCCCGGCAGGCCGCCGAAGGGCGCCGAGTCCAGGCCGCGTGCCCGCGCCCACGCCTTCACCTCGCGGGCGAGGCGTACGAAGCCCTCCCGCCGCGCGCCCGGCTCCGGGAGCAGCGCGTCGGCGTCGCTCACCGCGCTCAGCGCGACCGCCGCCGCCTCGGACGGCCGCACCGGAGCCGTGTCCACGAGCACCAGGTCGACACCCAGGTCCCCGACCCGCAGCCGCAGGCCCGGCACGCGGGCGCCGACCACCTCCCGTACGCCGTCGGCCTCGGGGAACGCCGCCGCCAGCCGGTCCCGGGTGACCCGTACGTCGGTGAGGCCCGGCGCGGCCGCCACCAGGTCCAGGTCGGCGCCCTCCAGGGCGCAGCCCATGCGCCGCGAGCCGACCACGTACACCGCCGCCTCCGGCAGCGCGTCCGACACACGGGCCGCCACCTCGCGGGCGTGCTCGGCGCGGCGCGGGTCCTCCGGCCGTGGGGTCTCCGGACCCGGGTCCTCGGTCCAGCGGACCTCGCCCGTGCCCAGCGCGACCGTCGCCCGCACCCGCATCGGCTCGTCACCCCGCCGGGACAGCAGCACCAACTCGCCGACGCGGGCGGTCAGCGGGCCGGGCAGGCGGCGCGCGCACTCGGCGGCGACGGCTTGCGGGTCGCGGGTACTGCCCAGGCTCAGGTGCGGTGTGAACCCGGACCGCTGGGCCCGGCAGCGCGGGAAGCGCCGCTCCAGTTCGCTGCGCAGCCGCGCCCACGGCTCCTCGCCCGCCGCGGCCGGGTCCAGCCACACGGTGGCGTCCTCCCGGTGCCCGAAGGTGTGCACGCCCTCCAGCCGGGCCTCGAACGGCTGGACGGCGGCCGCCGCCTCGGCGATCAGCGGCGCCGCGCGCTCGAAGTCGTACTCCGGTACGAACCCGAAGAGCAGGTTGACGTGCGGCGGCCAGCGGTCGATCTGCGGGTCGTGGTCCTCGCGCACGGCCTGGAGCGGCGGCCACAGCTCCCGTGGCGGAAGCCAGGCCACCGCCGTACGGGCCGTCGGCCGCGCGTCGAGGACGCCCGAGGCGGCGGGTCCGTCGAAGCAGAGGTCGGCCTGGACGGCGTAGTGGTCGGAGACGTACAGCCCGTCCGCGGTGGGGGTGTCCCCGCGCAGCACGGCCGCGTCCACCCGCAGTTCGTCGGCGCGCAGCAGCACCCGGTCCAGCCGGGAGGCGCGGCCGGTGAGCGAGGAGACGGCCGCCAGGGGATTGACCCGCGGGTCGAACGTCGGCGTGCCGTCCGCCGGGCCGTGCACCTCGCTCCAGGCGTCACGCATGCCCAGCGTGCGCGCGGGGGTCTCGCCGCCGTCGTTGAAGTCGCCCAGCAGGATCACCGGCGCCTCGGTGGTGGCGAGCCCCTCGGCGATCCGGGCCAGCTCCGCGTCCCGCCGTGCGGCGCCATCGGGGGAGTGGTCGCTGCTGAGGTGCGTCGCGGCCACGACCAGCGGGCCCGTCGCCGTCTCCACGACGACGGCCGTGACCGCCTTGTGTGGGCCCAGCGCGTGCAGACCGGCCTCGCGCACGGGCAGCCGGCTGAGCAGCAGCAGCCCGCACTCGGCGACGTCCGGCCCCGCCGGGTCGGTGCCCAGCGTGTAGGCGTCCCTCACCCACGGCGCGTCCAGCAGCAGGCGCAGCAGCCCGGCCTCGACCTCCTGGAGCGCGATGACGTCGGCGTCCGCCTCCTCCAGGGCGGCCAGCAGCAGCGGGCGGCGTCGCGCGCTGTCGATGCGGTCGCTGTCGTACCGGTCCCACAGGGTGTTCCAGGTCAGCACGCGCAGCCCGGCCGCGGCGGGTGCGCCGCGCGGCGTCGACGCCGGTGCCCAGCCGCCGTCGTACGCGTACGGCGTCCGCGCCGTGAAGAACGGCGCCCGCAGCAGCCGCGGGTCGCGCACCCGCCCGGCGTCGGTCGCGTCGATGCGGTCCACGCCCGTGGAGCGGTCCCAGACGATCTCGCCGTCGGCCTCGAAGAACAGCACCCGGTGCCACGGGATGTCCCCGCCGGGGACGAACGCGGACAGCGGCATCCGCTTCGGGCCCAGGCCGGGGTCGCGCCGCCGCACGCCCACCACGAACCGGGCCGGGTCGAACCGCGGGTCCCACAGCACCCGGTGGTAGATCTCCTCGCTCGTACGCATGCCTCACGCCTCGTCTTCCACTGTGCCGCTCGCGCCGACGTACCAGGTGCGGTGCGCCTGGCCCGGGTACGGCGGGACGAACCGGCGCAGCTGGCCGGCGAGCACCTCCGGCGGCACCGCATGCGTCCGGTGCGCGTTGCGGCGCGCGAGCTCGGCCTCGTCGACCAGCACCACCGCGTGCGTGACGAGAGCGTCGCGGCGGTGCGCGACCGCGTGCACCAGGGACCGCTGGTGCGGGTTGAGCGACGTGGCGTCCCACACCACGGTGCCCCCGGCGGCGAGGGCCGTGTCGAGCCGGTCGAGGCCCTCGCGCAGGACGGCGCCGTTGTCCCGCTGGTCCGACCGGGAGCCGCGCGCCGCGCGCAGCTCGTCGAGCGATACGTACGCGGCCACGCCTGCGCCTGCGCCTGCGCCCGCGCCCGGCAGCCGGCGCCCGAAGGTGCTCTTCCCGCTGCCCGACGGCCCGACCAGGTGCACCAACCGGGGGAAGTCCCCCGACCGCCACCGCCACGTCGCCGCGACCGCCTCCTCGGCGGTCGCGATCCGGCCCAGCGCGTACGCCTCGCGCGCCTGCGCCACACAGCGGTCGGCCGCGTCGGGGTCGTCCACGTCACGGAACGCCTCCCGGAGCCCGTCCAGCGGCCGGGCCTCCTCCGCGTGGAGCGCGGACCACTCCACCTGCTCGCGCGTCTCGGCGGTGTCCGCGAGGGCCGCCGCCACCGCGTGCAGGACGCCCAGGTCGGCGGCGTACGACAGCCGCAGGAGCCCGGTGCGCCGCTCTTCGTCCGGGTACGGCCGGTGCAGCCCCGGGTACAGCCCGACCAGGTCGGCCACGCGGCGCGCGAGCGGCATGCCCAGCGGCGCCGCCAGCCGGGCCGCGAGCCGCGCCCTCGGGTGCCGGTGCAGCAGCGCCGCGAGCACCCCGGCGAGCCGGTCGTCGCCCGACCGTCCGGGCCCGAGCCCGTCGAGCCGCGCCGCCATGTCCGCCACGATGTCCGCAGCCACGTCCGAGGACACGCCCACGGCCACGTCCGCGGCTCCGTCCGAGGCCGCACCGGCGTCCCCGCCTTCCGGCAGGCCGACCGCCGCCGCGAGCGCCTCGGGGTGGGGCGTCGCCCCGGACCGCACGTCCCACAGCGCGGCGCGCGGGCCGAGCCCGTTCTCCACGACGGCGGCGTGCATCCAGTGCGCGTCGGTCGTCACGTGCCGGGGCCGCACCCACTTCGCCACCCGCCGCCCGAACTCCGCGTACCCGAAGCCCTCGACCGTCCGGACGACGTACCCCTCCTGGCGGCCGGTGTCGAGCCTCAGGGCGCGCAGCGCCCGCTCGTCGAAGGTGCCCCGCCACAGGACCGGCGGCGTGGGGATCCCCAGCCGCCGCAGGAACGCCACGGTCCGGTCCCAGTCCAGGCACCGCCCGTCGCCGTCCCAGACGGAGAAGCCGTAGAACCAGCTCTCCAAACCGGTGTACGCGATCGAGTGCCGCGCGTACATGTTCTCGCCGCACACCCGCCACCCCGCCGGGACGCGGGCGGCGATCCGCCCCTGGAGACCCTTGACCCAGGCCCGCGACGGATGGTGTGCCGAGTCGAGCGAGCGGGCGTGCAGGCCGTCGGCGTACAGGGTCGTGTTCTCACCGTCGAGCTTCTCGGTGACCACGACTTCCCGGCCGGCGAACCCCTCCAGACTCCCCGTCCGCACATCGTCGGCGGCCGCGCCGGGGGACCAGGGCAGATGGGGCGTGCGGGGGTAAGACGTACGCACGGTTCCCCCCACGCTCCGAAATCGATCAACGCATCCGTACGGTAGGCGGCCTCCCCGCCGCCGCGCACCCGGTTATCCGGGTTACCGTTCGCGCTCCCACGTCTGAAGGACCGCGAGTGCGTAGGCGACGCGGGTGTCCAGGTGCCGCGGGTCGAAGCGGTAGATCCTGCCGACACCCCGGTAGTCCAGCACCGTGCCGGCGCCGGGCGTGCGCCAGCGGGTTCGTACCGGTCTCGCGACCGTGTCGTCGTCGGCCTCGCCCACGACGAACGAGTACACCGATACGCCGAGCACGACGAGGAACCAGACGGGGGCGGTCAGCACGTAGAGGAGCCACGCGTACCAGGTGCCGGACCTGCCCGTGACGGTCCGGGGCGGGTGGGTGAACCGCGCCGACCACCGGATGCGGCGGGGCCAGGGCAGGAACCGGCCGGCACGGCGGGTGATCCGGGCCAGTGGCGTGCCGTCGGGCGTGTGGACGTCGTAGACGTCCGGGGCGGCGGGGCGTACGGAGCAGGACGGACTGCCGTCCCGTCCGTCGTCGATCCAGAAGGGCACGGGTGCCTGGCGGCTCCAGCGCCCCGTGGTGCGCGGGGTGAAGACCCGGGCGAGCGGGGTGTCCTCGGGGCGGCGGGCGGTCGTCAGCCGGATCGTCGAGGCCATCTCGGCGTCGGGCGGCAGGTGCGGTGGCCGTGGGCCGGACACCGGAACCGGGTTGTTCACGGAGACCAGGAACGCGTACGGGGTGTCGGTCACGTCGGTCACGTCGCTCACGTCGTTCACGGTGTCATCCGAAGGGGTTGGCGCTCGACAAGCGGCCGATGACGTCGCCCGCCGTATCGCGCGCCTGGTCGAGCTTCTCGTGGAACTTCTCGGACGCGTACTGCACGTCCTGCGTGGCGATCCGCACGCCTTCCTTGTAGAGGTTCTTCGCGCCGGTCACCGCCTCGTAGCCGCGTGCCGTCCAGGACCGTGGGTCGATGTACTTGCCGACGGTTTCGCCGGTGTTGTCGATGATCGGCCTGACGGAGTCGGCGAGCGCGGGTATGTGTCGCAGCGGGGTGTTCTCGATCACCTGGGGCATCACCTTCTGGAAGGCGATGTCCGTCACCCCCGCCCCGGGCCGGTACAGGTTGAAGTCACCCAGCTCCTTGGCCACGGCCACCTTGAACCGGTCCGCCAGACCGTCCGCGGTGATGTGGATCGCGTGCGCCTTGCTGCCGAAGGAGTTGATGTTCCGCATCACCCACTTCTCGGCGTCGTCACCCAGCTTCGCGGTTCCCCCGACGTGCTCGATGATGTCGTCCGCACGCTTCCAGGCGTCGGCAGCCTTCGCGCCGAAGTCCAGCACGTTCATGGGGATCTTGACGCCCGTGAAGGTCCCCTTGGCGACCTTCCCCAAGCGCAGGAAGTCACCGAACGGCAAGAAGCCGACGATGTCCAGGCCGATGTCCGTCCAGCTGCCCTTCTTCGCCCCGGCTGCCCAGCCCACGGAGTGGAAGGCGAGGGCGCCGGCGTTCAGCACCATGCCGATGCCCTCGAAGATGACGGCACCCACGATGGTCTCGGAGAAGACGACCGCGAGGACGTCGCAGGCGGCGCTGGCGTAGCCGAGCCAGTCCCCGATCTCGTAGATCGTGTCCGCGTGTTCCTTGATCCAGTTCCAGAGGTCGGCCGCGAGGCTCTTGAGCCGTTCGCCGAGGCCCGCGAGGGCGTCGGCGAGCATGTCGAGCAGGCTCTCGTCCGGCGCCGCCTCGGCGGCCCTGCGGATCGCCGCGGCGGCGGCGCGGGCGGCCTCCTCGTGGTCGCCCAGCAGCTCCCGCGCCTTCCTGATGACGGCGTTCAGCTCGTCGGCGGCCTCGTTCACCCGCGTCGTCGCGTGGTCCAGGCGCCGCTGGGCGCTCTGCAGCTCCGTGTCCGTCTCGAAGGTCCGGCCCGCGAGCTGCAGGTCCGGGTTGCTCTGCGCCTCCTTCAGCGTCTGCCGGGCCGCCGCCGCCTCCTGCTCGTAGCGGCGCGCCAGCGCCTGGAAGTCCGTCAGCCGGGACTCCCAGGTGTGGAGCGCGTGCGCGGCGTCGGCGAGCGACCTGTGCCCGTCGGCCAGGTACTTCGGCAGCGTGCCGACCTTCCCGGCGAACGCGGACGCCGCCTCGCCCGCCCACGCCCCGTCCGCCTTCCCCAGCCGGGTCAGCGTCGCGTGCGCGTCGTGGAGCTGCTTGCCCACGCGGGTGAGCGTGGTGACCAGATGACGCACCGAGGGCGGCACACCCGGTGCGGGGTCGAAGCCGAGCGCCTCGTACGTCTGTGTGCTCATGGGGACGATCTCCTCGAGGCGATCAGTAGGAGCCGAAGGGGGAGGCGGACGGAGCAGGGGTGGGCGGGGGAGTGTCGGACTCGCCGAACGTGATGGTGTCGGCGATGTCCGCGAGGACCGCTTGATAGTGGAAGAGGTCCTGGACGTCGGCCGTGCTCAGGCAGAGCAGCAGCAGCCGGTCGTCCTCGGGGAACGGCAGCCAGACCTCGATCCGGACGAAGAATCGTTCCTGCGGCCCTTCCGGAAGCTCCCACACGGCCCGGGACCCGGCGACGCGGACGACCGCGGGGCCGGCGGGCAGGGTGATCGGCTGGACCTCCCCCGCCTCGCCGCCGTCGGACGCCTTCTCCAGCGCCTCCGCGATGCCCGCGGCGGTGCGGTACGGGTCGGGGTTGTCCAGGTCGCGCACGCTGACGGTGAGCGTGGCGCGGCTGACGCGCTCGGGCGGCTTCGAGCCGTCCGCGGTGCCTCCGATGGGGAAGATGCCGAGCGCGTTGTAGACGGCACCGCCGGTGACGAGACCCGGGGCGTTCGCCGCGTACATGGCCGTGGTCAGCCTGCGCAGGGGCTCCAGATCCTCGCGCTCGCCCCAGTAGTCGCGGGCGAACCGCCGCAGCTGCTCGCCGAAGGCGTCCTCGTCCTCACCGATGCCGAGGGGGATGGCGTGGAACTCCGGCTGGACCTGGAAGCGGAACGCCGACGGCCCGCCGTCGGGATCCGCGGCCGGCTCCGGCTCCGTGGCTTCGGCCGGTCCGGCACCGGTGGGACCCGGGGCTTCCCTGGGATCACGCACGGACGCCACCGGCCGGGGCCTTCACGGACTTCACCATCGCCTCGACCTGGACCTCCAGGTCCTGGAAGAGCTTGCCCGACTCGCCGACCTTCTCGGTGATGCCCCCCGTGGCGTCGGCGATCAGCTTGATGCCGTGGTCCCACTTGTCCTGGAAGTCGTCGCAGGCCTTCTCCAGCTCGTCGGAGCCGGAGCCCTTGGGACCGATGTCCTTCAGCTGTCTCATCGCGGACCGCATGCCGTCCGCGCACTCGCTGAGATCCGTCACGAGCCGGGACAGGGCTTTGAACTCGGCCTTGCAGTAGCCAGCCATCGCGGTGGTGCACCCCTTAAATGCGCAGGTCAGTACATCTTTGCACAAGGGAATCGGCGTGATAGGCCCTGCTGTACCGGTCGGCGCTGGCGTGCACAGAACCCCCTCGAATGCTCCATGCGACGCCCATCGCGCACGCGGTCACACGGGCAGTCGCACGGGTTCCCTGGGCGCGGCCGGCGTCGCCTCCGGCTCGGTCCGCCGCCCGGCCCGGCGCCGCCGGCACCACGCGCCGACCCCGACCAGGAAGGCCGTCGGCAGGAACACCGCGTCGCACACGATCATCGCCAGCGACAGGAACGGGATGCCGAGCAGCACCGCGATGCCCAGGTGCTCGGCGATCATCACGGCGAGCAGCACGTTCTTGACGCGGCGGTTGGCGAGGGTGAAGGGGAAGGCCACCTGCACGATGACCGTCAGGTAGCTCAGGACCAGGACCATGACGGTGCTGGCCGCGAGGGCCGTCGAGAGCCAGGGCCACGGCGTGAAGTAATCGAGGTGCAGGGCGTAGTAGAGGGCGCTGCCCTCCTGCCAGCGCAGGCCCTGGATCTTGTACCAGCCGGCCGTCGAATAGATCAGGCAGACCTGTACGGCGATCACCAGCATCGCGCAGTTGTGCAGCATCGCGGCGCCGCCGTCCAGCACGGCCCGCAGCTCGTGGCGCGGGTACCACCGGTTGACGACGTACCACGCGCCCTGCACCGCCCACAGCGTCCACAGCACCAGCGGCCAGCCCTGAGCCTGGGGGCCGAACGCCCAGAAGAGCAGCGCGCCCATCACCGCCCACAGCGCGACGCCGGTCCGGTCGCCCGCGGCACCGGACCGAGCCCGGGCGCGCCGCGCGTCCAGCGACCACACCTGCGCACAGCGCGTGAACACCAGGTAGATGACCAGGATCCGGATGACGTTGTCGCCGCCGTCCCCGACCAGGGGGTTGCGGTTCTCCAGTGACAGCACCCCGACCATCAGCAGCACGGAGGCCGTCCGCGTACGCCACCCTGCCAGGACGGCGAGCGCCGCCAGCAGGGTCAGCGCGTAGACGGTCTCGAACCACAGCCGCCCGTCGTACCAGCTCAGCACGGTGAAGGTGCCCTCGTGTCCGCTGAGCGCGAGGGCCATGTCGTACGAGAGGGCGCTGCGGTCGCCGTACAGGACACGGCGGTTCGGCCACTCCCGCAGGAGGAAGGCGGTGACGACGGCGGCGAGCCCGATGCGGAAGACGGCGGCCTGGTAGGGGGCCTGGGTGGTGCGGGCGAACCCCGCGAGGCGGCGGAACGGCACGGTCGTCAACAACTCACATCTCCCTGTAATCCTCGTCCGTCACCGGCCACCACGGCAGCCTCCGGTACCCGATCTCGCCCGACGGGTCCTGCCCGCTCCACGACGGCGGCGGTACGAGCGCGAACTGCCACGCGAGCTGCACGGCGGTGACCTTTTCCCCCTCCCACTCCCGCCCGATCCGCTGGAGCACGACGCGCTTGAGGTACGCGGCGGACAGCTCGCCGTACGGCGCCTTGGTCGGCCGTCCCTGCTGGTCGTGCGCGTAGACGTAGCTGTCCCAGGCCCGGCGCAGCATGTTCTGGTGCACATGGCTCGGCACGGGATTGCCCCTGATCATCGCGACGTCGCGGGCGGTGAGGCCGACCCACTCCGATACCTCACTGGCCGTCCGCAGCCGTACGGAGACGGTCTCGTTGCGCTGCAGGGGGTTCGGCGCGAACAGCTTCCAGTCCTGACCGAACTCGGGCTGTACGTACGCGTTGATCCGCTCCTGGTGCCGGGCGGTGAGGGCGTTCGGCGGGGCCAGGCTCAGGAACATCATGCCGAGGTGGACGAGCACGGCCCCGACGAGCACGCATCCGGCCACCGCGAGGGCGCCGACCGCCCACGGGGACCTGACCCGGGGTGCGCTGCCGCCTTCGCCTTCGCCTTCGTCTTCGGCGGCGCGGGGGTGCGGGACTTCCAATTCACGTTCCTTCCGCGAAAGCGGTACCGGTACGGGCACGGGCACGGGGGGGGGGGGGGGGGGGGGGGGGGGGGGGAGGGAGAGGGGGGGGGGGGGGGGGGGGGGGGGGGGGGGTGGGGGGAGGGGGGGGGGGGGGTAGGA
>NZ_JBVIEN010000010.1:0-271633 GCF_055571835.1 Streptomyces sp. NPDC030862 | reverse complement strand
CTCTCGGGGTTCTTCTTTTCCCCCTCTCCCCCCCTTTCCCTCCCTATGCTCCCCCCCCCTCTCCCCCCCCCTCCCCCCCCCCCCCACACCCCCCCCCCCCCCCCCCCCCCGACCCGCGGTCACGCGTGGATCACCTGGTGGTGTCGCAGTAGTCGACGCGGTTGCCCCGGAAATTCACGTTCGGGTGGACCCGGCTCAGCTCGTCCGCGACGCGATTGGTGTCGTCACCCCCGTAGTACTGCGGGTGGTCGAGCATGTAGAGCAGTTCGGGATCGTCCGGCGCGAGCTCCAGGCCGGCGTTGACACCGGCTGTCGTCTTCGTGGGCCTTTCGCCGGGGAACATGTCGCTGTACGTGTCGGTGGTGGCGTACGCGGCGGGCCATGCCTGCGGGTGGTTGCGCCAGTAACCCGGCGAGCACCACTCCTCCGGCATTTCTTGGCCGCCGCTCGTGCCGCTGGAGCCGCTCGCGCCGCTTGAGCCACTGGAACCGCTCGTGCCGCTGCTCGCGCCGCTTGAGCCGCTCGTGCCGCTGCTCGCGCCGCTGGAACCGCTCGTGCCGCTGGAGCCGCTGCTCGCGCCGCTTGAGCCGCTGGTTCCGTTCACGCCGTTGGTGCCGTTCGTACCGCCACCGATGAGGCCGACGAGTCCGCCATTGCCGATCAGGCCGATCGGGCCGAGCAGGCTCTGCTCGAGGGCGACATTCTGCTTGCAGTAACCGAACGTCTTGCCCTTGCAACTGTCGTCGAGGTATTCCGACTTCTTGACGTGCGTCTTCGCCGTCTCCTTGTCGTCGGTCCCCTTGGCCGACTCGCCGTGTCCGGACCGCGTCTCGGCGCCTGGGTGGTGCCAGCTGATCGCCTCGGACATCGTGGCCGTGCCCAACGACAGGGCAGCCACGGAAATCGCGACGACGAGGGCTCGAATGGGCCGCATGAATTTCCCTCCTTCTCGGGTAAAAGGGAAATTACGACCTTCGCGAGGCGCGAACGAAAAACGACGCGATGGGTTACGCGAATACCTGCGCCGAATGGGCCACTTTCCGGGCCTTTTCCATCGACTGGCGCCCATTCGTAGGATTTAACGCCTCGCGCCCCGCGCTCGGCCACGGCCGAGTGCGGGGCGCGTGTGCGGAGGGTGCTACTTCAGCTTGTACGAGCAGGGCGCGGCGACCGCCCCGTCACCGTTGTCCGCCACCTTCTTGCCGTCCACCGTGATCGTGCACCCGGCCGCCTTCAGCATGCCGTCCTCGCCCTGCGAGTGGCCCGGCGTGACGATCACGAGTCGGCCGACCTGCTTCTCCGCGCCCTCCGGGGTGATGGTGGCCGTCTTCTTCCAGGGCAGCGTCACCGTCTCGGTCTTCGACTCGTCGAGGGTGTACATGATCATCGTCTGACCCTTGCCGGTCACCTCGATGGTCACCTCGTGCGCCGCGCCACCCCCGGCCGCGGGCTGCTCCGCGGGCTTCCCTGCCGACTGCTCCGCCGTCGGCGTCTTCCCGGCACCCGCGTCGCCCTTGCCGGCGCCGCCGCCCTCGTCCGCGCCACCGCAGCCCGTCAGCAGTGCCGCCGCCAGGGCCAGCGCCACGGCCGTCGTCGTCTTGCGCACGATTTCCCCCATGATCCATCCGGTTTCCGGGCGGTGGACCCGCCCGGGACGGCCAGTGATCATAGTGGCGGTGGTGGGGCGGCGCCCGGCGCGGCCGGACCGCGCGCTTCCGCGTGCCGCGGTTTGACAGGCAACCCCGGCGGGGTAATCTCTTCGGCTCGATTGGCGTCGGCCGCGCCCGGTGTGGCAGACTGTCCGGGTTGCTCGGTTGAGTGCCGATGCTGCGCGCCTCCCGCCGGGAGGACCGGAAGCGAGTCCCACAGTACTCGTCGCCTCTGATCAGGGGCGGACGTACGGGAATCTTCCGGGAAGTGTCAGCGGGGCGCCGACCAGGCACCCGGTGGCCAGACGCGTCCATACGTCGATCCCCGGTCTCGCGGTCCACGGGACCGCACCCCCTCGGTTGGGAAATCCTTCGGGATATCTGCGTAGAGGGAGTGCGACACGCCCGACCGCGGGGGTCGGAGATCAGGACAGGGCGCGGACCCACCAGGTACCAGAGCGTTACGAGAGACAGGACTACTGAGTAGCCATGGCGGGACAGAAGATCCGCATCCGGCTCAAGGCCTACGACCACGAGGTCATCGACTCTTCGGCGAAGAAGATCGTCGAGACGGTGACCCGTACCGGTGCGTCGGTCGCGGGCCCGGTGCCGCTGCCCACTGAGAAGAACGTGTACTGCGTCATCAAGTCGCCGCACAAGTACAAGGACTCGCGCGAGCACTTCGAGATGCGCACGCACAAGCGCCTCATCGACATCCTCGACCCCACGCCGAAGACGGTTGACTCGCTCATGCGCCTCGACCTGCCGGCCGGCGTCGACATCGAGATCAAGCTCTGAGGTGACGCGCGAGATGGCTAAGAACATTAAGGGCGTCCTGGGCGAGAAGCTCGGCATGACCCAGGTCTGGGACGAGAACAACCGGGTCGTCCCGGTGACCGTCGTCAAGGCCGGGCCCTGCGTCGTCACCCAGGTCCGCACGAACGACATCGACGGCTACGAGTCGGTCCAGATCGCCTTCGGCGAGATCGACCCGCGCAAGGTGAACAAGCCCCTCAAGGGTCACTTCGCCAAGGCCGACGTCACCCCGCGCCGCCACCTGGTGGAGATCCGCACCGCTGACGCCTCCGAGTACACGCTCGGCCAGGAGATCACCGCTGAGGTCTTCGAGGCGGGCGTCAAGGTCGACGTCACCGGCAAGAGCAAGGGCAAGGGCTTCGCCGGTGTCATGAAGCGCCACAACTTCCGTGGCCTGGGCGCCGGACACGGCACCCAGCGCAAGCACCGCTCGCCCGGTTCCATCGGTGGCTGCGCCACCCCGGGCCGTGTGTTCAAGGGCCTCCGCATGGCGGGCCGCATGGGCAACGAGCGGGTCACCACCCAGAACCTGACCGTCCACGCCGTTGACGCGGAGAAGGGCCTGCTCCTGATCAAGGGTGCGGTTCCTGGTCCGAACGGCGGCCTCGTCCTGGTCCGTACCGCGGCCAAGGGGGCCTGAGGTAACCGATGAGCACCATTGACATCCTTTCGCCGGCAGGCGACAAGGCCGGGACCGTCGAGCTCCCCGCGGAGATCTTCGACGCGAAGACCAGCGTTCCGCTGATCCACCAGGTCGTCGTCGCACAGCTGGCCGCTGCCCGCCAGGGCACGCACAAGACCAAGACCCGTGGCGAAGTCCGCGGCGGTGGCAAGAAGCCGTACCGCCAGAAGGGCACCGGCCGCGCCCGTCAGGGCTCGACCCGCGCCCCGCAGTTCGCCGGCGGTGGCGTCGTCCACGGCCCCGTGCCGCGTGACTACTCGCAGCGCACCCCGAAGAAGATGAAGGCCGCCGCCCTCCGCGGTGCCCTCTCGGACCGGGCGCGTCACTCCCGCATCCACGTCGTCTCCGGCGTGGTCGAGGGCGAGATCTCCACCAAGGCCGCCAAGACGCTGTTCGGCAAGATCTCGGAGCGCAAGAACCTGCTCCTGGTCGCCGAGCGCTCGGACGAGGCCGCGTGGCTGTCCGCCCGCAACCTGCCCCAGGTGCACATCCTGGAGCCGGGCCAGCTGAACACGTACGACGTGCTCGTCTCCGACGACGTGGTCTTCACCAAGGCCGCCTTCGAGTCCTTCGTGTCTGGCCCCAAGGCCGCTGACAACGAGGGGAGCGAGGCCTGATGGCCGAGATCACCAGCAAGACCTTCACGGACCCGCGCGACATTCTCGTCAAGCCGGTTGTCTCCGAGAAGAGCTACGCGCTGCTGGACGAGAACAAGTACACGTTCATCGTCGACCCGCGCGCGAACAAGACCCAGATCAAGCAGGCCGTCGAGGCGGTCTTCTCGGTCAAGGTCGCCGGGGTCAACACGATCAACCGCCAGGGCAAGCGCAAGCGCACCCGCACCGGTTTCGGCAAGCGCGCCAACACGAAGCGCGCCATCGTGACCCTTGCCGAGGGCAGCCGAATCGACATCTTCGGCCAGGCCTCCTAACGGAGTGCCCTGGTCCGAATATCGGACGAGGACTGAGAAATGGGTATCCGCAAGTACAAGCCGACGACTCCGGGCCGTCGTGGCTCCAGCGTCGCCGACTTCGTCGAGATCACGCGGTCCACGCCGGAGAAGTCGCTGGTCCGCCCCCTGCACAGCAAGGGCGGCCGTAACAACACCGGTCGTGTGACCGTCCGTCACCAGGGCGGTGGCCACAAGCGCGCCTACCGCGTGATCGACTTCCGTCGTCACGACAAGGACGGCGTGCCGGCGAAGGTCGCTCACATCGAGTACGACCCCAACCGCACCGCTCGCATCGCGCTGCTCCACTACGCGGACGGCGAGAAGCGCTACATCATCGCTCCGCGTGGCCTGAACCAGGGCGACCGGATCGAGAACGGCCCCGCGGCCGACATCAAGCCGGGCAACAACCTGGCCCTGCGCAACATCCCGGTCGGTACCACGATCCACGCGATCGAGCTCCGTCCCGGTGGCGGCGCCAAGTTCGCCCGCTCCGCCGGTGCCTCCGTGCAGCTGCTCGCGAAGGAGGGCTCGATGGCCCACCTCCGCATGCCGTCCGGTGAGATCCGTCTGGTCGACGTCCGCTGCCGCGCCACCATCGGCGAGGTCGGCAACGCCGAGCAGTCGAACATCAACTGGGGCAAGGCCGGCCGTAAGCGCTGGCTGGGCGTTCGCCCGACCGTCCGTGGTGTCGCCATGAACCCGGTCGACCACCCGCACGGTGGTGGTGAGGGCAAGACCTCCGGTGGTCGCCACCCGGTTTCCCCGTGGGGTCAGAAGGAGGGTCGTACTCGTTCTCCCAAGAAGGCGAGCAACAAGTACATCGTCCGCCGCCGCAAGACGAACAAGAAGCGCTAGGAGCGGGTTTAGATGCCGCGTAGTCTCAAGAAGGGGCCCTTCGTCGACGACCACCTGATCAAGAAGGTGGATTCTCAGAACGAAGCCGGCACCAAGAACGTCATCAAGACCTGGTCCCGTCGCTCGATGATCGTCCCGGCCATGCTCGGCCACACGATCGCGGTGCACAACGGCAAGACCCACATCCCGGTGTTCGTCACCGAGTCGATGGTCGGCCACAAGCTCGGCGAGTTCTCGCCGACGCGCACCTTCCGGGGTCACGTCAAGGAAGACCGGAAGTCGAAGCGCCGCTAACCAGCGGGGTGAAAGACCATGACGAACGTGTCAGACACTGAAGGGACAACCATGGAAGCCAGGGCCCAGGCGCGGTACATCCGCGTCACGCCCATGAAGGCCCGCCGCGTGGTGGACCTCATCCGTGGCATGGACGCCACGGAGGCTCAGGCGGTCCTGCGTTTCGCCCCGCAGGCCGCGAGCGTGCCGGTGGGCAAGGTGCTGGACAGCGCCATTGCCAACGCCGCGCACAACTACGACCACACGGACGCCTCTTCGCTGTACATCAGCGAGGCGTACGTTGACGAGGGCCCGACCCTGAAGCGGTTCCGTCCGCGCGCCCAGGGCCGTGCCTACCGGATCCGCAAGCGGACCAGCCACATCACCGTGGTCGTCAGCAGCAAGGAAGGAACCCGGTAATGGGCCAGAAGGTAAACCCGCACGGGTTCCGGCTCGGCATCACCACCGACTTCAAGTCGCGCTGGTACGCCGACAAGCTGTACAAGGACTACGTCAAGGAAGACGTCGCCATCCGTCGGATGATGACGTCCGGCATGGAGCGCGCCGGCATCTCGAAGGTGGAGATCGAGCGCACCCGTGACCGTGTCCGCGTGGACATCCACACCGCGCGTCCGGGCATCGTCATCGGCCGCCGTGGCGCCGAGGCCGACCGCATCCGCGGTGACCTCGAGAAGCTCACGGGCAAGCAGGTCCAGCTGAACATCCTCGAGGTCAAGAACCCCGAGGTCGACGCTCAGCTCGTGGCCCAGGCCGTTGCCGAGCAGCTGTCCTCCCGCGTCTCCTTCCGCCGCGCCATGCGCAAGAGCATGCAGTCGGCGATGAAGGCGGGCGCCAAGGGCATCAAGATCCAGTGTGGCGGCCGTCTCGGCGGCGCCGAGATGTCCCGCTCGGAGTTCTACCGCGAGGGCCGTGTGCCGCTGCACACGCTCCGCGCGAACGTCGAGTACGGCTTCTTCGAGGCCAAGACGACCTTCGGCCGCATCGGCGTGAAGGTCTGGATCTACAAGGGCGACGTCAAGAACATCGCCGAGGTCCGCGCCGAGAACGCCGCTGCCCGCGCCGGCAACCGCCCGGCCCGTGGTGGCGCTGACCGCCCCGCCGGCCGTGGTGGCCGCGGTGGCGAGCGTGGCGGTCGCGGTCGCAAGCCGCAGCAGAACGCCGGCGCCGAGGCCCCCAAGGCCGAGGCTGCCGCCGCTGCTCCGGCTGAGAGCACCGGAACGGAGGCCTGACCGACATGCTGATCCCCCGTAGGGTCAAGCACCGCAAGCAGCACCACCCGAAGCGCAACGGTATGTCCAAGGGTGGCACGCAGGTTGCGTTCGGCGAGTACGGCATTCAGGCCCTCACCCCGGCCTACGTGACCAACCGCCAGATCGAGGCCGCGCGTATCGCGATGACCCGCCACATCAAGCGTGGCGGCAAGGTCTGGATCAACATCTACCCGGACCGTCCGCTCACGAAGAAGCCTGCCGAGACCCGCATGGGTTCCGGTAAGGGTTCGCCGGAGTGGTGGATCGCGAACGTCAAGCCTGGTCGGGTGATGTTCGAGCTGTCCTACCCGAACGAGAAGATCGCGCGTGAGGCCCTGACTCGTGCCGCCCACAAGCTGCCGATGAAGTGCAAGATCGTCAAGCGCGAGGCAGGTGAGCTGTGATGTCGGCCGGTACCAAGGCGTCCGAGCTGCGCGAGCTGGGCAACGAGGAGCTTCTCAACAAGCTCCGCGAGGCCAAGGAAGAGCTGTTCAACCTCCGCTTCCAGGCGGCGACCGGGCAGCTCGAGAACCACGGTCGGCTCAAGTCCGTCCGTAAGGACATCGCCCGGATCTACACCCTGATGCGTGAGCGCGAGCTGGGCATCGAGACGGTGGAGAGCGCCTGATGAGCGAGAGCAACGTGACTGAGAACAAGGAAGCGCGCGGTTTCCGTAAGACCCGTGAGGGTCTGGTCGTCAGCGACAAGATGGACAAGACCGTCGTCGTCGCCGTCGAGGACCGCGTCAAGCACGCGCTGTACGGCAAGGTCATCCGCCGTACGAACAAGCTCAAGGCGCACGACGAGCAGAACGCCGCGGGCGTCGGCGACCGCGTCCTCCTCATGGAGACCCGGCCGCTGTCCGCGACGAAGCGCTGGCGCGTCGTCGAGATCCTCGAGAAGGCCAAGTAATTTTGCGGCGGACTCTCCCCTCGCCGGGAGAGTCCCCGCATGCCCCTCGCTGAGGCGTCACTGCCCCAGCATTTAGTTCCGCCAGGCTCGGCAGGGCCTTTTCCAGGCCCTGCCGGGAACCGGCAGACGATCAGGAGATAGACGTGATCCAGCAGGAGTCGCGACTGCGTGTCGCCGACAACACTGGTGCCAAGGAGATCCTTTGCATCCGTGTTCTCGGTGGCTCCGGTCGCCGCTACGCGGGCATCGGTGACGTCATCGTCGCCACCGTCAAGGACGCGATCCCCGGTGGCAACGTGAAGAAGGGTGACGTCGTCAAGGCGGTCATCGTTCGCACCGTCAAGGAGCGCCGCCGCCAGGACGGCTCGTACATCCGCTTCGACGAGAACGCCGCCGTCATTCTGAAGAACGACGGCGACCCTCGCGGCACCCGTATCTTCGGCCCCGTGGGCCGTGAGCTGCGCGAGAAGAAGTTCATGAAGATCATCTCGCTCGCGCCGGAGGTGCTGTAAGCATGAAGATCAAGAAGGGCGACCTGGTCCAGGTCATCACCGGTAAGGACAAGGGCAAGCAGGGCAAGGTCATCGCGGCCTTCCCCCGCGAGGACCGCGTCCTGGTCGAGGGTGTCAACCGGGTCAAGAAGCACACCAAGGCCGGTCAGACCGCTCGCGGCTCGCAGACCGGTGGGATCATCACCACCGAGGCCCCCATTCACGTGAGCAACGTTCAGCTCGTCGTGGAGAAGGACGGTCAGAAGGTCGTGACCCGCGTCGGTTACCGCTTCGACGACGAGGGCAACAAGATCCGCGTTGCCAAGCGGACGGGTGAGGACATCTGATGGCTACCACCACCACTCCGCGTCTGAAGACGAAGTACCGCGAGGAGATCGCGGGCAAGCTGCGTGAGGAGTTCTCGTACGAGAACGTCATGCAGGTCCCGGGCCTCGTCAAGATCGTGGTCAACATGGGTGTGGGCGACGCCGCCCGCGACTCCAAGCTGATCGAGGGCGCCATCCGCGACCTCACCACGATCACCGGTCAGAAGCCGGCCGTCACCAAGGCCCGCAAGTCCATCGCGCAGTTCAAGCTGCGTGAGGGCCAGCCGATCGGTGCCCACGTCACGCTCCGTGGCGACCGCATGTGGGAGTTCCTGGACCGCACCCTGTCGCTCGCGCTGCCGCGCATCCGCGACTTCCGCGGCCTGTCCCCCAAGCAGTTCGACGGCCGTGGCAACTACACCTTCGGTCTCACGGAGCAGGTCATGTTCCACGAGATCGACCAGGACAAGATCGACCGTGTCCGGGGTATGGACATCACCGTGGTGACCACGGCGACCAACGACGAAGAGGGCCGCGCGCTCCTCCGTCACCTCGGCTTCCCCTTCAAGGAGGCGTAAGCGAGATGGCGAAGAAGGCTCTCATCGCGAAGGCTGCTCGCAAGCCCAAGTTCGGCGTGCGCGCGTACACCCGCTGCCAGCGCTGCGGTCGTCCGCACTCCGTCTACCGCAAGTTCGGCCTGTGCCGCGTGTGCCTCCGTGAGATGGCTCACCGTGGCGAGCTGCCGGGCGTGACCAAGAGCTCCTGGTAATCCCTCACTTGGGATGACCGGAGTCTCTCGGTAAGCATCTGGTCGGCAGGAGCCCTTCCCCGCATGCCGTAGGCTTGTGGGGTTGGGCGCCTGCCGCCCGTACGACTTACTACGCCGTAGGTCCCCGCACCGCACCCGTCCCGCCCATGAGTGGGGAGAGGGATGGCGCACATAGGAAACCCCGGCGAGAGAGGCCGAAGGCCAATTCATGACCATGACTGATCCGATCGCAGACATGCTTACGCGTCTGCGGAACGCGAACTCGGCGTACCACGACACCGTGACGATGCCGCACAGCAAGATCAAGTCTCACATCGCGGAGATCCTCAAGCAGGAGGGCTTCATCACGGGCTGGAAGGTCGAGGACGCCGAGGTCGGCAAGAACCTCGTCCTCGAGCTCAAGTTCGGCCCGAACCG
Organism: Streptomyces sp. NPDC030862; assembly: GCF_055571835.1. NCBI lineage: Bacteria > Bacillati > Actinomycetota > Actinomycetes > Kitasatosporales > Streptomycetaceae > Streptomyces > Streptomyces sp. NPDC030862. The sequence goes on along the minus strand of NZ_JBVIEN010000010.1, from coordinate 262,220 downwards.
TGAGCGCTCCATCGCGGGCATCAAGCGGATCTCGAAGCCCGGTCTCCGGGTTTACGCGAAGTCCACCAACCTGCCGAAGGTCCTCGGCGGCCTGGGCGTGGCGATCATCTCCACGTCCCACGGTCTCCTGACCGGCCAGCAGGCGCAGAAGAAGGGCGTGGGTGGGGAAGTCCTCGCCTACGTCTGGTAGTCGGGAACGGAGGAAAAGCCAATGTCGCGTATCGGCAAGCTCCCCATCACGGTTCCCGCCGGTGTGGACGTCACCATCGATGGCCGCACGGTCGAGGTGAAGGGCCCCAAGGGCACCCTCACCCACACCGTCGCCGCCCCGATCGAGATCGTCAAGGGTGAGGACGGCGTTCTGAACGTCACCCGCCCGAACGATGAGCGTCAGAACAAGGCCCTCCACGGCCTGTCCCGCACGCTGGTGGCCAACATGATCACCGGTGTGACCCAGGGGTACACGAAGGCGCTCGAGATCAGCGGTGTCGGTTACCGCGTCGCCGCGAAGGGCTCCAACCTGGAGTTCCAGCTCGGTTACAGCCACCCGATCCTGGTGGAGGCCCCCGAGGGGATCTCCTTCAAGGTCGAGTCGCCGACCAAGTTCTCGGTCGAGGGCATCGACAAGCAGAAGGTCGGCGAGGTCGCCGCGAACATCCGCAAGCTGCGCAAGCCCGACCCGTACAAGGCCAAGGGCGTGAAGTACGCGGGCGAGGTCATCCGCCGCAAGGTCGGAAAGGCTGGTAAGTAAGCCATGGCATACGGTACGAAGATCGCCAAGGGCGACGCTTACAAGCGCGCTGCTAAGGCGCGTCGCCACATCCGTATCCGCAAGAACGTCTCGGGTACGCCGGAGCGTCCGCGCCTCGTCGTCACCCGGTCCAACCGCGGCATCACCGCTCAGGTCATCGACGACATCGCGGGTCACACCCTGGCGTCGGCGTCCACCCTGGACGCGTCCATCCGCGGCGGCGAAGGCGACAAGTCGGCGAAGGCGAAGCAGGTCGGCCAGCTCGTGGCCGAGCGTGCCAAGGCCGCCGGCGTCGAAGCTGTCGTGTTCGACCGTGGCGGCAACCGCTACGCCGGGCGCATCGCCGCCCTGGCGGATGCCGCCCGTGAAGCCGGCCTGAAGTTCTGAGCCGGTTCCGCACGTAGGAAGACTAGGAAGGAAAGTCCAATGGCTGGACCCCAGCGCCGCGGAAGCGGTGCCGGTGGCGGCGAGCGGCGGGACCGGAAGGGCCGTGACGGCGGCGCTGCTGCCGCCGAGAAGACCGCGTACGTTGAGCGCGTCGTCGCGATCAACCGCGTCGCCAAGGTTGTGAAGGGTGGTCGTCGCTTCAGCTTCACCGCGCTGGTCGTGGTGGGCGACGGTGACGGCACCGTGGGTGTCGGTTACGGCAAGGCCAAGGAGGTGCCGGCCGCCATCGCCAAGGGTGTGGAGGAGGCCAAGAAGCACTTCTTCAAGGTCCCCCGTATCCAGGGCACCATCCCGCACCCCATCCAGGGTGAGAAGGCGGCGGGCGTCGTCCTGCTCAAGCCGGCGTCCCCCGGTACCGGCGTTATCGCCGGTGGCCCGGTGCGTGCCGTGCTCGAGTGCGCCGGCGTTCACGACATCCTGTCGAAGTCGCTCGGCTCCGACAACGCGATCAACATCGTGCACGCGACCGTGGAGGCCCTGAAGGGCCTGCAGCGTCCCGAGGAGATCGCGGCCCGCCGTGGTCTGCCCCTCGAGGACGTCGCCCCCGCGGCTCTCCTCCGTGCGCGTGCCGGGGCGGGTGCGTAATGGCTCGCCTCAAGATCACGCAGACGAAGTCGTACATCGGCAGCAAGCAGAACCACCGCGACACCCTGCGTTCCCTTGGTCTCAAGGGCATCAACACGCAGGTCGTCAAGGAGGACCGCCCCGAGTTCCGCGGCATGGTGCACACCGTCCGCCACCTCGTGACGGTCGAGGAGGTCGACTGACATGGCGGAGCAGAACCCGCTGAAGGTCCACAACCTCCGTCCCGCCCCGGGCGCCAAGACCGCCAAGACCCGTGTGGGTCGTGGTGAGGCGTCGAAGGGTAAGACGGCCGGTCGTGGTACGAAGGGCACGAAGGCCCGCTACCAGGTTCCGGAGAGCTTCGAGGGTGGCCAGATGCCGCTCCACATGCGTCTCCCGAAGCTGAAGGGCTTCAAGAACCCCTTCAAGACCGAGTACCAGGTCGTGAACCTGGACAAGCTGGCCGCGCTCTACCCCGAGGGTGGCGAGGTCACCGTTGCCGACCTGGTCGCCAAGGGTGCCGTGCGCAAGAACCAGCTCGTCAAGGTCCTGGGCCAGGGCGACATCTCCGTGGCGCTGCAGGTGACGGTCGACGCCGTCTCCGGCTCCGCCAAGGAGAAGATCACCGCCGCCGGCGGTACCGTCACCGAGCTCGTCTGAGACGACTCGATGGCTTGAACATCCGACCGGGGATGCCTCTCAAAAGGGGCATCCCCGGTTGGTCGTTCCTAGGGGGGCATGTCCGCCGGTAAGGTGGCGTGCACTGTGTTGCTGTAATGACTTGGGGCATGCGCCCCGGGCCGCGCGGTCGGACCCCAGGATCCGCCCCCGCGGTTTTTACTGACCACTGACTGATACGTATTCGTCGATCCTCAAGACCGTCACCTCTGACGCATAGCGCGGGGGTCGCAGGAGGCACCGTGCTCACCGCGTTCGCCCGGGCGTTCAAGACGCCCGACCTGCGCAAGAAGCTGCTCTTCACGCTCGGCATCATCGTGCTGTACCGGCTCGGGGCGCACGTCCCCGTGCCCGGGGTCAGCTACGAGAAGGTCCAGATGTGTGTGGACCAGGCCCAGCAGGGCAACAACAGCCTGTTCGGCCTCGTGAACATGTTCAGTGGCGGGGCGCTGCTGCAGATCACGATCTTCGCGCTCGGCATCATGCCGTACATCACGGCGAGCATCATCCTGCAGCTGCTGACCGTGGTCATCCCGCGTCTGGAAGCCCTGAAGAAGGAGGGGCAGTCCGGCCAGGCGAAGATCACGCAGTACACCCGCTACCTCACCGTCGCGCTGGCGATCCTCCAGGGCACCGGCCTCGTGGCCACCGCCCGTACCGGCGCCCTCTTCAGCGGCTGCACCGTGGCGCGCGAGGTCGTCCCGGACCAGTCGATCTTCGTCACCATCACCATGGTGATCACCATGACCGCGGGTACGGCGGTCGTCATGTGGCTCGGCGAGCTCATCACCGACCGCGGCATCGGCAACGGCATGTCGATCCTGATGTTCATCTCGATCGCGGCCGGCTTCCCGGGTGCCCTGTGGGCCATCAAGGAGAGCGGCAAGCTCGCCAAGGGCTGGATCGAGTTCGGCACGGTCATCCTGATCGGCTTCGTCATGGTGGCGCTCGTCGTCTTCGTCGAGCAGGCCCAGCGCCGCATCCCCGTGCAGTACGCGAAGCGGATGATCGGTCGGCGGTCGTACGGCGGTACGTCCACGTACATCCCGCTCAAGGTGAACCAGGCGGGTGTGATTCCCGTCATCTTCGCGTCGTCGCTGCTCTACATCCCGGCACTGATCGCGCAGTTCTCGAACTCCACCGCGGGCTGGAAAACCTGGATCGAACAGCACTTCGTCAAGGGTGACCACCCGTACTACATCACCGTGTACTTCCTGTTGATCGTGTTCTTCGCGTTCTTCTACGTGGCCATCTCGTTCAACCCCGAGGAAGTCGCGGACAACATGAAGAAGTATGGTGGCTTCATCCCGGGTATCCGGGCTGGTCGACCTACTGCCGAGTACCTGAGCTACGTGCTCAACCGGATCACCTGGCCGGGCTCGCTGTATCTGGGTCTGATCGCTCTCGTGCCGACGATGGCGTTGGCGGGCTTCGGTGGCGCGAACCAGAACTTCCCGTTCGGCGGGACGAGCATCCTGATCATCGTGGGTGTGGGTCTGGAGACCGTGAAGCAGATCGAGAGCCAGCTCCAGCAGCGCAATTACGAAGGGTTCCTCCGCTGATGCGAATCGTCCTCGTCGGACCGCCCGGTGCCGGGAAGGGAACGCAGGCCGCGTTCCTTGCCGCGAACCTGTCGATTCCGCACATCTCCACGGGCGACCTCTTCCGTGCCAACATCAGCCAGGGCACGGAGCTGGGCCTCAAGGCCAAGTCCTACATGGACGCCGGCGAGCTGGTGCCCGACGAGGTCACCATCGGCATGGCCAAGGACCGCATGGAGAAGCCCGACGCGGTGAACGGCTTCCTGCTGGACGGCTTCCCGCGCAACGTGTCGCAGGCGCAGGCGCTGGACGCCACCCTGGAGACCGAGGGCATGAAGCTCGACGCGGTGCTGGACCTGGAGGTCCCCGAGGACGAGGTCGTGAAGCGGATCGCGGGCCGCCGCATCTGCCGCAACGACAGCGCGCACGTCTTCCACGTGACGTACTCGCAGCCGAAGACCGAGGGCGTCTGCGACGTCTGCGGCGGCGACCTGTACCAGCGTGACGACGACTCCGAGGAGACGGTGCGCAAGCGGCTGGAGGTCTACCACACGCAGACCGAGCCGATCATCGACTACTACAAGGCCCAGGGCCTGGTGGTCACCATCTCCGCGCTCGGCACGGTCGAGGACGTGACCGCGCGCGCGATGGAGGCGCTGCGGGGCCGCGGCGAGCAGGCCGCCTAGCACCCTGCGTACGTGTCGTACACCGGCCGCGGTGCCCTTCGGGGCGCCGCGGCCGGTGTCGTACCGCCGTATCGTTGTCAGGTCACCCCGTTCTCCGTTTGGAAAGGCGTCAGCCGTCATGGTGCAGATCAAGACTCCCGAGCAGATCGCGAAGATGCGCGAGGCGGGGCTGGTCGTCGCCGCCATCCACGCGGCGACGCGCGAGGCGGCGGTTCCCGGGGCGACGACGAAGGACCTGGACGAGGTGGCGCGCAAGGTGCTCGCCGAGCACGGCGCCAAGTCGAACTTCCTCGGGTACGGCGGGTTCCCCGCGACGATCTGCACCTCGGTCAACGAGGTCGTCGTCCACGGCATCCCCAGCGAGGACGTCGTCCTCAAGGACGGCGACGTCATCTCCATCGACTGCGGCGCGGTCGTCGACGGCTGGCACGGCGACGCGGCGTACACCGCCTTCGTGGGCTCCGGTCACGCCCCGGAGCTGATCGAGCTCTCCCGGGTGACGGAGGAGTCGATGTGGCACGGCATCGCCGCCATGCGGAACGGCAACCGGCTGGTCGACATCTCGCGCGCCATCGAGACGTACATCCGCCGCCAGCCGAAGCCGGGCGGCGGCAAGTACGGGATCATCGAGGAGTACGGCGGCCACGGCATCGGCACCGAGATGCACATGGACCCGCACCTGCTGAACTACGTCTCCCGCAAGCGCGGCAAGGGCCCGAAGCTGGTCCCCGGCTTCTGCCTGGCCATCGAGCCGATGGTGTCGCTGGGTACGCCGCGCACGGAGGTCCTGGAGGACGAGTGGACCGTCATCACGACGGACGGCACCTGGTCCTCCCACTGGGAGCACTCGGTCGCCCTCACCGAGGACGGCCCGCTGGTGCTGACCGCCCCCGACGGCGGCAAGGCGAAGCTGGCGGAGCTGGGCGTCACGGCGGCGCCGGACCCGCTGGCGTGATGTCGCCGGGCGAGGCCGGCCCTGTCCGTCGGCCGGAGGCCGGCGCAGCCGTTCGAAGCATGTGAGGCGCCCTGGCGCCGAGCCCGCGAGAGCGGCGTCGAGGATGGGTCGGCGGCAAGGCGAAGCTGGCGGAGCTGGCGGAGCTGGGCGTCACGGCGGCGCCGGATCCTCTCGCCTAGGTCCGATCCTCTGGCGTAGCGATCTTCCGGCGTGGGCAGACTGAGCCCGATTCGTCTTTTCGAATGCCCTGACGTAGACTGATGCGTCGGCTCTCGTGTACCCGTGTGTCCACACACGGAGACGGAGAGTCGATCAAGGTAGCCGATTCGAAGGGCGAAGCGTGGCCAAGAAGCAAGGTGCCATCGAGATTGAGGGCACCGTGATCGAGTCCCTGCCGAACGCCATGTTCAAGGTGGAGCTCCAGAACGGTCACAAGGTCCTCGCGCACATCTCCGGCAAGATGCGGATGCACTACATCCGTATCCTCCCGGACGACCGGGTCGTGGTGGAGCTCTCTCCGTACGACCTGACGCGTGGCCGGATCGTCTACCGCTACAAGTAGATCTTGCCCGCACCGGCGCGGTGTTCTTCCGCGCGGGTGGTGGCACTGACCCGGAGAACCTCACATCCCATGAAGGTCAAGCCGAGCGTCAAGAAGATCTGCGACAAGTGCAAGGTGATCCGCCGCCACGGCCGGGTCATGGTCATCTGCGACAACCTGCGCCACAAGCAGCGCCAGGGCTGACGCACGCCATCCTGCACCTCGCAGTATCTTCGCGCGACGCGAGCAAATTCGTACATACGCAGCACCCGTCCAAGCCCCTGACAGGGCTGACGACACCTCCGGCGGGGGCCGGGGACCTGGACGTACCACTTCTTTTGATCAAAAGGGGTCGGCGGCCACGGAGCGGTGCTGCGGAAGACCCCCGAACACACAGGAGCCATTGAATGGCACGCGTTTCCGGTGTTGACATTCCGCGCGACAAGCGCGTGGAGGTCGCACTCACCTACGTCTTCGGCATCGGCCGCACCCTGGCGAAGGAGACCCTCGCCTCCACCGGTGTGAACCCGAACACCCGCGTTCGTGACCTGTCCGAGGAGGACCTGGTCAAGATCCGCGAGTACGTGGACGCCAACCTCAAGACCGAGGGTGACCTCCGTCGCGAGATCCAGGCCGACATCCGCCGCAAGGTCGAGATCGGCTGCTACCAGGGTCTGCGCCACCGCCGCGGTCTGCCGGTCCACGGTCAGCGCACCAGCACGAACGCTCGTACCCGCAAGGGCCCGCGTCGCGCCATCGCCGGCAAGAAGAAGCCGGGCAAGAAGTAGTCCGCAGCGGACGACTGTCCACGGTCTTCGCTGTAGGACCGACCACCTCCCGTAGGAGTAAGACATGCCCCCCAAGGGTCGTCAGGGCGCTGCCAAGAAGGTGCGCCGCAAGGAAAAGAAGAACGTCGCTCACGGCCACGCGCACATCAAGAGCACGTTCAACAACACGATCGTGTCCATCACGGACCCGAGCGGCAACGTGATCTCCTGGGCCTCCGCCGGCCACGTCGGCTTCAAGGGCTCGCGCAAGTCCACCCCCTTCGCCGCGCAGATGGCCGCCGAGTCGGCCGCCCGCCGCGCGCAGGAGCACGGCATGCGCAAGGTCGACGTCTTCGTCAAGGGTCCCGGCTCCGGCCGTGAGACCGCGATCCGCTCCCTCCAGGCCACCGGCCTCGAGGTCGGCTCGATCCAGGACGTCACCCCCACCCCGCACAACGGCTGCCGTCCGCCGAAGCGCCGCCGCGTCTGACGCACGGGCACGGTTGCTGCTTGTTCTGTGAGGTTCCGGGCGGTACGGCTCTTCGGGGGCGTGCCGCCCGTACCCTTGCATCAGAGGACGTCAAATAGCGGGCGTCCACGACTGAAGGAAACACACCATGCTTATCGCTCAGCGTCCCTCGCTGACCGAAGAGGTTGTCGACGAGTACCGCTCGCGGTTCGTCATCGAGCCCCTGGAGCCGGGCTTCGGCTACACGCTCGGCAACTCGCTTCGCCGTACGCTCCTCTCCTCGATCCCGGGTGCGGCCGTCACGTCCATCCGCATCGACGGTGTCCTGCACGAGTTCACCACCGTGCCGGGCGTCAAGGAGGACGTCACCGACCTCATCCTCAACATCAAGCAGCTGGTCGTGTCGAGCGAGCACGACGAGCCGGTCGTGATGTACCTGCGCAAGCAGGGCCCGGGCCTCGTGACCGCGGCCGACATCGCCCCGCCGGCTGGTGTCGAGGTGCACAACCCCGACCTGGTGCTCGCCACGCTGAACGGCAAGGGCAAGCTCGAGATGGAGCTGACCGTCGAGCGCGGTCGCGGCTACGTCTCCGCCGTCCAGAACAAGCAGGCGGGCCAGGAGATCGGCCGCATCCCGGTCGACTCCATCTACTCGCCCGTCCTCAAGGTCACCTACAAGGTCGAGGCGACCCGAGTCGAGCAGCGCACCGACTTCGACAAGCTGATCGTCGACGTCGAGACCAAGCAGGCGATGCGTCCGCGTGACGCCATGGCCTCCGCCGGTAAGACCCTGGTCGAGCTCTTCGGCCTGGCGCGCGAGCTCAACATCGACGCCGAGGGCATCGACATGGGTCCGTCCCCGACGGACGCCGCGCTCGCCGCGGACCTGGCGCTGCCGATCGAGGAGCTGGAGCTCACGGTCCGCTCGTACAACTGCCTCAAGCGTGAGGGCATCCACTCCGTGGGTGAGCTCGTGGCGCGCTCCGAGGCCGACCTGCTCGACATCCGCAACTTCGGTGCGAAGTCGATCGACGAGGTCAAGGCGAAGCTGGCCGGCATGGGCCTGGCCCTGAAGGACAGCCCGCCCGGATTCGACCCGACCGCCGCCGCCGACGCCTTCGGCGCCGACGACGACGCGGACGCGGGCTTCGTCGAGACCGAGCAGTACTGATTGCTGCCCGTAGGCGTCCGCCTGCGGGGTCCTGACCCCGGTACCTGATACGGCCGGGGCAGATCACAAGGAGAAACACCATGCCGAAGCCCGCCAAGGGTGCCCGTCTGGGCGGCAGCGCCGCGCACGAGAAGCTGCTCCTCGCGAACCTCGCGAAGTCGCTGTTCGAGCACGGCCGCATCACCACGACCGAGGCCAAGGCCCGCCGCCTGCGTCCGGTCGCCGAGCGCCTGATCACCAAGGCGAAGAAGGGCGACATCCACAACCGTCGCCTGGTGCTGCAGACGATCACGGACAAGGGCATCGTCCACACGCTCTTCACCGAGATCGCCCCGCGCTACGCCGAGCGCCCGGGTGGCTACACCCGCATCACCAAGATCGGCAACCGTCGTGGCGACAACGCCCCGATGGCTGTGATCGAGCTGGTCGAGGGCGAGATCGCGAAGAAGGCGACCGTCGCCGAGGCCGAGGCCGCGACGAAGCGCGCGGTCAAGGAGGCCGACGAGGCCAACGCCAAGGTCGACGAGGCGAAGGCCGACGAGGCCGAGGCCAAGGCTGACGAGGCCAAGGCCGAGACCGCCGAGGACTCGGCTAAGTAGCACGGCCAAGGACGCCTGAACCGCGTTCTGAACGGCTTGCGGGCCCGCCCCCCTCGTGGGGGCGGGCCCGTTCCGCTTGAGAGGATGGATCGCGTGAGCGATGAGGTGAAGCCCGGTTTCGTACGGGTGCGGCTGGACCTGTCCTACGACGGCAAGGACTTCCACGGCTGGGCCAAGCAGGCCGGCGGGCAGCGGACCGTGCAGGGCGAGATCGAGGACGCGCTGCGCACGGTGACGCGGTCGTCGGAGACGTACGAGCTGACCGTGGCGGGGCGGACCGACGCCGGGGTGCACGCGCGAGGGCAGGTCGCGCACGTCGACCTGCCGGAGGCGCTGTGGGCCGAGCACCGGGACAAGCTGCTGCGGCGGCTGGCCGGTCGGCTGGCGCACGACGTGCGGATCTGGCGCGTCGAGGAGGCGCCGGCCGGCTTCAACGCGCGGTTCTCGGCGATCTGGCGGCGGTACGCGTACCGGGTGACGGACGATCCGGGCGGTGTGGACCCGCTGCTGCGGGGCCATGTGCTGTGGCACGACTGGGCGCTGGACGTCGACGCGATGAACGCGGCCGCCGAGCGGCTCGTCGGCGAGCACGACTTCGCCGCGTACTGCAAGAAGCGCGACGGGGCGACCACCATCCGCACGCTTCAGGAGCTGCGCTGGGAGCGGCTGCCGTCCGGGGTGCTGGAGGCCACGGTCCGGGCGGACGCCTTCTGCCACAACATGGTGCGCTCGCTGGTGGGTGCCCTGCTCTTCGTCGGCGACGGGCACCGGCCGGTGGAGTGGCCCGGCAAGGTGCTGGCCGCGGGCGTGCGGGACTCGGCCGTCCATGTCGTACGGCCGCACGGGCTCACGCTGGAGGAGGTCGGCTACCCGGCCGACGAGCTGCTGGCCGCCAGGAACCTGGAGGCCCGCAACAAGCGGTCACTGCCGATCTCGGTGTCAGCCGGCGGGCGCGGGGGAGGCGGCTGCTGCTGACGCCTGGGCGCGGCCGCGGGCGTAGATCTGGTTGAAGGCGAAGGTGCCGACGTCCTCGCTGGTCTTGAAGATGACCGTGTCCGCCTCCGTCACCTCCTTGCCGCTGGTGTATCCCGCCTGGGTGAAGTAGGCGTACCGGCCGAGGGAGTTCCCGCGGCGCAGGCACACCGTCTTGACCTGGCAGAAGCCGTTGACGCCGGACCCGGCGAGGGGGGCGATACCGCCCTGCATCTGCTCCTTGGCCTTGAGCGCGGCGGCTGTGGTGTCGAAGAGCGCGACGCCGATGGTGATGGCGACGCCGTCCCTCGCGTACGTGGCGCGGATCACGCGCGTGCAGCCGTTCTTCTGGAGGACCGCGCCGAGGGCGGTCGTGGCGGCGGCCGTGCAGGTGGTGGTGGAGGCGGTGGCGCCCTTGTCGTAGACGCGGTCGCCGACCGTGAGCGTCTTGCCGGGGAAGAGGGACTCGGGGGTGAGGGGCGCCTTGTCCTTCTGGGCGGTGGAGATGAAGTCCATCGGGTTCGGCGGCGGAGGAGGAGCGACCGAGGAGAAGGACGGCTGCGGCTTGGTGGTGTCGGTGGGCAGCTCGGGGGTGGAACTGCCGGTGCCGGACGCCTTGTTGTCGTCACCGCCCTTGTTGGTGGAGACGATCGCGACCGCGATGATTGTGCCGATGGCGGCGGTGGCAAGCGCGCCGCCGCCGATGAGCAGCCAGCGCCTGCGCCGGGCGCGGGCCTCGGCGGCTTCGGCGAGCGCGCTCCAGTCCGGAGCGCCGGAGTCGTACGACTGCTGATACGGCTGATACGGCTGGTTCTGCTGATACGGCTGGTGCGGCTCTTGCGGCGGCCACTGCGATCCCCCAAAGCTCATGCCGCGCATCCTAATGCGGTTGGGACGGGGGCTCTTCCCCGGAGACAATGCGCTCCATGGGTCATGTAGAGGTCGCGCATCTGGAGTACTACCTGCCGGACGGGCGGATCCTGCTCGGCGATGTGTCGTTCAGGGTGGGCGAGGGCGCGGTGGTGGCCCTGGTGGGCGCGAACGGCGCCGGCAAGTCGACGCTGCTGAAGCTGATCGCGGGCGCGCTCCAGCCGGACGGCGGTGGGGTGACCGTCGGGGGCGGGCTGGGCGTGATGCCGCAGTTCGTCGGGTCCGTACGGGACGAGCGCAGCGTGCGCGACCTGCTGGTGTCGGTCGCGCCGGCGCGGATCCGGGAGGCGGCGGCCGCGGTGGACGCTGCGGAGCACCGCATCCTCACCGTGGACGACGAGGCCGCGCAGATGGCGTACGCGCAGGCGCTGAGCGACTGGGCGGAGGCGCGGGGGTACGAGGCCGAGACCGTCTGGGACATGTGCACCATGGCGGCGCTGGGGGTGCCGTACGAGAAGGCGCAGTTCCGTGAGGTGCGCACGCTGAGCGGCGGCGAGCAGAAGCGGCTCGTGCTGGAGGCGCTGCTGCGCGGGCCCGAGGAGGTCCTGCTGCTGGACGAGCCGGACAACTACCTGGACGTGCCCGGCAAGCGGTGGCTGGAGGAGCGGCTCGCCGAGACGCGCAAGACGGTGCTGTTCGTCTCGCACGACCGGGAGCTCCTGGCCCGGGCCGCCGAGAAGATCGTGGCCGTGGAGCCGGGCCCCGCGGGGTCGGACGTGTGGGTGCACGGGGGCGGCTTCGCGACCTTCCACGAGGCGCGGCGGGAGCGGTTCGCGCGCTTCGAGGAACTGCTGCGGCGCTGGGAGGAGAAGCACGCGCAGCTCAAGCAGCTGGTCAACACCCTGAAGAACAAGGCCGCGTTCAACGACGGGCTGGCCTCCCGCTACCAGGCCGCCCAGACGCGGCTGCGGAAGTTCGAGGAGGCGGGCCCGCCGCCGGAGCCGCCGCGGGAGCAGGACATCCGGATGCGGCTGCGCGGCGGGCGGACCGGGGTGCGGGCGGTGACCTGTGCGGGGCTGGAGCTGACCGGGCTGATGAAGCCCTTCTCGCTGGAGGTCTTCTACGGCGAGCGGGTCGCCGTCCTCGGCTCCAACGGCTCCGGCAAGTCGCACTTCCTGCGGCTGCTGGCGGGGGAGGACGTCGCCCACACCGGCACGTGGAAGCTCGGCGCGCGGGTGGTGCCCGGGCACTTCGCCCAGACCCATGCCCACCCGGAGCTGCTGGGCCGGACGCTCGTCGACATCCTGTGGACCGAGCACGCCAAGGACCGGGGCGGGGCGATGTCCGCGCTGCGGCGGTACGAGCTGGAAGGCCAGGGCGACCAGCCCTTCGACCGGCTGTCGGGTGGTCAGCAGGCGCGCTTCCAGATCCTGCTGCTGGAGCTGTCGGGCACGACGGCCCTGCTGCTGGACGAGCCGACGGACAACCTGGACCTGGAGTCGGCGGAGGCTCTGCAGGCGGGCCTGGAGGCGTACGAGGGCACGGTCCTGGCGGTCACGCACGACCGGTGGTTCGCGCGGGCCTTCGACCGCTTCCTGGTGTTCGGTGCGGACGGGGTCGTCCGCGAGTCCGCCGAGCCGGTGTGGGACGAGCGAAGGGTGGACCGGGCGCGGTAGCCGTGAGGGGCCCGGTCCACCCGCCGCGCCGTGGTCAGGGGGCCGAGACCGGGTTCGACAGCCGTACGCCGTGCGTGGCGAACCGCATCTCGACGCGGTCCCCGTCGGCCATGGTGAAGCCGCTGTGGAAGCTGCTGCGGTCCGCGCCCAGGTAGACGTAGTGCACCCGGCCGGGGTGGAGCAGGGCCTCGTGGGCGAACAGGCCGGCCATCATGTCCCGCAGGCCGTAGTGGAGCGCCTTGATGCCCGTGGTGAAGGTGCCCTCCCAGGCCGGTGCGCCGTCGCGTGCGATGGTGACCTCGCCGGTGACGTGGCGGGGCGGGGTGCCCAGGAACAGCCAGGGGGCCACGCCGGCGTCGCAGAGCTTGGCGTACGACAGATGGCCGTTGTGGCGCTTGAAGCGGCCGATGTCGGTGAGGTCGTTGCCGAAGGTGTAGCCGGCGTAGTGCGGGGTGCGGTGCTCGTCGGTGACGTAGACGAGCACGACCTCCGCCTCCTCCGTCAGCGCGACGGAGCCGGCGGGCGCGCGCAGCGGCTCGCCGGGGACCTTCAGGACGTCGCCGAGGCCCTTGAAGAACCAGTTGGGCTGCGTCTGCGTGGTGTCGTCGACCTTGACGTTGTGGGTGGCCATGAAGCCGCTGACCATGGCGTCGCCGGCCGACTCGGGCAGCAGCGGCGGACGGAAGCGTACGTCGGCGGGCGCCGCCTCGGCCGGGGTGCGGCCCTCGGTGACGGCGGCGATGAACGCCTCCGTGTCGCCGCCCGCCGCGAGCAGGGCGGCCCGCAGGTCGGTGTCACCCAGCGGGTAGAGGTGCAGGACGGTGTCCTCGGGCGAGCCGAGACCGAAGTGCCGAGCGCCCTGGTGGACGCATTCGTACAGGACCGTCAACGTGGGTTCTCCTTGCGGGTGAGGGGGGACCAGCGGCCGTCGGCCCAGGTCAGGGCCGCCCAGGGCGCGGCCGACGGGGTCAGGCGGAGCCCGAAGCCGGGTCCGGGAGGCGGGGCGAGGGTGTTGGCCCGGCGGTCCACCAGGGGGCGCGGCGAGACGATCATCTCGGGGCCGGGGAAGAACCGGTCGGACTGGCCGGCCTCGACGGTCAGGGCGTCGGGGCTGCGGAAGGCCAGCGCGCGGCCGGCGTTGATCAGCGGGCCGGTCTCCGCGACCTGCACGCCGACCTGGAAGGCGAGGCCGGCGCCGCGGGCGTAGGCGACCAGGCGGGCGGCGTTCAGCAGGCCGCCGTTCTTCGCGACGCGTACGTTGACGGCGTCGCAGGCCTCGGCGGCCACGGCCGCCCGGGCGTCCGCGAGCGTGCACACCGACTCGTCCAGCATCACGCGGATGCCGGACTCGCGGCGCAGCGTGCGCAGGGCGTCCCAGGAGCGCCGGGGCAGCGGCTCCTCGACGAGCTCGGCGCCGGCGTCGCGCAGCCGGCGCGCGTACGGCACGGCGGTCTCGGGGGTCCAGCTCATGTTGGCGTCCACCATGACGGGGACCTTCGGGCCGAGCCGGTCCCGGATGGCGCCGACCGTGCGGACGTCGCGGTCGATGTCCTCCGACGCCTTGACCTTGACGAAGTGGAAGGGGCCCCGGGTGTCGAGGAACTCGTCGACGCCCAGGCTGAGGTCGAGGACCTGCGACACGGGCAGGGTGGCGGGTGCCGGGAAGCCCTCCAGGAGGTCGGCGGCCGGGACGGAGAGCCGGTGCGCGAGGAGGTCGAGGACCGCCGTCTCCAGCAGGCAGACGAGGTTGTTGTACGCGCCGGGCCGCTCCGGGGCCTCGGGCGGCAGGTCCAGGCCCGCCGCCGCCGCGAAGCCGTCCCGCCGCAGCCGGTCGAGGAGCTCCTCCGGCGGGACCTCGCGCAGCCGCGCGAACAGCCCGTCCAGCGGGACCCGGCGCAGCTCCTCCGTGACGCTCGCGGTCGTCTCGCCCGTGACGTACGCGCGCGGCGCGCACTCCCCGAGGCCGGTCACCCCGTCGACGGTCAGGCGCAGCACGAGGCTGTCGCTGGTGGAGCGGCGGGCCGCCGGGTGGTCGAAGCCGACGCGCATCGGCAGCGCCACCCGGTACAGCCGGGCCTCGGCCTCAGACATCGCGGTCCACGGCCTGGAGCAGGGTGTAGGCGGAGGCCCAGTCGACCACGTCGTCGCGGACGTCGGTGTAGAAGAGGTAGTGCCGGTCGGTCGGGAACTTGATGATCATGCCCCGGTCGGAGACCATCCGGTTGAACACCCGGTGGGTGTCGTCGAGGTCGAGGATCGGGTCGGTCAGGCCGGAGACGAACGCCGCCGGAACCTCCGGCAGTTCGCGCCGGTCCGGGTGGTGCGGGTCCAGGTAGAGGCGCTCCAGTCCCAGCAGGGTGGCGCGGGAGCGGCGGGTGATCTCCCGCAGGGCCAGGTCGTCGTGGTCGATGAAGTGCCGGTAGCGGGGGTCGTCGGTGAAGTCACGCGACTTCAGCCCCGCGTCCCACAGCTCGGTGGACCGCTCGGCGGCCAGCGCAGCGCGCTCCTCCCCGCCGAGCAGCGAGTGCAGCCGGCCCAGCCACGTCGAGCAGTAGACGGCGGCGTCGTAGCGGACGTCGAAGGCGGAGTGGTGCAGCAGGGCGGCGAGGAAGGAGCCGCCCAGGCAGTGGCCGAACAGCGTCAGGGGGATCTCGTCGCCGATCAGCTCCCGTACGTGCGCGAGCGCGCCGGTGTAGTCGGAGATCACCGTGTCCACGCCGGGTATCTCGTGGCGCGGCCCGCCGCTGATGCCGCTGCCGCGCCGGTCGAGTACGAAGAACGCGATGTCGTTGTCGGCGAATCTCGGCCCCACCTCCCACAGCCACCCGGCGTGGCTCTGCAGCCCGTGGAAGTAGAAGACCGCCCCCTTGGTCCGCTCCCGGGGCCGCCACAGGTGGAGCGCCAGGTCGGTGCCGTCGTCGGCCGCGAGCGTGATGATCTCCCGGCGGAGGTTCTGCGGCGGCCTCTTCGTCTCGATCACCGGTGCGCTCCCGTCGCTGCCGTCGCCGCCGTCACGCCGAGGAGGTCGGCGGCGAAGTCCGTGTCCTTCTGGAAGGGCTTGTACTTGTACTGGGTGGCGTTGCCCTGCTGGCGGCGCGCTTCGGTGTAGGCGGCGATGGCGCCGTGCGGGACCGTGGCGAAGGAGAGCGGGCCGAGGCGGCCGCTGCTCCGCTTGGACGCGTACTCGATGTTGACGACGCCCAGGGCGCGGTCCACCGCCTCCGAAAGGGCCCGGTCCAGGTCGGGTCCCGGCTCGGTGGCCTCGCCGACGACCACGTAGTAGGGCGGTTCGGCCCACTGCGGTCCGCACATGTAGAGCCCGACGGGCATCCCCCGGTCGCCGAGGGCCTGCTCGATGGCCTGGGTGACCTGCACTTCGGTGATCTTCTCGCCGGTGAAGGAGTGGTAGATGTCGTCGCGCTGGACGAAGTGCACCCAGGGGGTGCCGTCCACGATCCGGTCGACGCGGTAGACGTCCCCGCTCCACAGCCGGTGCAGGCCGTTGGCCTGCGTCATGATCAGGTGGTAGTCGCGGCCCTCCTCCACCTCGTCGAAGAGCAGGGTGTCGACCCGCTCGCCCGCGTCCAGCAGCGCGCCCAGCTCCACCCCGGCCGGTACGAACTCGAAGAAGGCCTGGTTGACGGCGAGGGGCTGGCTGTCGAGGGAGTCGTCGACCGGGATGGTGGTCACGCCCTCGGTGCCGCAGCTCATGAACGGCATGGCGGCCACGCCCGGCAGCACGGTGTCCAGCCGGGACTGGTAGAGCCCGGCCGAGGACGACAGCCAGCAGCTGTAGAGGCGCAGCGAGGGCCAGACGTCCGTGAGGCTGAACTCGCCCCGGTCCAGCACGCCTTGCAGGTGGCGGGCCGCCTCGGGGTCGGGGTCGGTGTACGGCTTGCCTTCGAGGGTGCCCTCGGCGAGGTCGCGGACCAGGTCGGAGCCGTGCTCGGCGACCAGGTCCCGCAGCGATATCAGGGTGCTCGGGTTGATGGCCGAGACGAAGTGCAGGTCCTTGCCGACGAGGTGGCGGATCCGGTGGTACATCCGCCCGGCGTGCGAGGACGGCGCATCGGTGCCGAACCACGGGGCCGCGGACCACGGCGGGTTCCAGTCGCGGCTGTTGATCCGCGGGTGGCGGTTGCTGATCGCCTGGTACTGGACGCCGTACAGGAAGTCGTCGACGTCGTCGTACACGGTCTGCGTGTCGAGCGTGGCGTGCGGGTGGGCGAGGATCTCGGGGTGGTGCTCCATGTACGTGCCCCACATGGCCTGCATCGCCGGGATGCGGTAGGTCAGCAGCCAGTGCAGGGTGTACGGGATGCGCTTGGGGACGTCGGTCGTGCCGCTCGTCTTCAGCCAGCGCAGCACCGGGCTGCACGACAGGACACCGCCCTTGGTGCGGGTCTCCCGGTCGATGTCCTCGGTGAAGTCGGCGTACCGCATCACCGGGACGACGTCCCGGAAGGCCGCCGGGTCGGCGGCGACGGCGTCGTACCCCCGCTCCTTCCAGCGCAGCGAGTCGGCGCACAGGGCGATGATGTCGTTCAGGACCCGCTGCTGGGCCGCGTAGGGGTCCTTGAGGTCCGCCAGCAGGGTGGCGCGGGCCTGCCGGCACTCCTCGGCGAAGGGGCTGCGGCGCGCGTTCCAGTGCTCGTGCCAGTGCGAACTGCCCACGGCTTCGGTATCTCCCTCAACTCGTTCTGACAGTGGTGCCGGTGAACTGGTGAGTCATGGCTCCGGTGGCCGCCGAATGGCTCGGGCGACGGTCACGTCTCGGGCGACGGCCGGCTCAGGCGCCGACGGTCCTGGGGGCGACGAGCCCGCGGAACCGGCCCGCGTGGAAGACGAGCGGCTCCGCGGAGTCCGCCAGGGCGCCCTCGGCCGCCGACGCGACCACCAGTTCGTGGTCCCCGGTCGGGTGGATCGCCGTGATCCCGCAGTCCAGCCAGGCCAGCCCGTCGGCCGGGATGGGGTGCCCGGCCCTGGTGTACGCCCAGTCGCGGCCGGCGAACCGGTCGGCACCGCGCTCGCTGAACAGGCGGCACAGCTCGGCGTGGCGCTCGCCGAGGATGGTGACCGCGAAGCTCCCCGTCGCCCGGATGTCCGGCCACGTGGTCGAGGTGTACGCCGCGCACAGCGCGATGAGCGGCGGGTCGAGCGAGACGGAGGTGAACGAGTTGACGGCCATCCCCACGGGGCCGTGCGCCGCCTGTGCGGTCACGAGCACGACTCCGGTGGTGAAACGGCCCAGAATGTCACGGAACGAGCGCTGATCCAAAGGGTGTTGTACCGGCTCGGTCTGTTGCAGCATGCGATGCGTTTCCACTCGGTCCGGCGGACGGTCTTGGTCGGCGGTGAGGGCTTCGGTCACCGGCGGCGCGGGCGCCCCGGGATTGCCGGGACGCCGCGCTCGTCGGCGAGACGCAGGGGGGCGGGCGCGGCTACCGCGCCGCGCGGGCGGCGATCGCCCAGTCGACGGCCTCCTGGGGGCGGGCCGCGGCACCGGTGATCTGCGGGGCCACGTACCGGGCGAGCAGCTCCAGGCTGCGGTTGGTGTTCTCGTACGAGGTCCAGTCCGCCACGTACACCAGGAGGGTGCCGAAGCCGCCGGTGGCCTCCTGCATGCGGCGGATCCCGGCGACCACCTCGTCGACGGAGCCGACCAGGGCGCCGCCCGCCTCCACGCGGGCCTCCAGGAGCTTCTCGCGCGGGGTGCCGGGGGGCTGGACCTCGCGGCCGGCGGCCTTGCCGAAGTACTCGAAGAGCCAGCGGTCGTAGCCCTCGCGGACCTCGTCGAACGCCTGCTTGCTCGTCTCGGCGACGTGCACCGGAAGGGCGATGCGCCAGTCCTCGCGGCGGATGGTCCGCCCGAACTCGTCGGCGGCCTCCTCGGCGTGCTTCCACTGCTGGGCCAGCCCGATGTGGTCCGGCGCGCCCGGGGTCATCAGGGCGAACGGCAGCGCGAAGGAGGTCATGCTCAGCCCGTACCGGCCGACGAGGCGGGGGCTGGTCACCGAGGTGCCGGAGGTGGCCATGGCGACCTCGATCGGGCCGGGGCCGAAGCGGGGCAGCTGGAGCTTGGCGTCGTTCAGCTCGTACCAGTCCGTCTTCTGCGTGACGCGCTCCTCGCCGTTGACCAGCTCCAGGACGGTCGGCAGGGCCTCGTCGAGGCGCTTGCGCTGCACCTTCGGGTCGAGGCCGAACATGCCGGCGTCGAAGGGCACGCCCGGGCCGACGCCCAGGATGTAGCGGCCCCGGGCGAGGTGGTGCAGGTGCACCGCGCGGCTGGCGACGTGGAAGGGGTGGTGCCCGGAGAGCGGGACCACGCCGTGCGCGAGCTTGATCTGCCGGGTGCGCTGGCTCGCGGCGGCGATCATGGTCTCCGGGGCGCCGACGAGGCCCCAGCCCAGGGTGTGGTGCTCACCGAACCACGCCTCGTCGAAGTTCAGGCGGTCGGCGTGCTCCACCAGGTCGAGATTGCGGTGAATCGCCAGATGCGGGTCCTGCCCCGTCTCGTGGACGGGCGACAGGAAGAGGCCGATACGGCTGTGCACTGCTGTCCTCCAGCATGGGTGGTGTGGTGAGGAAGGCGAAGGGCCGCGTCGCGGTCAGGCGAGGCGGTAGACCGCGTCCTTCAGCTCGCGCGCCGTCTCGTAGTCGGCGACGAGCTGCCGGTCGTCGGCCGAGGTCAGGTAGATCCTCAGGGCGGCCGTCAGCAGGTCGGTGGTGGGGCGGATCCGGGCCCCGGGCGCGTACTTGACGCTGGTGAGGAACACGCTGGGCAGCGCGTTGATGCGGGCGACGACGTCCTGGTCGACCTCCGCGACGACACCGTCGAGGGTGGTGCCCGGGTTGTAGCTGTACGCGGAGCGCAGCTTGCGGTAGACCCGGCCGGCGTACTCCCGGAGGAACTCCTCCGGGCGGGTGTAGGCCAGCGCGGTCAGCCCGGCCTGGTCGTTACCCAGGCACAGCTCCTGGAAGCCGGGGTTGAGCTGGCCGTTGAGGCGCGTGGCGATCTCCACCAGGACCGGGCCCCGGTCGGTCACGATGACCTCGGCGTGGGCCGGGCCCCAGCGGACGTCCAGCGCGTCGAGGACGTCGTGGATGTAGTCGATCAGCGCCGCGACCGGCTCCTCGTCCTGCGAGACGAGGATGTCGCGGTTGTAGATGTTCTGGCCGGAGGGCAGCAGGATCTTGTCGTACTTCCAGACGCCGGAGACGTACCGCCGGCCGTCGCAGCTGACCGTGTCGACGACGTACTCCTGGCCCCTGAGGTACTCCTGGACGAGCACCTCGGTGTTGGCCGAGCCGAAGATGTCGCGGGTCCCGAGGACGCGGCGGGCGGCGGCGGCCACCTCCTCGGCGCCGTCGCAGACGAACACGCCGTCGGAGGCGGCGGAGCTGATCGGCTTGACGACGACGGGCCAGCTTCCCTGGTCCTGCGCCCACTTGACGACGAGGTCCGCGTCGTCGCTCTTGAACTGCTCCGCGCAGCGCACCCCGGCGCGGCGCAGGGCCTCGATCATCTCGTACTTGTCGCGGCGGGCGGCGGAGAGCGCGGTGCCGTTGGACTTCACGCCCAGCGCCTCGGAGAGGCGGTCCGCCAGCTGTACGGCGGACTCCTGCCCGGGCACGACGGCGACGGGGGCGTACGGGCGGAGCAGCTCGACGAGCCGGTCCTCGTCGGAGCAGACGATGTTCTCGGCGTACGCGGTGAGGTCGGGCGCGAGCATCGTCGGGATGAGCTCCGGCGTGCTCTGTACGTGGATGACGCGGGCGCCGGCGGCGGTGAAGGCCGCGGGGTAGAAGTTGCCCGCCGAATAGCCGTCCACGACGACGGCGGTCGGCTGTGCGGCGCCCGGCTGTGCGGTGCCCGGCTGTGCGGTGGTCATGCCCGCACCTCCGGGGTCTCGCGGGGTGTCTCGCGCGAGGTTTCCTTGATGAAGCGGGCCAGGCGGGAGATGCCCTCGCGGATCGCCTCCGGCGCCAGGTTGCTGAAGCCGAGCCGCATCTCCCGGTCGCCGCCGCCGTCGAGGTAGAACATGCTCATGGGCGCCCAGCTCACCCGGTAGTCCCTGGCGGAACGTTCCATCGCCGCGAGGTCCGCGGTGAAGGGGACGGTCAGGGTGAGGAAGAAGCCGCCGCGCGGGGTGTTCCAGCTGACACCGTGGTCCTCGCCGGCCGGGAAGTGCTCGGCCAGCGCCTCCAGGGTGGCGTCCAGCCGCTCCAGGTAGACCGCGGCGAGCTCACGGGTGGCGGAGCGCAGGTCGTAGTCGTGCTCGACGAGGATGCCGCCGATCACCGCCTGGGAGAGGGTGGAGGACCCGACCGTGAACATCGCCTTGGCCTTGGAGAGGCTCTGCGCGAGAGTGCGGGTGGCCCCGGTGGCGTCGGTGACCTCCTGGTCCGCGACCAGGTAGCCGAGGCGGGCGCCCGGGAAGGCCGACTTGGCGAACGAGCCGAGGTAGGCGACCCGGCGCTCGGTGTCCAGCGACTTCAGCGTCGGCATCGACTCGCCGTCGCGGGCGAAGAGCCCGTACGGGTTGTCCTCCAGGATCACGAAGTCCTCTTCGGCGGCCACCTCCAGGAGCCGCTTCCGGGCCTGCAGGGGCAGCACCGTGCCGGACGGGTTGGAGAAGTCGGGCACCAGGTAGAGCGCGACCGCGCGCTTGCCCTCGGCTCGTACGGCGCGGGCGGCCTCGGCCACGGCCTCGGGGTCGAGCCCGTCGGGGCCCTCCAGGATGCCGCGGACCGGGACGTCGAGCATGCGCGCGGCGCCCCGGATGCCGACGTACGCGGGGGAGACCGACAGCAGTACGTCGTCGGGGGAGGCGCACAGACCGCGCAGGGCGACCAGCGCCGCCTCCTGGAAACCGTGCGTGATCATGATCGCCTCGGGCGGGACATCGATGTCCTCGTCCCGCTTCAGCATGCGGGCGACCTCCTCCTGGATCAGGCCGTTGACCGGCCCGTACTGGAAGAGGAGCCGGGTGATGCGCTGCTCCGGCACACCCTTGTCCCGCAGGTACTTGATATAGCGGTCCACGTAATAGGTGAGATTTCCCAGGTCGTGGTTCCCGTCGTACGGCGCGCCCGACGAGAAGGAGAGCGCGTCCGGGAAACGCAGCGCCGTCTCGCTGAGGATCCGCATGGAATCCATCTCGGGATCGGCGATTCCCCCGTGCAGTGAGTCCTGCTGGAACGACAGCATTGTCAGCGGTTTCCTTCCGCGCTGGGGACTTCTTCCGACGGGTTCAGCGCGGATATCCAGCTGCCTTTACCCGGGTTCCATTCGCGGATGCGGGTGCTCGCCACGATTCCGCCTTTTACATAGGGCTCGTCGTCCAGAATCCGCTGGAGTTCGTCGCGGTCGGCCGCCTCATAGAGCAGGAGTCCGGCGTTCTCTCCCACGAGCGGGCCGCCGAGCAGCAGGACTCCGCTGTCGGCCAGCCGGTAGAGGTTCTCGGCATGCGCCGGATGCAGGCCCTGGCGGCCGGCCCGGTCGACGTTGTACTCGAATTCGACGACAAACTTCGCCACACCAGCTCCTTGTGCGCTTTTTCTTACGAGGGTGGGGGTGGCCCTCACATGTAGAGGCCGCCGTTGATGTCGATGACGGAGCCCGTGGAGTAGCCGGCGCTCTCCGAGCACAGGTGCAGGACGCTGCCCACGGCTTCGGACACCGTGCCGTAGCGGCCCATGGGCAGCCGCGACAGCACGGCCTTCTTGGACTCCTCGTCGCGCTGCTCGAAGGCCCGCGCCACGCGATCGGTGGCGATGGGGCCGTGGGCCACCACGTTCACCACCACGCCGGTTCCGGCCAGTTCGTAGCCCATCTGCTTGGTCATGCCGATGACGGCGGCCTTGGCCCCGACGTAAGCCGCGTTGTTGAAGTGGCTGTACGTACGCCCGCCCGCCGAGGCGAAGTTGACGATGCGTCCGTAGCCGTCCTGGACCATCCGCGGCGCGCACACCTTGATCGCGATCCAGGTGCTGACCACGTTCTCCAGGTACGTCTCCTCGAAGTGGGAGCGCTGCAGGTCGGCGTAGCCGATGACGCGGGTGTCCCCGCCGACGCCGTTGACCAGGATGGAGGGGGCGTGCTGCTCGACGACGGAGGTCAGCAGGCGCTCGGCGGCGGGGATGTCGGTGATGTCGCCCACGACCACGTCGACCTTGGTCTGCGGGGCCAGCTCGTCCGCGAGGCGCCTGACGGCCTCCTCGTTCCTGTCGAACAGGACGAGCGAGTGCCCTTCCTCGGCCAGTCCTCGGGCGGTCTCGGAGAGAATTCCACCGGCGGCACCGATCAGGAGTGCAGTACGTGCGGTCACTCTACTTCTCACCTGGCTTGTCTGGGTTCGTGACCCTGAACGGGCGGTGCAGGGCCCTTTGTGGGGGGTTGAACAGTGCCTCATGCCGGTTCGGCCGATTTGCCGTGGTGATCACATTGGCGGAATGCAGGCTTCCCGATATCCGCACATGGCAGCAGGCCAGGGGAGGGTAAACCGCCCCCCGGTCGGCACCTCCCAGACCATCACACCAACCTCAGCCCATGTCAACGCGTCAAGGCGGTTCGTTCGTCCAATGTTCGTAAAGGAGTCAACAACGCCGGGCCAGTGCCGCGGATCCCTTGCGCAAGGCCGAGATATCGTCAATCCTTGCCGACTGACGTGTCCGAGTAACGTCGGTAGCGGGCAAGGGGGTGGGTGTGGCCGAATCTTTGTGGCGAGAATTCAGCCATTGGCCCGCTCTTTTCAGCCGCTTCTGTTCTTGGCTATTTTCCGTACCCGCAAAGACTGGCGAACCGGGGCCCACCCGCCCTGCTCCGATGGAATCTCCGCACAACGGCGGTTCCGGACCAACCACCGGATGAACGGACCATGCGACCCAACTCTCCGTGGCGAATACGTGACTTCCGCACCCTTTTCACCGCGTCCGCGCTCAGCCAGCTCGGCACCAACATCGGCTACGTGGCCATGCCGCTCGTCGCCGTGGCCGCGCTGGACGCTCGCCCCGGCCAGGTGGGCGCGCTGGCCACCCTGAGCACCGTCGCCTTCCTGGTCATCGGCCTGCCGGCCGGGGCCTGGGTGGACCGGCTCAGCCACCGGCGGGTACTGATCACCGCGGACCTGTGCCGGGCGCTCCTCTTCGCCACCGTGCCGCTGGCCTGGTGGCTGGATGTGCTCACTCTCGGCCAGCTCTACGCCGTGGTCCTGCTCAACGGCTGCGCCACCGTCTTCTTCGACGTGGGTTCGCAGAGCGTGCTGCCCCAACTCGTCGGGCGGGACAGTCTCGTTCAGGCCAACGCCGACATCAACACGCTGATCGCGGCGGGCAACGTGGCCGGGCGCGGCGCGGGCGGCGGACTGGTCGCCCTGCTCACGGCGCCCGTGGCCGTACTCGTCACCGCCGGGGCGCACCTGGCCTCGGCGCTACGGCTCACCGGCATCCGGCAGACCCCGGCGGCGGGCGCCCCGGCCGGCACCTCTCCTGGACGGCCGACCGCCGGGCAACAGGCCGCCGGGCAGCCGACCGCGGGGCAGAAAGCCGCCGCACAGAAGACCGCCGGACTGCGGACCCAGATCGCGGAGGGCGTACGGCACGTCTTCGGAAACCCGGAGCTCAGGGCCCTCGCGCTCACCGCGGCGCTGGGCAACCTGGGCTCCGCGATCGTGAACACCATGCTGCCGGTCTGGTTCGTCCGCGAACTGGACCTCTCGCCCGGGGCGCTCGGGCTCTTCTGGGCGGCCGGCGGGGTGGGGCTGCTGGTCGGGGCGCGCTGCGCCCGGCCGGTCGCGACCCGCCTCGGCTACGGGCGCACCCTCGGGCTCGCCGGGCTGTGTTTCGCGCCCGCGGGGCTGCTGGTGCCCCTGGTCGACCGGGGGTTCTGGCTGTTCCTCGCCGGGACCGGATGGTTTCTGGCCATGTTCAAGGTCGGCATGGACAACGTCATCGGCGTCAGCCTGCGCCAGCGGATGACCGCCGACGTCCTGCTCGGCCGGATGAACGCCACCTTCCGGTTCCTTCTCACCGGCGCGCTCGCCGTCGGCGCCGCGGTGTCCGGCGCGCTGGGCGAGCTGGCCGGCGTACAGGCCACCCTGTGGGTCGGCGGAGTCTTCATGGCCACCGCCTTCCTGCCGGTCTTCCTTTCCCCGGTGCGCTCCCGGCGGGAGCTGCCCGAACAGCAGGCACATAACACGGCGGCGTGAATTCGCGCCGAATTGTTTATGGCAAGCCGGCGGGGAGTTGATCAAACCTTCCAATAACGTGTTGACCTTGGCGGCAATCGCCTGCGAAGATCAACGACGCACCCAGTCACAGACTTTATGTGGCACCGATTGCGGATGCGCTGGACAGCGCCCCTCCTGCCGGTGTCAATTTGATCCTGACCTTGAGGAGTGCGATGGCGGCCATCGAAAGTGGCTTCCGAACCGAAGGCATTGCGGATTACTCGGATCCTCGCGAAACCATGCGCGCCCTGCCTCGGTTCCTTCAGTATCCGCTCACGCTGTTCACGGGAAAGCCGATAGCCGGGCAGAAACCCCTGTCCTGGTGGACCCCCGGATTTCACCTGACCACCGCCGGACTGTCCATGCTGCTCGGTCTCGCGATCAGCTGCACCGGCATGGGTCTGGGCGGCTTCTGGCTGCTGCTCCTGCCGCCCGGCTGGGCCGTCACCCTGCACGGCATGCGCAACCTGCGCATGATGATCTACCACCAGTGCTCGCACCGGAACATGTACCGCAAGCGCCGTCTGGACGCCGCGATCGGCCGGGCCACCTCCAGCCTGCTGATCATCCAGAACTTCGCCCGCTACAGCCGCGAGCACGTCAGCGACCACCACGCGGCACACCACATGACGCTGCGCGACCCCACGGTCCAGGCGTTCCTGGTCAGCCTGGACCTGCACCCGGGAATGACGCGCCGGCAGATGTGGCGCCGCGTCCTGGGCAAGATCTTCTCGCCCTGGTTCCACCTCAACTTCGCGGTGGCGCGCGCCCGTTCCTTCTGGCACGACTCCGACACCAGCGAGAAGACGACCAGCGTCGCGCTCTACGGTGGTGCCGTGGCCGCCACCGTCGCCACCGGCACCTGGCCGATGCTGGTCGTCGCCTGGCTGGTGCCGCTCTTCCCGCTGTTCCAGGTGAGCAACACCCTGCGGCTGTGCGTGAAGCACACCTTCCCCGCGGCGGACGTGACCGAGCGCCGCGGCAAGGAGTACTTCGGCAGCCTGACCAACGCCATCTTCATCGGCGAGGCGGCGCCCTCCCCGGCCCTGCCGCCGGTGCGGCGCGTCGCCGCCTGGGGGAGATGGGCCGCGCGGATGCTGTTCGTGCACGCGCCCGCGCGGTACCTCGTGCTGACCGGTGACACCGTCGTCCACGACTTCCACCACCGCTACCCCTCGACGCCGAAATGGGCGAATTACATCTTCGAGCGCCAGGCGGACGCCGACAAAGGCAGCCCCGGGTGGCCGGAATACCGCCATGCCTGGGGTCTCGTGGCCGCGATCAACCTCGTCTTCGACTCGCTGTCCGTCGCGGACCCGGAGGAATACAGCGTCACCCGGCTGCGTGAGGTCAGCAAGCGCGAACTCTTCGCCGCGTTCGACGACTGACATCCGACCGGTAAGTGCCTGGTAATCAGCCGGTAAGCGACCGGTCTCCGAGTCCGCCGTCCTGAGAAGAAATTCCGTCCACAAGACTTCCGGGGGTTCTCCATGCGGCACGAAAAAGCAACCCGCACCGTCATTCTCGGTGTGGCGGCCAGCGACGCCCACGTCGTGGCCAACCAGCTCATCGCCCACGCCCTGCGCGCCCAGGGTTTCCACGTCGTCAACGTCGGCACCTGCACCTCGGTCGCCGAGTTCGCCGAAGCGTACGCCGAGCACCCCGAGGCCGAGGCGGTCATCATCGGCAGTCTCAACGGGCACGCCTACGAGGACCTCCAGGACCTGCCCGCCGCCCGCGCCCAGGGGCTCCTGGACTGCCCGGTGATCCTGGGCGGGAACCTCTCCGTGGGCAGCTACAAGGACCCGGCCCACCTCGACCGGTTCTACGGGCTCGGTGTCGACGTCATCCTGTCCGACCCGGAGCTCCTCCCGGCGACTCTGGACGACCTCCGGCTCCGTACCGCGCAGCCGACCGCCGCCTCATGAACGAAGCCCTACCACCGGCGGTGCCCCCCGAGCTCCCCACGCCCGCCGAGTCCGTCGCCTACGTCCGGCAGCTGGGGAAGCCGACCGCCGCCGAGGTGCTGCACGAGGCCCGCTCCGCCGGGCGGGTCGCGCTGCAGCCGCGCTGCGGCGTCGGCTCGCACGCCCAGATGATGACCCTGCTGCGGGACCTGGAACGGCACGCCAAGCCGGACATCCTCACGCTCACCATCGACTCGCACACCCGGCTGAAACGTTTCGACAACGCCCGGGCCGCGCTGCTGCGCAACTCGGCCGAGCTCAACGGCTACCCCCTGGTCACCCACGGCTGGCAGCGGGGCCGCGAGCTGAACGAAGCCGTGGCCGCGCCCCTGGAGGTGCGCCACGGCTCCCCGGACGCGCGCCTGCTGTTCGAGACCTCGGTGGCGTCCGGCATCACCTCCTTCGAGGGCGGCGGGATCTCGTACAACCTGCCCTACTCCAAGGCCGTGCCGCTGGGCGAGTCGCTGGCCGCCTGGCGCGAGGTGGACGCGCTCTGCGGCGACCTCGCCCGGCGCGGACTCGTCATCGACCGGGAGCTGTTCGGCACGCTCACCGCCGTGCTCGTCCCCCCGTCCATCTCGCTCGCCGTCAGCGTCCTGGAGGCCGTGGCCGCCGCACGCGAAGGGGTGCGGTGCGTCTCGGTGGCGTACCCCCAGGGCGGCCACGTCGAGCAGGACGTGGCCGCGCTGCGGGCGATCCCCGTCCTCGCGGCCCGCTACCTCCCCGAGGACGTGGAAGTCCACGCCGTACTCCACGAGTTCATGGGCGTCTTCCCCAAGGAGCGGTCGCACGCCGAGGACCTCATCCTCTACGGCGCGCTGATCGCCCGGCTCGGCGGCGCCAGCAAGCTCATCACCAAGACGTACCTGGAGGCCTACGGCATCCCCGACACCCGCGCCAACATCGACGGGCTGCTCCTCGCCTCCCGCGCCAACTCCCCGCTCCTGGACTTCATCGCGCTCGACGAGGACCGGGTGGGCCGCGAACTGGAGTGGATCCTCGGGGAGGTGGCGGAGATCGTGGAGCCGGTCCTCGCAACCGCCTGCCTCCACAAGGAGATCGAGGCGGCCTTCGCGGACGGACGGCTGGACATCCCCTTCAGCGCCAGCCGTTACGCCCGCTCCGAAGTGATCCCCCGCCGCGCCGCGGACGGTGCCATACGCTACTTGGACCCGGGGTCACTCCCCTTCTCCGACCGTACGCGCCGACGCAACGAGGCGAGCCTCGCCGCCACGGGAGGCGGCACCCGCATCGGCGACATGGTGAAGGGGCTGACGTCGGACATCAACTACTTCCTGAACGTCTTCGGCGAGAGTCCCGCAGCACCGTCCTGAACCGGCGGCGGCCGGCACCCGGCAGCCACAGCACGACCTGGAGTGGGTAAGAGCATGCAGTCCATCATCGTGACCAGCCCCGGCGGACCCTCCGCGCTCACCCTCACGGAGAGCGAGGTACCCGTCCCGGGCAGGGGCGAGGTGCTGGTCCGCAACACCGCGGCCGGCGTCAACTTCATCGACGTCTACTACCGCAACGGCAGCTACCCCGCCGAGCCCCCCTTCACCCCGGGCCAGGAGGGCGCCGGCGTGGTCACGGCCGTCGGCGAGGGCGTCACGGCCTTCGCGGAGGGCGCCCGTGTCGCCTACGCCTCCCAGCTGGGCGCGTACGCCGAGTACAGCGTGGTGCACCAGGACAAGCTCGTCCCCGTACCGGACGGCGTCGACCTGACCGCTGCGGCCGCCGTGATGCTCCAGGGCCTGGCGGCGCACTACCTCACCCACGAGACCCACCCGGTGGCCGAGGGCGACACGGTGGTGGTGCTGGCGGCGGCCGGCGGGCTCGGGCGCTTCCTGGTCCAGCTGGCGGCGGCCCGCGGGGCGACGGTGATCGCGGTGACCTCCACCCCCGAGAAGGAGAAGGCCGCGCGCGCCGCCGGCGCGCACCACGTTCTCGGGTACGACGGCTTCGACGCCGCCGTACGGGAGCTGACCGGTGGCCGGGGCGCCCGCGTCGTGTACGACTCGGTCGGCGCGGCGACGTACCGCACCAGCCTGGGCGCCCTCGGCCGGCGCGGGCTGCTCGCGCTGTGCGGCCTGTCCAGCGGCCCCGTACCGCCCTTCGACATCGAGCTGCTGCGCGGCGCCGGCTCGGTGTTCGTCACCCGTCCCACCATGAGGGACTACGTGTACGACGCCGAGTCCCTGCGCGCCGCGGCCGCCGCCGTCTTCGGCCACCTCGCGGACGGTGTCCTCACGCCGCACCTCCACGCGACGCTGCCGCTGCGGGAGGCCGCCGAGGCGCACCGGCTCCTGGAGAGCCGGGCGACCACCGGAAAGCTGCTGCTCGCGCTCTGAACTGCTCTTTTACTGCCCTTCCACCGACCGTGTCCGTACGCATCACCACTCCGGGAGCACAGATGGCCGAGCCGGCCTCCCCCCAGCTTCTCTTCGTCGGCGGCGCCGGGAACGCCACCCTCGCCGTCGACGTCGTCGAGACGGCGATACGCCAGGCCCGCAAGCGCGGACTGCGCGTCCACGTCACCAACCAGGAAGGCACCCTGGCCGCCACACCGGCGATCACGGCCCTCGCCGACGCCGCGACGGCGGTCGACTTCGAGGTGCCCGGCGCGACCGCGGCCTGGGTGCGCGAGCGGGCCGCGGCCGGCGACCGCTTCGACGTCGTCTTCGGCGTACGGGAGATGGCGCAGGAGGCGGTCGCCGAGGCCGCGGACGCGCTCGGCCGGCCGGGCAACCCGCCGCACGCCGTGCACCGGGTGCGCACCAAGGACGAGGCGCGCGCCGCCCTGTCCGCCGCCGGCTTCCTCCAGCCGCGCTTCCGGGTCTGCGCGGACGAGGCCGAGGCCCGGGCGTTCCTCGACGGCTCCACCGGGCCGTGGGTGGTCAAGCCGCGCGACGCCATGGGCAGCGAGGGCGTGACCCGGATCGAGGGTCCGGAGGACCTGGCCGCGGCGCTGGACTTCCTGCCGGGAGGCCCGGAGGGCGGGGGCTCCTTCATCGTCGAGGAGTTCGTGGAGGGGCCCGAGTACAGCGCCGAGGGCGTCTTCGTGGACGGCGTGCCGCGCGTCCTGGCCCTCACCTCGAAGGAGCTGCTGCCGCCGCCGAACTTCTTCGAGATCGAGTACGTCATCCCGGCGATCCTCCCCGAGGACACCGCCGGGGAGATCGAGCGCCAGGTCGTCGCCGCCCTCACCGCGCTGGAGCTGCGCTACGGGCAGTTCCACGTGGAGCTGTGGTGGACCGAGCGGGGTGTCGTCCTCGGTGAGATCCACGTCCGCAACGCGGGCGGCTGGATCCACCGCATGCTGGCGCACGTCATCCCCGGCCTGGAGTGGTTCGGTCTGGTGTTCGACGACGTCCTCGGGAACCCCGTCGACCCGGCCGCCCTCACGCCGGTACACGGCTCCGCGATCCGCTTCCTCACCCCGCCGCCCGGCCGGCTGGTGGCGGTCGAGGGCTGGGACGAGGTGCTGGCCCACCCGAACCTGATCCACGCGGAGCTGGCCCTCGCCCCGGGCGACGTCATCGCGGAGCACCGCTCGGTCGGCAACCGCGTGGGCCACATCGCGGTCGGCGCGGACACCTCGGAGGAGGCGCAGGCCCTGGCCCGGAAGCTGGAGGCGTCCGTACGCTTCATTACGGAGCCGGTGGCGGCCGAGCCGGCGGGCGACACGGCGGAGGCTGCGGCTCCGTAAGGGGGGAGCGGCCCGGCGGTGGGGGGCGGTTTTGACCCCGGCGGGGGCGCACGAGTATTCTTCTGGTTCGTTATGCGTATTGGCTTCGTCGTTCTCACGCGAAGGGGCCCTACGCAGGTTCCCTGGAGCAGTTACCAGTGGCTCGCATACGGGCGGTGTCCCGGCAGTGTGGGCCCCAGCTGCATGATCGCTTCAGGTGTGTCTGGACTCCATCCACTGAAGAAGCGAAGGCTACGAAGTGCGTACGTACAGCCCCAAGCCCGGCGACGTGACTCGCCAGTGGCACATCATCGACGCGCGGGACGTTGTCCTGGGCCGTCTGGCGACCACGGCTGCGAACCTCCTGCGAGGCAAGCACAAGCCCGTCTACGCGCCGCACATGGACATGGGCGACTTCGTCATCATCATCAACGCTGACAAGGTCCACCTGTCCGGCAACAAGAAGACCCAGAAGATGGCCTACCGCCACTCCGGCTACCCGGGTGGTCTGCGCTCCGTCCGTTACGACGAGCTGCTGGACAAGAACCCCGAGAAGGCCGTCGAGAAGGCCATCAAGGGCATGATCCCCAAGAACTCCCTCGGCCGTCAGATGCTCTCGAAGCTGAAGGTCTACGCGGGCGAGAACCACCCGCACGCTGCCCAGCAGCCGGTCCCGTTCGAGATCACCCAGGTCGCGCAGTAGTTCCGGCCACCCCCTAAGAACGAAAGAAATCTGAGGAGCATCGTGGCCGAGACCACTGTTGAGAACCCCATCGAGGGCGAGGAGACCTACGCCGAGGTCACCACCTTCGAGTCCGAGGTCCCCGTCGAGGGTGAGTACACCTCGGAGTCCCTGGCGTCCCGCTTCGGCGAGCCGCAGCCGGCCGCCGGCCTGGGCCGCCGCAAGAACGCCATCGCCCGCGTCCGGATCGTCCCGGGCACCGGCAAGTGGAAGATCAACGGTCGCACCCTCGAGGACTACTTCCCGAACAAGGTGCACCAGCAGGAAGTCAACGAGCCCTTCAAGGTGCTCGAGCTCGACAACCGCTACGACGTCATCGCCCGCATCTCGGGTGGCGGCGTCTCCGGCCAGGCCGGCGCCCTGCGCCTCGGTGTGGCCCGCGCGCTGAACGAGGCGGACGTGGACAACAACCGCGGCCCGCTGAAGAAGGCCGGCTTCCTGAGCCGCGACGACCGTGCCGTCGAGCGCAAGAAGGCCGGTCTCAAGAAGGCCCGTAAGGCCCCGCAGTACAGCAAGCGCTAATCACGCCTGCTCGGTCTGCTCATTCGTACGCCCCGGCGGCACCTTTCCGTGCTGCCGGGGCGTACGTCTTTACGCTTCACCTTGCTTTTTCGGAGTAACTCGGAGGACAGCTGTGGGACGACTCTTCGGCACGGACGGTGTGCGCGGTGTCGCCAACGCGGACCTGACGGCGGAGCTCGCGCTCGGCCTGTCGGTCGCGGCGGCGCACGTGCTCGCCGAAGCGGGGACGTTTGAAGGACACCGGCCGACCGCCGTCGTCGGTCGGGACCCGCGTGCGTCGGGAGAGTTCCTGGAGGCCGCCGTGGTGGCCGGCCTCGCCAGCGCGGGCGTGGACGTCATGCGCGTGGGCGTGCTGCCGACCCCGGCCGTCGCGTACCTCACCGGCGCGCTCGGCGCCGACCTCGGCGTGATGCTCTCCGCGAGCCACAACGCCATGCCGGACAACGGCATCAAGTTCTTCGCGCGCGGCGGCCACAAGCTGGCCGACGAGCTGGAGGACCGCATCGAGGCCGTGTACGACCAGCACCGCACCGGTGAACCGTGGGACCGGCCGACCGGCGCGGGCGTCGGCCGCGTCGCCGACTACGCGGAGGGCTTCGACCAGTACGTCGCCCACCTGCTGTCCGTCCTGCCGAACCGCCTCGACGGGCTCAAGATCGTCCTCGACGAGGCGCACGGCGCCGCGTCCGGCGTCTCGCCGGCGGCGTTCACGCAGGCCGGGGCCGAGGTCATCACCATCGGCGCCACGCCGGACGGCCTCAACATCAACGACGGCTGCGGCTCCACGCACCTCGACCTGCTGAAGGCCGCCGTCGTCGAGCACGGCGCCGACCTCGGCATCGCGCACGACGGCGACGCCGACCGCTGCCTGGCCGTGGACCACACCGGCGCCGAGGTCGACGGCGACCAGATCCTCGCCGTCCTGGCGCTCGCCATGCGCGAGGCCGGAACGCTGCGCGGCGACACCGTCGTCGCCACCGTCATGTCGAACCTGGGCTTCAAGCTCGCCATGGAGCGCGAGGGCCTGCAGCTGGTCCAGACGGCCGTCGGCGACCGCTACGTCCTGGAGTCGATGAAGGAGCACGGGTACGCGCTCGGCGGCGAGCAGTCCGGGCACGTCATCGTCCTGGACCACGCGACCACCGGCGACGGCACCCTGACCGGCCTGCTGCTCGCGGCGCGCGTCGCCGCCACCGGGCGGTCGCTGGCCGAGCTGGCCGGCGTCATGGAGCGCCTGCCGCAGGTCCTGATCAACGTGAAGGACGTCGACAAGACGCGCGTGAAGACCTCCGCCGAGCTGGGCTCCGCCGTCGCCGAGGCCGAGCGCGCCCTGGGCTCCACCGGGCGCGTCCTGCTGCGCCCCTCGGGCACCGAGCCGCTGGTGCGCGTGATGGTCGAGGCCGCCGACATCGAGCAGGCCCGGACGGTCGCGGGGCAGCTGGCGGACGTGGTGAAGTCCGCGCTGGGATGACCGGCCAGGTGTGACGAAGGGGGGCACCCGTCGGGTGCCCCCCTTCGCCGTAGCCCGGACCGGCTCACACGGTCTGCCTGCTCGGCCGCCGCCGGCGCTGCCGCGCCCAGAAGAACTTCTGCGCCAGCAGCGTCAGCGTCCCGGCGAGCAGGATCGCCAGCAGGTTCAGCAGCAGCTGCTCGACGGAGCCCTTCGTCTGGGCGAGGTCGCCGTAGCCGAGCGCCACCGCCGCGTTCGCCGCCGCCGGGACGGTGGTGACGGAGATGGCCACGCCCACCAGGGCGCCGGACTTGGCCGAGGTGAGCGACAGGGTGCCGGCGGCCCCCGCGAGCAGGCCCACGACGAACGAGAACCAGTCGGGCGCGTAGATGAAGCCGGTGTTGGGCCGATGGCCGTGCAGCTTGGTCTCGGTGAAAAGGCCTACCGCGTCCATCGCGAGGCTGAACGCCACCGTCAGCGCCATGGCCACGGCGAACCCCGCCACCAGGGCCACCAGGGCCCGCACCGCCAGCTTCGGGCGGCGGCGCACCAGCGCCGTACAGAGACCGGCCAGCGGCCCGAACTCCGGGCCGACGGCCATCGCGCCCACGATGAGGATGGCGTTGTCCAGGACCACGCCGCAGGCCGCGATCATGGTGGCGAGGGTCAGGAACGCCACGTACGTGACCGAGAGCGTCGACTCCTCGTGCGTCGCGTCCGACAGCTGGTCCCACAGCACCGCGTCCGAGCCCTCGCCCGGGGCGTCCTCCTGCGCCTTCTCCGCCCGCTTCGACAGCGACAGGTCGACGTTCTCGACGGCGATCGAGCCCGACGCGTCGAGGCCCAGCGCGCACAGGTCGTTGATCAGCTCGTCCGCGGCCTCGCGCGCCACGTCGCACAGGACCAGGTCGCCCGCCGGGTCCCGGGCCGCGCCGGGGATGACGACGAGGTGGGTCGTGCCGACCGTCTTCTCGATGGTGCGGACGGCGTCGTCCGTACGGTCGGGGGGAACGATCAGGCGTAGGTGCAGCACGGGTCCGCGTCCCTTTCAGAGCTTGCGGAGGGAGAGCCGCTGGACCTTGTGGTCCGGGCCCTTGCGTACGACGAGGGTGGCACGGCCGCGTGTCGGCGCCACGTTCTCCAGCAGGTTCGGCTTGTTGATGGTCCGCCAGGTCGTTTGGGCGTACGCGAGCGCCTCCTCCTCCGTCACCTGCGTGTACTTGCGGAAGTAGGAGGACGGGCTCTGGAACGCCGTCTCGCGCAGCTTGCGGAAACGATTCAGGTACCAGGCCTCGATGTCCTCGGTGCGCGCGTCGACGTACACCGAGAAGTCGAAGTAGTCGGCGAGGGCGACGCGGGTGCGGCCGTCCTTGCCCGGCAGCGCGGGCTGGAGGACGTTGAGGCCCTCGACGATGAGGATGTCGGGGCGGCGGACGGTCAGCCGCTCGCCGGGCACGATGTCGTAGATGAGGTGCGAGTAGACGGGCGCGGTCACCTCGTCCTTGCCCGCCTTGATGTCGGCGACGAAGCGGGTCAGCGCGCGCCGGTCGTACGACTCGGGGAAGCCCTTCCGCGACACCAGGCCCCGCTCCTTGAGCTCCTTCATCGGCAGCAGGAACCCGTCGGTGGTGACCAGCTCGACGCGCGGGTGCTCGGGCCAGCGGGCGAGCATCGCCTGGAGGAGTCGGGCGACGGTCGACTTGCCGACGGCGACGGAGCCGGCGACGCCTATGACGAAGGGGGTGCCGCGCTGGGAGCCGCGCTCACCGGCGTCGCCGAGGAAGGTGTTGAGCGCGCCGCGCAGGTTGGCCGTGGCGCCGACGTAGAGGTTGAGCAGCCGCGAGAGCGGCAGGTAGATGTCGCGCACCTCGTCGAGGTCGATGACGTCCCCCAGGCCCCTCAGCCGCTCGACCTCCTCGGCGGTCAGCGGCAGCGGGGTCTTGTCCCGCAGGGCGCTCCACTCCTCACGGGTGAGGTCGACGTACGGCGTGGCCTCCGCGCGGCGCTGCGCGGAGGCGCTCCGGGGCGCGGTGGCACTTCGGGACGGCGAGGTGATCACCTCGCCATTGTCGGGGCTGGAGGGCCGCTGAGGGGCGGCTGCGGGGGGTGGGGTCGGTCACGCGGCGGGGGTGGTCCGGCGCCGCCGGGGCGTGCCGGGCGGGTCCTTACGCCGGGTAACAAGATGATCAAGAGGCGGTTCCGTTTGTCCGTCGCTAGGGCTCTGTGCGCGCTTGGTGGAGATTATGTGACCTTCATTTGCGGGGGCTGTTGTGACATGGTCGCGACGTAAGCGGCAGTGCCGACTCGTGGGAGGGGCGAGCACACCGGCACTGCGCTGTGTCGGAGTGGGCCTGCTGTCATGCCCATGACTGGGCTGCCGGCCGATCGCGAGATTGCAAGGCAGACCATGTCACTGTTCCGAGACGTCGGCAGACGCCGGCGTCGCCTCCGGTCCACACTGACCGGGGCCATCAGCGCGACGGCGCTGACAACCGCTTCCGCGGTCCTGCTGGGACTGATCCAGGCCGTGCCCGCCGCAGCCGATACGGCACCCGAGGAGGACGACCCCACCTTCATACGCAACAGCGTTGGCGAGAGCCGGCGCCTCGACCGCTGTATAGCCGGCGTGGCGCTGCACGTCGGCGGTCCGAATATGAAGGCCAAGGCCATCGAGGGCCTCACCGGTACCGCCGAGCAACTCCGCGAGACGGTCGGGGACATCGGCTGGATCGGGTTCTACCCGCTGGGCGAGGCCCGCACCGCCGATGACAATGCGGTCGGCGTCTACGGCGACACACTCAGGGCCCGCAAGGAAGGCCTCGAGGCCGCCAACAAGCCCTACAACGAGTCGGCCTGGGCCAGCGACGACATGCAGCTGCACGCGCCGGAGTTCGGCGAGGACGTGCTCGGCTTCACCTTCGTCGTCCAGAGGGAACTGTCCTGGCGCCTCGGCTGGGACGGCCACAGCAACGCCAGCCCGGAGGCCGTCGCCCGCGCCAAGGCGATCACCGAGGAGAACCGGGGCAAGGACAGCTGGCACGACTGGGCCGCCGACGCCATGCTGTACCCGGGTTCAGTCGACGAGACCCGGTACGCGGGCGGGACGACCTCCAGCGACATCGCGGGCTACCTGCGGCGTGGCGGGTTCGCGGTGGACGCGCCCGCCAAGGACTCCCCCGAGTACCGCGTCGAGGTCGAGGACCTGAAGCAGGCCTGGGCCGCCTGTGACTACCAGAACCCGATCGACCCCCGCCGCAAGCTCAACGAGCCGGTCATGACCGCGATGGCCGAGTGGGAGCTGGAGTACGCCGGACAGGCCCCCCAGCGCGCCACGATCATCCAGGCGGAGGCCGATGCCGCCGGTACCACCCGCGCCGCGGCCGATCACCTCGTTGAGGCCCTCGGCCAGGCCTGGCTCGCCGACCAGATCCTGACCTGGCGCAAGTACTGGCAGGACGAGCTCGCCCAGAACCCCGACAGCATTCTGGACAAGCCCGACCAGGCGATGTACGACCAGGCCGACGCGGACCTCGCGAAGATCCGCTCGCACGTCGCTTCCCTGACCGCCCAGGCCAAGGAGCAGTCCACCAAGGCGGCCGCCGCGGCGCAGACCGCCGCGACCGCCCAGCAGGAGGCCTGGGCCGTCGCCGACACCGCCCACGTGCCGCGCGGCCGCGGTCTGATGTACGCCCAGCAGTCGGTCCAGGTCGCCCGCGCCTCCGCCGCGGCCACGGCGGCGGCCGCGAAGGCCACCGAAACCGCGCTCGCCGCCGCGAACGCCACGATCGCCGACAGCGACGCGCTGCTCGCCAAGGCCCAGACGCAGTCGCACGCGATCAACACCGAGTTCCGCCGGGTCGCCGCCGAGGAGGCCGCCTCTCAGGCCAAGGCCGCGGCCGACAGCGCCGAGGCCAACGCTACGGCGGCCGCGGCGAGCGCGACCGCGGCCAAGAGTGCGCGGACCACGGCCGAGCAGAAGCGTGACAAGGCCAAGACCGCCGCCGCCACCGCCGCCGCCGAGCGCGCCAAGGCCCAGGCGGAGCAGGCCACCGCGGTCGCCTCCCGGGCCAAGGCCGCCGCCGAGCGTGCCAAGGCCCAGGAAGCCGAGCAGCGGGCCGCCACCCAGCAGACGGCGGCCAAGGGTGCCGACACGGCCGCGAAGACCGCGACCACGGACGCGACGGCCAAGCGCAAGGTCGCCGACGAGAAGGCGAAGGCCGCGCAGACCGCGCGCGAGAAGGCGTTCGCCGCTCTCCGCGCGAAGCAGGCCACCGCGGCCCGCGCCGCCGCTCTCGAAGCCGCAGCCCGCGCCGCCGAAGGTACGGCCGCCGCCGCCGAGACCCGTGCGGCGGCCACGTCGGCCCGTACCGCCGCGAATCAGGCGGCCGAGGCCGCCACCGCCGCCCAAGCGTCTGCGGACCAGGCGACCACCGCGGCCGTTACGGCACGCTCCGCCGCCACCACGGCGGAGGGCGCCGCAGAGCGGGCCCAGGCGAGTGCGAGCAGCGCGTGGTCGGCGCACTACGCCTCCATCGGCGCGGCCTCCACTGCGCGTGCCGCCGCCGCTGCCGCGCTCGACGCGTCCCAGGACGCGGCGCTTCGCGCCGACAACGCCGCCACCGCCTCCGAGAACGCCACCGCGCTCGCCAAGAAGGCCGGCCTGGAGGCCGCCGCCGCAGAGGTCGGCGCAGCCGAGGCGGTGAAGTCGGCCGCGACCGTCGTCGGCCGCGCCTACGCCGCCGGCCAGGCCGCGCTCGCCGCCCGTGACAGTGCCAAGGAAGCGGTCGCCGCCTCCACCGAGGCCGTCACCGTGGGCAGCGCGTACCAGGAGAAGGACAGCGCCGCCGCGTTCGCCGTGCTCGTCGGCCAGTCGTCGAAGACGATCGCGGAACAGCAGGCCAAGGCCGCCGAGGCCAAGGCCGTCGAGGCGGCCGCCGCCGCCGAGGCCGCGCAGCAGGCGGCCGCCCAGGCAACCGGCGACGCGAAGCTCGCCGCCGAGGCGGCCGCCCGCGCCGCCGCGGACTCGGCGCGCGCCGTCGAAGCCGTGATCCGCGCCCAGGCGTCCGTGGCCGAGGCCACCAATGCCCGGACGGCCGCGAAGAACGCGGCCGATACCGCCACCGACCACGCCGAGCAGGCCGGGAACGACGCTCTCAGCGCCCGTATCACCGCCGACGCGGCGAGCAGCGCGGCCCTGGAGGCCGACCGCGAGGCCACCGACGCCGAGCGGCACGCCGCCGAGGCCAACGGAAAGGCCGGTCGCTCCGCCGAGGCGGCAGCGGAGGCCGCGCGGAAGGCGGCCGAGGCGGAGCAGCAGGCCAAGGCCGCGGAAGGCAAGGCGTCCGACGCGACGGGCGACAGCACCGCCGCCGAGGAGGCCGCGAAGAAGGCTGAGCAGGAGCAGCGCGAGAAGAACGAGGCCGCCCACAAGGCGGCGCTCGCAGAGGGCACCACACCGATCAAGGGCGGTGCGGACAACTGGCCGAAGCTCGGCGAGCGCGAGGAGAAGATCCTTCTCGATGCCTGCGGCCAGAGCTGTGTCGACGACTACCGGAGCGGCATCGCCGCCGTCTCCGTGAACGTCGTCGAGTGGGCCGGCGCCAACGGCGGGCAGATCCTCTTCGAGCAACTCGACGCCGCCAAGGTCAAGCAGTGCCTGGCCGCTTCGGACGTCGAGGAGTGCCTCTGGGGGCTGGTCGACATCCCGTCGTCCGCCGTGATCGTGGGCCGTATGCCCGCGCTCGCGGAGGCGATCGAGAAGGTCTCCACCGGCATGCGGAAGATCTTCGTCGACGCCGACAATGCCCTGCGCCGGCTCAACGAGCTGACCGCCGTTATCAGCGACGTCCGCAGCACCCCACGCCTGGAGCGCTGCGTCGCGGGTGTCGCCCTGCACGCGGGCGGCGCGAGGATGAAGGCCACGGCCATCCAAGGGCTGAGCAGCACTGACCTCCAGCTGCACGAGGTCATCGGCGACATCGGCTGGCTCGGGTTCATGCCGCTGGGGCAGGCCCGCGACCAGGACCGGCAGGCGAGCCACGCCTACATGGACGCGGTCGCGGCTCGTGAGGCCCTCCTGGAGGACGCCAACCGCCCGTATGCGATGAGCTCGTTCGACGACGGGATCACGCTGCACGCACCGGAGTTCGGAGCCGAAACCCTCGGTTTCACCCTCGCGGCGCAGGCGAAGCTGGCCGACCGTCTCGGCTGGGACGCGCACACCAACGCCAGCCCCGAGGCGATCGCCAAGGCCCGGGAAATCACCGAGCAGAACCGCGGCAAGGACAGCTGGCATGACTGGGCCGCCGACGCCATGCTGCGGGACTCCAGCCTGACCAACACCCGGTTCACCGGCGGCACCACCTCCGCTGACATCGCCACCTACCTGCGGCACGGCGGCTTCCCCGCCGGAAAGGTCACCGAGGGTACGGCGGCGTTCCGCATCGAGGTGGAAAACCTCAAGCAGGCCTGGTCCTCCTGCAACCACCAGGACCCGGTCGACCCGCGCAACGCCCTGAGCGAGGCCGTCTCCCAGGCCTCGGCCGAGTGGGAGGCGGAGTACGCCGGTCAGGCCGCCCCGCGGGCCGTCATCATGCAGGCGGAGGCGGACGCCGCCGCCGCGACCCGGGTCGCCGCCGACACGATGGTCGAGGCCATCGGACAGGCGTGGCTCGCCGACCAGATCCTGCGCTGGCAGAAGTACTGGCACGACCAGCTCAAGAACGACCCCGACCACCTCTTCAAGCCGAAGCAGGCGCTCTTCGACAAGGCGAAGACGGACCTGGCGAAGGCCCGGGGCAAGGTCCAGGCCCTGGCCACCACCGCCAAGGAGCAGGCCGGTCTAGCCAACGCCGCGGCTCAGCGCGCGGTCACGGGCCAGCAGAACGCCTGGGCCATCGCGGACGGCGCCGACGTGCCGCGCGGCCGTGGCCTGATGTACGCCCAGCAGTCGGTCCAGGTCGCCCGCGCCTCGGGTGCGGCCGCCACGGCCGCGGCGAAGGCGACCGAGACGGCGCTGAACGCGGCGAACGCCACGGTCGCGACGTCCCAGACCCTGCTGGCCCTGGCCCAGACCCAGGCGCACGCGCTGAAGACCGAGTTCCGCCGTATCGCCGCCCAGGAGGCCGCCGCCCAGGCGAAGGCCGCGGCGGACAGCGCCGACGCGTACGCGGCCTCGGCCGCGGCGAACGCCGCGACGGCCAAGAAGGCCAAGGAAACCGCCCTCGCCGAAGAGGAACAGGCACGGCAAGCCGCGGCCGACGCCCAGGCGTCCCGCGCCGTCGCCGAGCTGGAGCGCGCCAACGCGGCGGCCTATCGGGCCACCGCGGAGAGCGAGCGGGACAAGGCCAAGGCCCACGAGGCCGATGCGGTCGCCCAGGGCCGGATCGCTGGTGACGCCCGCCTCTCGGCCGAGGCGGCCGGGGCCACGGCGGCAGCCCGCAGGGGGGATGCCGAGCAGGCGGAACGCGATGCGGTCGCCGCCCGCGACAAGGCCCTGGAGGCCGAGCAGCGGCGGGACTCGTTGAACGCGAAGGCGGCGGCCCTGGAGGCCCACGCCGCGGCCGTCGACGGTACGGACGCGGCCGAGGCCGCCCGGGCCGCGGCGACCGAGGCCCGTGCCGCCGCCAATACGGCGACCACGGCGGCCACCGACGCCCGTAAGGCTGCCAACGCGGCCACGACCGCGGCCACCAACGCCCGCACGGCGGCCACCCAGGCCCAGGGCTCCGCGGCCCGTGCCAAGGCGGCGGCAGACGACACCTGGGCGTCCTACCTGGTCGCGGCCGGTTCCGCCGCCGCGGCGCACGCTGCCGCTGCCGAAGCCATCGATGCTTCCCAGGCGGCCGCGGCCGACGCCAAGGGCGCCAAGGAGCAGTCGGAGAAGGCCTCCGCGGCGGCCAAGGTCGCCAAGACGGAGGCCACTGCCGCGCGCACCGAGGCACTGCAGACCGCGTCCTGGGCGGCCATCACGGCCGGCCGTGCCTACGCGGCCGTCCAGGCCTCGCTCGCCGCCCGCGACTCCGCCGCAGCGGTGATCAAGCCGGCCAACGAGGCGATCGCCCTCGGTGGCCCGTACCAGGAGGTCGACAGCTCCGCCGCGTTCGCGGTGCTGACCGGCCAGCAGTCCCTGACGATCTCGCAGCAGCAGGCGGCGGTAGCCGCCGCCACCGCGAACATGGCGGAAGGGTTCTCCGCCGAGGCGAAGGCGCTGGCCGAGCAGGCCGCCGCGGACATGAAGCTCGCGGCGCAGGCCTCAGCGGCGGCGGCAGCCGACGCCGTCCGGGCCGCCAAGGCGTACCAGCGCGCCCAGACCTCGGCCACCCAGGCCGCGGCGGACGCCAAAGCCGCCCAGGCCTCGGCGAACCGAGCCGACGGCTACGCCAAGTCGGCGGGCGAGGACGCGGTGAAGGCCTGGTGGGCGGCGAACGACGCCGAACAGGACGCCGCCGCGGCCGACAACGCGGCCACCGAGGCCGAGAAGGACGCCGCCAGCGCTCGCGCCGCGGCCACCAAGGCCGAGGAGGACGCGGCCAGCGCCCGCGCCACCGCCACCCAGGCGGAGTCCGACGCGACGGCGGCGGAAAAGGCCGCCGCAGGCGCGTGGGACGCGGCGAACGAGGCCCAGCAGGCCGCCGACCGCACGGAGACGGCCGGCAACAACCAGCAGATCTCGGAGGGTGTCACCACCGGGATCGGCGGGGTGTGGGCGGTCCTCGACCACATCGAGTACATCGGCGAACCGAAGAACGTCGTCAAGGACAACTGCAACCCGATCATCCACTTCGGCGACTGCACGATCACGGCCGACATCACGTACAAGTCGCACGTCGACCTCTTCATGTGCCTGGCCGCGTCGGAGACCTACACGGGCGGCTGCCCGGACGCGGACACCGTCTACCTCGGCCCGGAGGTGGCGGAGGCGAGGACCGAGCGGCTGAGCTACACCCTCACGATGCTCGAGTTCAACTCGGGCATCGACCCCATCGACGTCTTGCTCGGTGACTTCATCGGCTGTGCCCAGAAGATCACGCCGGGCGGCGCGTCCGGCAGCTGGGGCGACTGCGCCTGGGCCGCGGGCTGGTTCGTCGCCGGCGCGCTGTTCAAGTCGGCGAAGGCCGCGGTGACGGCGATGGACGCCGCCCTCAAGACGGGCGTGGGCTTCACTGATGCCTGGCTGGCGCTGCGTTCCATCGGTCTGACCGAGGCTGCCGTGCAGGGCATGGTCAGCCGCATCGTCAGGAAGCTCGACGATGCATGCGAGAGCGTCGACAAGGTTGACAACGCGACCTTCAGGGTCGCCGCCTACTCCACCACAAGCTCCGGTTCCGGTGGCGGCACCGGTCCCGGTTGCTGGGTGGGCGGGCTCAACGGACCCGGGTTCTGGGCTGCGGAGAACGAAGGTATGGCGGCCGCTGCCGCTGCCTATCAGCAGCGGGTGACGGGCGGCGTGCCGGAAGGCTTCGTCTACAAGCTGAAGATGAAGTACCCCGTCGCCGGCCGGAAGGGTGAGTACGTCAAGCTTGACGGTTACCAGAACGGCAAGCTGATCGACGCCAAGTATTGGAGCGACAGTGGCGTCATCGATCCCGCGACTGGAAAGTTCAAGTTCTTCGTCACGGCCCCCATCACCGAGGCGAAGGCACAGGTCGCGGGGGCCAAGTCTGCGGTCGATGACACTTACACGCCGATCGTCTATTACGTGAGTTCCCCGGAGGCGGCGACAGCATTCCGTCACATGGTCGCGGATACTCCCGAACTCGCAGGGAAGATCGACGTGATTTACATGCCGTAGCATGGCGAACCAGTGAGGCCTTCCCTGGGAAGTGCTTTCCAGGGAAGGCCTCATCCCGATCATTTCAGAAGGACTTCGATGAGGACCACAGAATGAGTCGCATGCTGTTCGTGCTCCGCTACAGGAACGGTGAACCG
Source organism: Streptomyces sp. NPDC030862 (assembly GCF_055571835.1). NCBI lineage: Bacteria > Bacillati > Actinomycetota > Actinomycetes > Kitasatosporales > Streptomycetaceae > Streptomyces > Streptomyces sp. NPDC030862. The sequence goes on along the minus strand of NZ_JBVIEN010000010.1, from coordinate 219,004 downwards.
GAGCCCCTCGACGTGGACCTGGTGCGCGAGGTCCTGAGCCCGTACATCGTCGCTGCCGACGAGGACCTCACAAACGGCGTGCTGATCCGTACTGCAGACGGGCATGAGCTCGATGTGGACGTCAATGAGGTCAGTGTCGCCGTCAACCGCTTCCCGTCCGGTCAGTTCTTCGACATCCTGGCCGAGCTGGTGGAGCGCCTGGGGGCGAGCGTGATTCCGACGGACCGGCCGGTGATCCTGCGCGAGGAGGGGGATCGGGCCCACCTTTCCGCAGATATGCGGGAGAGCGCCGCTGTCGTGGCGACGACGGGACCGGCCCTGGAGGCCTTCCTGAGCGGCTCCTAAGCAACTCCCGACGGGAGTCCGTCGACGGGAAGGGGCCTCTCGGTGTCGAGCACCGGGAGGCCCCTTCGTTTGTAGGGAGCTGCCTCAGCCCTTGCCGCTCGCGATCTTCTCCAGCTGCGCCTTGACGACCGCCTCCGGAATGGCGGCCTTCTTCTCGTCGAGCATGTTCACACCGTAGAACGCCGCGATCACCCCGCCACTGCGCACGACCGTGTACCTCATGGGCACCTTCTGCTTGCCGATGTCGCCGGTGATCCGGTAGGCAACGGCCTCGTTGCCCAGCTTCGGCGCCGTGAGGCCGTCGACCTTGCCGTACGTGAGGCCCAGCGTCTTGAAGCCCTTGGGGCATGCGGTGACGGCCGCGCGGAGGTCCTTCATGACCTGGACGGCGTTCTTCTCGGAGTGGGAGACGAGCCACATGGAGCCCACGGTGGCGTTGGTCGCCTCGGTGGGCTGGAGCGAGCGGTGCGCCGCGCTGACCGGCTTGATGTGGGTGAAGCCGCCGATGAGGCTCGCGAGGGGCTGGCAGGTCTTGTTGTCAGCCTCCATGTTGCGGCCGGCTTCGACCTCCGCCTTCGCGATTTTCTTCGCGTCGAATCCGGCGGATTTTCCGGTGAGGACCACCTTTTCGAGGGTTTTGGTGTCCAGGGCCCCCAGCTGCTTCGCTTCGGCTGCCTCCTTTTCTTCGGCGCTCTCTGTGCCCTTGGCGCTCGCCTTCGCATCCGGCTTCTTGTCGCCAGATTCATTCGATTCCCCGCTGCACGCGGACACCGCGAGCAGGGCCGGCAATACGGCGGCGATCGGGAGGGCCCTACGCAGTCTCATGTTGTTCTTTCCTGGCGTCTCTCGCGGCTGAAGAATGAGCGAAATGATCTTACCGGTGGTAGGTAGTTTCTCTCATTACGTTTTGGTGTCGGCCGGCGCCAGGGAATCCCAGTGGCGTGCGTCACAGTTGTGGGAAGGGTGGGCGTCGGCCGGCCGCCGTCCGCCCGCGTCAGCGCGACGACCCCGATCCGAGGGGAAACTCCCATGACCGACGCGTATGCGATCCAGGCCGAGGGCCTGGCCAAACACTTCAAGGAGACCCGGGCGCTGGACGGCGTGGACCTCGCCGCCCGGACCGGGACGGTGCTGGGGCTGCTCGGGCCCAACGGCGCCGGAAAGACCACCGCCGTCCGCATCTTCGCCACGCTGCTCCAGCCCGACGCGGGCCGGGCGACCGTGGCGGGGCACGACGTGGTGCGGCAGGCGGGCCTCGTGCGTTCCCTGGTGGGCCTGACCGGGCAGTACGCGGCGGTCGACGAGAACCTCACGGGCACCGAGAACCTGCTGCTCATCGGGCGGCTGCTGGGCATATCGCGGCGCGAGGCCAGGGCGCGGGCGGCGGAGCTGCTGGGGCGGTTCCACCTCACCGACGCGGCCGGGCGCGCGGTGAAGACGTACTCCGGCGGCATGCGGCGCCGGCTGGACCTGGCGGCGAGCCTGGTCGGGCGGCCGCGGATCCTGTTCCTCGACGAGCCGACGACCGGCCTCGACCCGCGCAGCCGCGGCGAGCTGTGGGACATGGTGCGCGGCCTGGTCGCCGAGGGCGTGACGGCCCTGCTCACCACCCAGTACCTCAACGAGGCGGACATGCTCGCCGACGACATCGTGGTGATCGACCGGGGCCGGGTGATCGCCGAGGGCACCCCCGACGAGCTCAAGTCCCAGGTGGGCGGCCAGGTCCTCCAGCTGCGGCCGGTGCGGGACGCGGACCTGGCCGCGGCGCACGCCCTGGTGGAGCAGGCGGCCGGCGCGCAGACCCAGATCGAGGGCGGTGTGATCACCGCGCCGGTGAACGACCCGGAGCTGATGCCCGCCGTCGTACGGCGGCTGGACGGGGCGGGCATCGCGGTCGGCGAGCTCACGCTGCGCCGCTCGTCCCTCGACGAGGTGTTCCTGGCGCTGACCGGCCACCGCGCCGAGCCGGAACCCGGAAAGGAGCCGGGTAAGGAGTCCGGCAAGGAGGGCGGGCGCACGCCGGAGCCCGACGACAGCGACATCGAGAAGGCGGTGAGTTCGGCATGACCGCGACCACCGCCACCACCGCGACCGCGCCGGTGACGGCGAGCGGCCGCGTCCCGCCCGGGGCCGCCGTGCGCCAGACCGCCACCATGGCGTGGCGGAGCCTGGTGGCCGTCAAGCACAACCCGCTGGAGCTGGTGGACTACAGCATCACCCCGATCATGTTCGTGTTCCTCTTCACGTACGTGATGGGCGGCCAGATGGCCGGCTCGCCGGACGCGTACCTGCGGTACGCCCTGCCGGGGATCATCGTCCAGAACACCCTGTTCATGACCGTCTACACCGCGATGGCGCTCAACACCGACCTCACCAAGGGCGTCTTCGACCGGCTGCGGAGCCTGCCGATCGCCCGCTCGGCGCCGCTGCTCGGCCGGATCGCCGCGGACCTGGCCAAGCACCTGTGGGCGTCGCTGCTGATGATCGCCCTCGGCCTCGCGCTCGGCTTCCGGATCACCGGCGGATTCGGCGGCTTCCTCCTGGGCGTCCTGCTGCTCATCGCCTTCGCGGCGGCCGTGTCGTGGTGCGCGGTGCTCATCGGGATGCTGGCGGGCGACGCGGAGAAGGTGCAGGCCTTCGGCTTCACGCTGATCTTCCCGATCACCTTCACCAGCAGCGCCTTCGTCCGTGTCGACACCATGCCGGGGTGGCTCCAGGCCTGGGTCGAGGTCAACCCCGTGACGCATCTGTCGGACGCCTTCCGCGGGCTGCTGCTCGGCGGCGAGGTGGGGCGGCCGGTCCTGTGGTCGCTGGTCTGGGCGGTGGGCATAGCGGTGGTGTTCTATCCGCTGGCCATGCGGGCGTACCGGGCGAAAGCATGACCCGTCGGGCCACAGCGTGACCGGTCCGGCCTCCTGCCCGGCGCGGGCGGCCTCGCCTAGGCTGCCGACATGTGCGGAATCGTGGGTTACGTCGGCGGGCAGTCGGCGCTCGATGTGGTGATCGCGGGCCTCAAGCGGCTGGAGTACCGGGGCTACGACTCGGCCGGTGTCGCGGTGCTCGCCGACGGCGGGATGGCCGCCGCGAAGAAGGCGGGCAAGCTCGTCAACCTGGAGAAGGAGCTGGACGCCCGGCCCCTGCCGGCCGGGTCGACGGGCATCGGGCACACCCGGTGGGCCACGCACGGCGCCCCCACCGACGCCAACGCCCACCCCCACCTCGACAACGCCGGGCGCGTGGCCGTCGTCCACAACGGCATCATCGAGAACTTCGCCGCCCTCCGCGCCGAGCTGGCGGAGCGGGGCCACACGCTGGAGTCGGAGACCGACACCGAGACCGTCGCGCACCTGCTGGCCGAGACGTTCTCCTCCTGCGGCGACCTCGCGGAGGCGATGCGGCTGGTGTGCCGGCGGCTCGACGGCGCCTTCACGCTGGTCGCGGTGCACGCCGACGAGCCGGACGTGGTCGTCGGCGCACGGCGCAACTCCCCGCTGGTGGTGGGCGTCGGCGAGGGCGAGGCGTTCCTCGCCTCGGACGTGGCCGCGTTCATCGAGCACACCCGTTCCGCGATCGAGCTCGGCCAGGACCAGGTGGTGGAGGTCCGCCGGGACGCCGTGACGGTGACCGACTTCGACGGGGCGCCGGCCGAGGTGCGGGCGTACCACGTCGACTGGGACGCCTCGGCGGCCGAGAAGGGCGGCTACGCCTCGTTCATGCTCAAGGAGATCGCCGAGCAGCCGAAGGCGGTCGCCGACACCCTGCTCGGCCGCATCGACGCGAACGGCTCCCTGACGCTGGACGAGATCCGCATCCCGGACGAGGTGCTGCGCGAGGCGGACAAGGTCGTCATCGTGGCCTGCGGCACCGCGTTCCACGCGGCGCTGATCGCCAAGTACGCCATCGAGCACTGGACCCGCATCCCGTGCGAGGTGGAGCTGGCGAGCGAGTTCCGCTACCGGGACCCGATCCTCGACCGGCGGACGCTGGTGGTGGCCATCTCCCAGTCCGGCGAGACCATGGACACCCTCATGGCGCTGCGCCACGCCCGCGAGCAGGGCGCGAAGGTGCTGGCCATCTCCAACACCAACGGCGCGACCATCCCGCGCGAGTCCGACGCCGTGCTGTACACGCACGCCGGGCCCGAGGTGGCGGTCGCCTCCACCAAGGCGTTCCTCACCCAGCTCGTGGCCGTCTACCTGCTGGCGCTCTACCTGGGGCAGGTGCGCGGCACCACGTGGGGCGACGAGATCCGGGCCGTGGTCCGCGACCTGTCGAGGATCGGGGAGGACGTCGAGCGGGTCCTGCAGACCATGGAGCCGGTGCGCGAGCTGGCGCGCTCGCTCGCCGACGCGGACACCGTGCTGTTCCTCGGCCGGCACGTGGGCTTCCCGGTGGCGCTCGAAGGCGCGCTGAAGCTCAAGGAGCTCGCGTACATGCACGCGGAGGGGTTCGCGGCGGGCGAGCTGAAGCACGGGCCGATCGCGCTGATCGAGAAGGGCCTGCCGGTGGTGGTCGTGGTGCCGTCGCCGCGCGGCCGCTCCGTCCTCCACGACAAGATCGTGTCGAACATCCAGGAGATCCGGGCGCGCGGTGCGCGGACCATCGTGATCGCGGAGGAGGGGGACGAGGCGGTCGTGCCGTACGCGGACCACCTGATCCGCGTCCCGGCGACGCCGGTGCTGCTCCAGCCGATGGTGTCGACGGTGCCGCTCCAGGTGTTCGCGTGCGAACTGGCGACCGCGCGCGGCAACGAGGTCGACCAGCCGCGTAACCTCGCCAAGTCCGTGACGGTGGAGTGAGCGGGACAGATCGGGAGAGAAATGATCATCGGGGTGGGGATCGACGTCGCGGAGATCGACCGGTTCGCGGCGTCGATGGAACGGACACCGAACCTGGCGCACCGGCTCTTCCTGGAGCGCGAACTGCTCCTGCCGAGCGGCGAGCGGCGCGGGATGGCCTCGCTCGCCGCCCGCTTCGCGGCCAAGGAGGCGATCGCGAAGGCGCTCGGCGCGCCGGCCGGACTGCTGTGGACCGACGCCGAGGTGTACGTCGAGGACAGCGGCCAGCCCCGCCTGCGGGTGCGCGGCACGGTCGCGGCCCGCGCGGCCGAGCTGGGCGTACGGCACTGGCACGTGTCGCTCAGCCATGACGCGGGGGTGGCGTCGGCCGTGGTGATCGCGGAGGGTTGATCACGGAAGGCCGCCGTCGTCGTGGAGGGGTGATCGGATGCGTACCGCCTACCGGGTGGAGACCGTACGGGCCGCCGAGGCCGAACTGATGGCGCGGCTGCCGCAAGACGCCCTGATGCAGCGGGCCGCGGCCGGACTGGCCGCCGCCTGCGCCGGGCTGCTGGGCCGCGTCTACGGCGCCCGCGTGGTGCTGCTCGTCGGCAGCGGCGCCAACGGCGGCGACGCGCTCTACGCGGGCGCCCGCCTGGCCCGGCGCGGGGCCGGCGTCTCGGCGGTGCTGCTCGGCTCCCAAGCCCACGAAGGCGGGCTGGCGGCGCTGCGCGGCGCGGGCGGGCACGTCGCCGAGGACCCGTACGCGGTCCTCGCCCGCGCCGACCTCGTCCTCGACGGGATCACCGGCATCGGCGGGCGCGGCGGTCTGCGGCCCGACGCCGTGCCCGTGGTGCGCGCGGCCCACGACTCCGGGGCGGCCGTCGTCGCCGTGGACCTGCCCAGCGGCGTGGACGCCGACACCGGCGAGGTCGCGGGGGAGGCGGTGCGCGCGGACGCGACGGTGACCTTCGGGACGTACAAGCCGGGGCTGCTGATCGACCCGGCGCGGGAGTACGCCGGCGCCGTGCGGCTCGTCGACATCGGGCTCCGGCTGCCGGCCGAGCCCGAGCTGGAGGCGCTCCAGCACGCCGACGTGGCCCGGCTGCTGCCGGTCCCCTCCGGCGAGAGCGACAAGTACCGCCGCGGCGTCGTCGGCGTGGTCGCCGGCTCCGCCCGCTACCCCGGCGCGGCGGTGCTCGCGGTCTCCGGCGCGCTGCGCGGCGGCGCCGGGGCCGTGCGGTACGTCGGCCCGGCCGGCGACGCCGTCCTCGCGCGCCATCCGGAGACGCTCGTCCACGCCGGGCCCCCGGCGAAGGCGGGCCGCGTCCAGGCGTGGGTCATCGGGCCCGGCCTCGGCGACACGCCCGGCGTCGACGACGTCCTCGCCTCCGACGTGCCGGTCCTGGTCGACGCCGACGGCCTGCGCCACCTGGACCCGGCGGCCGTCCGGGCCCGCCCCGCCCCCACCGTCCTGACCCCGCACGCGGGCGAGGCCGCCGCGCTGCTGGGCGTCGCCCGCGAGGACGTCGAGGCCCGGCGCCTGGAGGCGGTGCGGGAGCTCGCGGGCCGGTACGGCGCGACCGTGCTGCTCAAGGGCTCGACGACGCTGGTCGCCGCCCCGGAGGGGCCGGTACGCGTCAACCCCACGGGTACGGCGTGGCTCGCCACCGCGGGCAGCGGCGACGTCCTGTCGGGCCTCGCCGGCTCCCTGCTCGCGGCCGGCCTCGCGCCCCGGGACGCCGCGTCGGTGGCGGCGTACCTCCACGGCCTCGCGGCACGGCGGGCGGCGCGGGAGGCGCCGATCACGGCGTACGACGTGGCGGAGGCGCTGCCGGGGGCGTGGCGGGGGCTCGCGTGACAGGTATCGCGTGACAGGTATGACATGAGCGCGCGGCGAGGGCGACGGGCGCACCTGAGAGACTGGGCGCGATGAGTGAGACACCGCAGACCCTTCGCGCCCGCGCCGAGATCGATCTCGGGGCGCTGCGCGCCAACGTGCGTGCCCTGCGCGGGCGCGTGGGGACGGACGTCCAGGTCATGGCCGTCGTGAAGGCCGACGCGTACGGGCACGGCGCCGTGCCCTGTGCCCGGGCGGCGCTGGAGGCGGGAGCCACCTGGCTCGGGACCGCCACGCCGCACGAGGCGCTCGCCCTGCGGGCGGCCGGGATCGACGCGCCCGTCCTGTGCTGGCTGTGGACCCCCGGCGGCCCCTGGGACGAGGCCATCCGGGCCGACGTGGACGTGGCCGTGAGCGGGATGTGGGCCCTGGACGAGGTCATCGAGGCGGCGCGCCGGACCGCACAGCCGGCGCGCGTGCAGCTCAAGGCCGACACGGGCCTCGGCCGCAACGGCTGCCAGCCCGCCGACTGGCCCCGGCTCGTCGGCGAGGCGCTGAGGGCCGAGGCCGACGGCCTGCTCCGGGTCACCGGCATCTGGTCGCACTTCGCCTGCGCCGACGAGCCCGGCCACCCCTCCATCGCCGCCCAGCTGGACGCGTTCCACACCATGCTGGAGTACGCCGAGAAGGCGGGCGTCCGGCCCGAGGTGCGGCACCTGGCCAACTCCCCGGCCACCCTCACCCTGCCCGAGACCCACTTCGACCTCGTACGGACCGGGATCGCCATGTACGGCGTCTCGCCGATCCCCGAGCTGGGCGCACCGGCCGACTTCGGGCTGCGGCCCGTCATGCGGCTGGTGGGGAGCGTCGCGCTCGTCAAGAACGTGCCGGGCGGGCACGGCGTCAGCTACGGGCACCACTACGTCACCGACGGCCCGACCACCCTCGGCCTCATCCCCCTCGGGTACGCCGACGGCATCCCGCGCCACGCCTCCGGCCGCGGCCCGGTGCTGGTCGGGGACCGGGTGCGGACGGTGGCCGGCCGGGTCGCGATGGACCAGTTCGTGGTCGACCTGGAGGGCGACGCCGTGGAGCCGGGCGCGCGGGCCGTGCTGTTCGGGCCGGGTGACCAGGGTGAGCCGACCGCCGAGGACTGGGCGCGGGCGGCGGACACGATCGCGTACGAGATCGTGACCCGGATCGGATCGCGGGTACCACGCGTCTATACGAACGTAACCGACGCGACCTGACCGACGAGGAGCTGCCGCGTGAGTGAGACCAGTGCGGTGGAGGCCGCGGCCGCCGGCAATTGGCGCCGCGCCGGTTTCGCCGGCGCGGCGATAGGAGTGATCGCGGCCGGCGCGGCCGCCGGTGTCGCCATAGAGCGCCTCACCGTCGGGCGCGGCATGCGCAAGAAGGCGCGCCTCGCGCTGGACGCGGCGGGCCCGTACGGCGCGCTGCGCGGCACCCCCGGCAAGGCCGCGGCGGACGACGGCACGGAGCTGTACTACGAGGTCGACGAGGTGGCCGACCCCGACGAGGCGGACGCGGGAGGCGGCATCCCGCGCCGGCGCCGCCTCTTCGGCGCCAAGGCGCCCGCGCCCGTCACGGTCGTCTTCAGCCACGGCTACTGCCTCAACCAGGACTCCTGGCACTTCCAGCGCGCCGCCCTGCGCGGCCTGGTGCGCACCGTCCACTGGGACCAGCGCAGCCACGGCCGTTCGGGGCGCGGCGTCGCCCAGCGCCGCCGCCCGGACGCCGACGCCGTGCCGGTCTCCATCGACCAGCTGGGCCGCGACCTGAAGGCCGTCATCGACGCCGCCGCGCCCGAGGGGCCGCTCGTGCTGGTCGGGCACTCGATGGGCGGCATGACGGTGATGGCGCTGGCCGACCAGTACCCCGAGCTGATCCGCGAGCGGGTCGTCGGCGTCGCCTTCGTCGGTACGTCGTGCGGCCGGCTCGGCGAGGTGAACTACGGCCTCCCGGTCGCGGGGGTCAACGCCGTCCGGCGCGTCCTGCCGGGCGTGCTGCGGGCGCTCGGCTCGCAGGCGGAGTTGGTGGAGCGCGCGCGGGGGGCGACCGCGGACCTGTTCGCGGGGCTCATCAAGCGGTACTCGTTCTCGTCGCGGGACGTGGACCCGGCCGTCGCCCGGTTCGCGGAGCGGATGATCGAGGGCACGCCGATCGACGTCGTCGCGGAGTTCTACCCGGCGTTCACGGACCACGACAAGGCGGACGCGCTCCGCGTCTTCGCCGAGGTGCCGGTGCTCGCGCTCGCGGGCGACCAGGACCTGGTCACGCCCAGCTCGCACACCGAGACGATCGCCGACCTCCTCCCCGACGCCGAGCTGGTCATCGTCCCGGACGGCGGGCACCTGGTGATGCTGGAGCACCCGGAGGCGGTGACCGACCGGCTCGCGGACCTGCTGGCGCGCGTGGGGGCGGTGTCGGCAGCGGCTAACGTTGGCGGGTATGGAAGCACCGCACAGCCCGGCGGCTGACGGCACCGAGGCCGCAGCCGCAGAAGCCCCCGCCGCCACCGCCCGGTTCACCCTCCACGCGCCCGAGCAGACGCAGGAGCTCGGCCGCGCGCTGGCGAAGCTGCTGCGCCCCGGCGACCTGGTCCTGATGACCGGTGAGCTGGGCGCGGGCAAGACGACCATGACGCGCGGGCTCGGCGAAGGGCTCGGCGTACGGGGGGCGGTCACGTCCCCGACGTTCGTCATCGCCCGCGTCCACCCGTCGCTGACCGGCGGCCCCGCGCTCGTCCACGTCGACGCCTACCGCCTCGGCGGCGGCCTCGACGAGATGGAGGACCTCGACCTCGACGTGTCCCTGCCGGACTCGGTGGTGGTCGTGGAGTGGGGCGAGGGCAAGGTCGAGGAGCTGTCCGAGGACCGGCTGCACGTGGTGATCCACCGCGTGGTCGGCTCGACGGACGACGAGCGGCGCGTGGTGACGCTGTCCGGGTACGGGGCGCGCTGGGCGGAGGCGGACCTCGGCGGCCTGGGCCTGGGCCTGGGATCGGACCTGGACCCGGACCTCGCCTGAGCCTCGTGTCTCGTGTCTCGCGGCTCGTGTCTCGCGGCTCGTGTCTCGCGGCCTCGGGCGGCGCCGTGTTCCCCGTAGTTTCCGACAAGGTGTCGGCACGATGTTGCGTCGTACGTCCGGGGCGTGGTCCCATGGACACCCGTACGTGGTTAGGTCTACCTAACCACGCCTGCCCCCGGAGCCCCAGGAGGCAACCGATGCCGACGTCCGAGCAGGATGTCTCGATGCGTGATCTGCTGGCGTCGTGTGCGGCGGCCAGCGCCGTGTCCACCCCGCCCCGGGCCGAGAACGGCGACGGTGCCGAAGCGGACGCCGACGCGGACGTGCCGGGGGACGACGCCGTGGCGTCGGACGCGGCGTAACGGCCCGCCCCGCGTAACGGCCCGACCGGCGTCACGCCTTACGGGACGACGACGACCTTCGAGTTGACGGCCGCGAACGTCCACATTGCGTCGCCGTCCGCCCGCGTCATCCGGATACCGCCCGTCTTGCGCGTCGGGTCCGGGCTGGCCATCGTGCCGTCCACCGCCGCGCTGAAGCCGATCGTCACCCCGTCGACCCGGGCGAACCGCACCACGTGCTCGACCCGTACGCCGTCGGAGCCCGGCACGCTCCCCGAGCGGGTCGTCACGGCGTACGTGCCCGGCTTCGGGTTGACCGTGCTCGGCATCACCGCGAACGTCCGCGTGACCTTGTCGTCCGCGTCCACCAGCCAGACGCGCCGGGCGCCGAGCGCGTACACCACCCGCATCCCCGTGCCCGACTCCTCCGGCAGGGCCAGCGGGTCCGCGGTCTTGGTGGCGCCGCCCGGCGCGGGCGCCGGGGTCGCGGGGCCGCTCGGCGACGCCGAGGGCTTCGCCGCGAGGTCGGCGGGGACGTTGGCCGACGCCTGATAGGCGAGGAAACCGACCGCGGCCAGCGCCGCCACGGTGAGCCCGGCCACGAATCCCGAGCTGCTCCTTGCCACCCTGCTGCCCACCTCTCGCGCGTACGCGTACGTATGGGGGTGACGGTAGCAGTCGGCGGGCGGACCGACCGGGGCGGCCGTGCCCCCGCCCCGGGAGCCGTAGGCTGTTTGCGTGCTCTTGCTCGCCATGGATACCGCCACACCCGCCGTCACCGTCGCCCTCCACGACGGGGACTCCGTCCTCGCCGAGGCCGCCCAGGTCGACGCCCGCCGCCACGGGGAGCTGCTGCTGCCCGCCGTCGACCGGGTGCTCCGGGAGGCCGGCCGCACGCTGGACGCCGTGACCGGCATCGTCGTGGGCGTCGGCCCCGGCCCGTACACCGGGCTGCGGGTCGGCCTCGTCACCGCCGCCACCTTCGCGTCGGCGCTCGGCGGCGTACCGGTGCACGGCGTGTGCACGCTCGACGGGCTCGCGTACGCCTCCGGGATCGACGAGCCGTTCGTCGTGGCGACGGACGCGCGCCGCAAGGAGGTCTACTGGGCGCGCTACGACGACTGCCGTACACGCGCGACCGGCCCCGCCGTCGACCGCCCCGCCGACATCGCCGACCAGGTCGCCGGCCTCCCCGCCGTCGGCGCCGGAGCGCGCCTGTACGGCGAGGTGTTCCCCGACGCCCGCGACCCCGAGCACCAGTCGGCCGGGGCCCTCGCCGCGCTCGCCGCCGAACGGCTGCGGGACGGCGGGTCGTTCGAGGACCCGCTGCCGCTGTACCTGCGCCGCCCCGACGCCCAGGTGCCGAAGAACTACAAGGTGGTCACGCCGAAGTGACCACGGTGACCACGGCCACGCTTCGCGAGATGCGCTGGTGGGACATCGAACCGGTGCTGGCGCTGGAGCGGGAGCTGTTCCCCGACGACGCCTGGTCGGCCGGGATGTTCTGGTCCGAGCTCGCCCACGCACGCGGCCCGCACTCCACCCGCCGCTACGTCGTGGCCGAGTCCGCGCCCGACGGGCGGATCGTCGGGTACGCCGGGCTCGCGGCGGCCGGCGGCCTCGGCGACGTACAGACCATCGCCGTCGCCCGCGACCAGTGGGGGACCGGCCTCGGGGCGCGGCTCCTGACCGAACTGCTGCGGCACGCCACCGCCTTCGAGTGCGACGAGGTGCTCCTCGAAGTGCGCGTGGACAACACCCGCGCCCAGAAGCTGTACGAGCGCTTCGGCTTCGAACCGATCGGCTTCCGCCGCGCTTACTACCAGCCGGGCAACATCGACGCGCTGGTGATGCGCCTGACCGTACAAGGAACTGAGAGTGATGGCTGACGAACCCCTCGTCCTCGGCATCGAGACCTCCTGCGACGAGACCGGCGTCGGCATCGTCCGGGGCACCACCCTGCTCGCGGACGCCGTCGCGTCGAGCGTGGACGCGCACGCGCGGTACGGCGGCGTCGTGCCCGAGATCGCCTCCCGCGCCCACCTGGAGGCGATGGTCCCCACCATCGAGCGCGCCCTGGAGCAGGCCGGGGTCTCCGCCCGCGACCTCGACGGCATCGCGGTCACGGCCGGCCCGGGCCTCGCGGGCGCGCTCCTCGTCGGCGTCTCGGCGGCCAAGGCGTACGCGTACGCGCTCGGCAAGCCGCTGTACGGCGTGAACCACCTCGCCTCGCACATCTGCGTCGACCAGCTGGAGCACGGGCCGCTGCCCGAGCCGACGATGGCGCTGCTCGTCTCCGGCGGCCACTCGTCGCTGCTGCTCGCGCCGGACATCACCTCCGACGTACGGCCCATGGGCGCGACGATCGACGACGCGGCGGGCGAGGCGTTCGACAAGATCGCGCGCGTGCTGGACCTCGGCTTCCCGGGCGGGCCGGTGATCGACCGGCTGGCGAAGGAGGGCGACCCGTCCGCGATCGCGTTCCCGCGCGGCCTGAGCGGGCCGCGCGACCCGGCGTACGACTTCTCCTTCTCGGGCCTGAAGACCGCGGTGGCCCGCTGGATCGAGGCGAAGCGCGCCGCCGGCGAGGAGGTGCCGGTCCGTGACGTGGCGGCGTCCTTCCAGGAGGCGGTCGTCGACGTCCTGACCCGCAAGGCCGTACGCGCGTGCAAGGACGAGGGCGTCGACCACCTGATGATCGGCGGCGGTGTGGCGGCCAACTCGCGGCTGCGCGCGCTCGCCGAGGAGCGGTGCGAGCGGGCCGGCATCCGGCTGCGCGTGCCCCGGCCGGGCCTGTGCACGGACAACGGCGCGATGGTCGCGGCGCTCGGCGCCGAGATGGTCGCCCGCAACCGGCCGGCCTCGGACCTGGAGCTGCCCGCGGACTCCTCCCTGCCGGTGACCGAGCCGCACGTGCCCGGCAACCACGGCCACGGTCACGACCACGACCACGTCCACGAGATCAGCAAGGACAACCTCTACTCATGACCGTGGTCACCCTGATGTGGGAGGCCCGCGCCGCCGAGGGCCGCGGCCCGGAGCTGCTGGCGTGGGCGCGGGCGGCCGAACTCGCCGCCGTACCGCAGGCCGTACCGCAGCGCCGTGAGACCTTCACGGCGCCGGGCGGCCGGGTGCTCGTCCTGACGTGGTGGGACGCCGCGTACGACGCGGACCTGCCCGAACTGCCCGAGCCGCCGGCGGACCTGGTCACGCGGCCGGTCCACCGCTGGCGGTTCGAGTCCCACGGGACGGCGGCCTGAGGCAACCCCCGGAGTCGTTCAGCCGTCAAGCAGTACGCGGCTGATCAGACGTTCGAACATGGGGTTGCAGGGTGGGGAAGTACATCGCGGGTGCGGCGGCGCTGGCCGCGGCACTGCTCATATCGGGCTGTACGGCGTCGGGTTCCGGCTCCGGTTCCGGTTCCGGCTCGGCAACGGTCCCGGAGCCGGCACCGAGCACGACCGCGGCCGCGCCGCCGCGCCAGGCACCGGACGCCTCGGCCGCGTACGCGAAATGGGGCCTGAAGCCCTTCCCGGCGCCACCGGCCCCGCCGAAGACCAAGCCGGTGAAGACGGGCGCGGGCGGTCCGGTGCCCGTCATCAGCGAGATACCGACCACCGACAAGGTCGTCTTCCTCACCTTCGACGACGGCGCCGAGAAGGACCCCGAGTTCGTCGAGATGATGCGGGAGCTGAAGGTCCCCTTCACGATGTTCCTGACGGACGCCGCCATCCGCGACGACTACGCGTACTTCACGCGCCTGCGCGACCTCGGCGGCGGCGCGGGCGTCGCCAACCACACGCTCACCCACCCCAACCTCCGCACCCTCGGCGCCGCCGCCCAGCAGCGCGAGATCTGCGGCCAGCAGGAGAAGCTGGAGCGGACCTACGGCACCGCCCCGCGCCTCTTCCGCCCGCCGTACGGCAACTGGAACGAGGACACCCGCGCGGCCGCCGCGCAGTGCGGTGTCGAGGCGATCGTGCTGTGGCGCGAGTCGATGCAGATCACCAACATGCAGTACCAGCGCGGCGACCGGAAGCTCCACCCCGGTGACATCGTCCTGGCCCACTTCCGCGGCCCGCAGGACCTCAAGGGCACCTCGATGACCGAGATGACGGCGAACATGCTGCGCCGCATCCAGGAGCAGGGCTTCACGGTCGCCCGCCTGGAGGACTACGTCTGACGCCGGGCGCCTTTCCCCCCGCGCGATCACGGTCGCTAGCCTCGGAGCATGTCTCCCCGTCGCCTCCTGCCCCCGCCCCCGCCGCCCCCGCACCTGCGCACCTGGCCGGACCGTGCGGCGCTGCTCGCCGACCGGAACCGGGCCATGGGAGAGCTGACCTGGCACATCGTGGGCGGGCGGCGGCTAGTGCTGTTCCTGCTGACGCTGGCGGGCCTGCAGGCGGGCTGGCTGATGGTCGGCGGAGCGCTGATGTCGCTGGAGGACGGCCTGGTGGACCCGCTCACGGCGATGGCGGGCGCCCTCGGCGTCTGCGTGGGCCTCGCCGTCGTGATCCCGGCCGTGTTCGCCGTGGCCTTCGCCGTCCGCCGTGACCGCGCGGCGCGCGAACTGCTCGCCCAGTGGGCGTCCCTCGACAGCGACCCGCCGCGCGACGCCGTCTTCCGGGTGCCGGTGCTCAGCCTGATCTGGTTCCTGCTCTCCTTCGCGCTGTGCGCGTCGGGCCTCTGGCTCTGCTTCGCGGTCCCCGCCTCCGCCCGCCCCGGCTCCACGACGTACGCCGAGGTCGCCGCCCTCATGGGCGTCGGCCTCATCCTGTGGGTGCACGGCCTGATCGCCGTGACCAAGGCGGTGGGCCACTACCGCTGGGCGGTACGCCTGGGGGCACGCCACCCGGAGACCGCGCGGTGAAGCGCCTTACGCGGGGCGTCCGATCAGCATCGTCGGCGCCCCCGCCACCCGGGTCAGGAAGACCGTCGCGGCGTTCGGGCCCTTCGGCTTCAGCTTGCGGCGGAGCTCTTCCGGTTCGACCGCCGAGCCGCGCTTCTTGACCGTCAGGTTGCCCACCTCGCGTTCGCGCAGGAGGGACTTGAGCTTCTTGACGTTGAAGGGGATCCGATCGGTGATCTCGTACGCGGTGGCGTACGGCGTCGGGCGCAGCTCGTCCGCCGTGATGTAGGCGATCGTCTCGTCGAGCAGCCCGCCGCCGAGCTCCTCGGCGACCTCGGCGACCAGGTGGGCGCGGATGACCGCGCCGTCGGGCTCGTACAGGAAACGGCCGACCTCGCGGACCGGCGGGTTGGGCAGGCCGCGGCCGCCGAGGGTGTGCGGGCCCGGGAGCAGCGTGGCGGTGACCGCGCCGGGGCGGGTGCCGAACCAGAGGACGGCCTCCTTCACGTCGCCGCCGTCCGAGATCCACTCGGCCTCGGCCTCCGGCGGCACCGTCTCGTGCGGGATGCCGGGGGCGATCTTCAGCGCGGCGCGCGGCGCCCCGAGCGCCGTGCCGACGGCCCAGGACAGCGGCGGCGAGTACGCCTCGGGGTCGAACACGCGGCCCCGGCCACCGCGCCGGGCCGGGTCCACGAAGACCGCGTCGTACCCGGAGGTGTCGACCTCCGTGACGTCCGCGCAGCGCACCTCGATCAGGTCGGTCAGGCCCAGCGCCTCGGCGTTCGCCCGGGCGGCCCCGGCGGTCAGCGGGTCCCGGTCCACGGCCAGGACCCGGATCCCCGCGCGGGCCAGCGCGACGGCGTCGCCGCCGATGCCGCAGCAGAGGTCCGCGACGCCGCGTACGCCCAGCTCCTTGAAGCGCGCCGCGCGGTAGGCGCCGACGGAGGCCCGGGTCGACTGCTCGACGCCGTTGGGCGTGAAGTACATCCGGTACGCGTCCTCCGCGCCGAACTTCGCCACCGCCCGCTGCCGCAGCCGGGCCTGTCCGATCGCCGTCGTGACCAGCTCGGCCGGGTGGTCCCGGCGCAGCCGGGAGGCGACGGCGAGTTCCTGGGACGGGTCGTAGTCGCGCAGGGCGGCCAGCAGGGCCTGGCCCTCGTCGGTGAGGAGCGCGGAGAAGGCGGCGAGATCGGTCACCCGCCCCATTGTGGGCCAGGTGGGCGATGGTGCGCGCGGGGCGGCGGTGTCGCCCGGGCGGCGGGGCGCGGCGCTGACAGGATGCGGCGCCATGCAGCTAGTACGACAAACGGAACAAATGCCGTCGGTCGCGAGGGGGTGGTGGCCCCGGCGCGCCGCCGCCGTGCTCGCCGCTCTCCTCCTCGCCGCACTCGCCGCCTGCGGTGACCCCGACTCCGGACGGGAGGACGTCGCCCCCGCCGGCGGACAGCCCGAGCCGCGCCAGGGCGGCGGGGCCGCGGCCGCCGGACCGGCCGGCGCGCTGGCCGCGTACGTCGAGAGGGTCAAGCGCGCGCAGGCCGCCCGCGCCGTCGCCGCCCGCAAGTGGGGGCTGAAGCTCACGCCGCTGGCCGCGCCCCCGCCGCCCACGGCCGCCGAGAAACCGAAGATCACCTTCCGTAAGGGCTTCGGCGTGGGCGACCCCACCCTGCCGCCCGTCTTCACGACCGTCCCCACCAAGGAGCGGATCGTCTTCCTCACCATCGACGACGGTGCCGAGAAGGACCCCGAGCTGGTGCGGATGATGGACGAACTCGACATCCCCTACAGCGCGTTCCTCAGCGACTACCTCGTCAGGGAGGACTACGGCTACTTCAAGAAGATGCAGCGCACCGGCGTCGCCCTGCACAACCACACCCTCAACCACCGCTACATGCCCGCCCTCTCCTACGCGGAGCAGAAGCGCGAGATCTGCGGCCAGCAGGACGTCATCGAGAAGCGCTACGGCACGCGCCCGCCGCTCTTCCGCCCGCCGTACGGCAACTACAACGCCGACACGCTGCGCGCCGCCCGGTCCTGCGGCGTCAAGGCCGTACCGCTGTGGGCGGCCGAGGCGTTCCCCGACCACATGGAGTGGCGCGAGTGGGACCGGGACCTGCACCCCGGCGACATCATCCTCACGCACTTCCGGGGCCGGGAGGACTGGAAGGGCAGCATGGCGGACATGATCCGGTACGTCATGAACGTCGTGACGGCGAAGGGCTACGCCGTCGCGAAGCTCGAGGACTACGTCTGAGGACCCGTCGCGGAGGACCCTGCCGAGGGCGGTGAGAAAACGCCGCGCCGCCTCTGAATTGGCACTCCGCTTGACCGAGTGCTAATCGCGGTCATAGTCTCGGCTCTGGCACTCCCCACCGGAGAGTGCCAACACAGCGACGGGCAGGTCCGGCACCCGCGACGACGGATCCACCTGGTCGCCACCTCAGACAGTTAACCCCGTGAGATCTCCGAAGGGGGAGGTCGGATCGTGACGACCACCAGCTCCAAGGTTGCCATCAAGCCGCTCGAGGACCGTGTTGTGGTCCAGCCGCTCGACGCCGAGCAGACCACGGCCTCTGGCCTGGTCATCCCGGACACCGCGAAGGAGAAGCCCCAGGAGGGCGTCGTCCTCGCCGTGGGCCCGGGCCGCTTCGAGAACGGCGAGCGCCTGCCGCTCGACGTCAAGACCGGCGACATCGTGCTGTACAGCAAGTACGGCGGCACCGAGGTGAAGTACAACAACGAGGAGTACCTCGTCCTCTCGGCCCGCGACGTGCTCGCGATCGTCGAGAAGTAATTCACCCCGCTTTTCCCGAAGCAGAGATGCTTTGAGCTGCGCCCCTGGCCGCCCCGCTCTCCACAGCGCCGGGCGTCGAGGGGCGCGGTTCGTTCGAGAGGACTGACTCAGCCCCATGGCGAAGATCCTGAAGTTCGACGAGGACGCCCGTCGCGCCCTCGAGCGCGGCGTCAACAAGCTCGCCGACACCGTCAAGGTGACCATCGGCCCCAAGGGCCGCAACGTCGTCATCGACAAGAAGTTCGGCGCGCCCACCATCACCAACGACGGTGTGACGATCGCCCGCGAGGTCGAGCTCGACGACCCGTACGAGAACCTCGGCGCCCAGCTGGTGAAGGAGGTGGCCACCAAGACCAACGACATCGCTGGTGACGGCACCACCACCGCCACCGTGCTGGCCCAGGCGCTGGTCCGCGAGGGCCTGCGCAACGTCGCCGCCGGCGCCTCCCCGGCCGCCCTGAAGAAGGGCATCGACGCCGCGGTCAAGGCCGTCTCCGACGAGCTGCTCGCCACCGCGCGCCCGATCGACGACAAGGCCGACATCGCCGCCGTGGCCGCGCTCTCCGCGCAGGACCAGCAGGTCGGCGAGCTCATCGCCGAGGCGATGGACAAGGTCGGCAAGGACGGTGTCATCACCGTCGAGGAGTCCAACACCTTCGGCCTGGAGCTCGACTTCACCGAGGGCATGGCCTTCGACAAGGGCTACCTGTCCCCGTACATGGTGACCGACCAGGAGCGTATGGAGGCCGTCCTCGACGACCCGTACATCCTGATCCACCAGGGCAAGATCGCCGCGATCGCCGACCTGCTCCCGCTCCTCGAGAAGATCATCCAGGCCGGCTCCTCCAAGCCGCTGCTGATCATCGCCGAGGACGTCGAGGGCGAGGCCCTGTCCACCCTGGTCGTCAACAAGATCCGCGGCACCTTCAACGCGGTCGCGGTCAAGGCCCCCGGCTTCGGCGACCGCCGCAAGGCGATGCTCGGCGACATGGCCGCCCTCACCGGCGCCACCGTCGTCGCCGAGGAGGTCGGCCTCAAGCTCGACCAGGTCGGCCTGGACGTGCTCGGCACCGCCCGCCGCGTGACGGTCACCAAGGACGACACCACCATCGTCGACGGTGGCGGCAAGTCCGAGGACGTCGCCGGCCGCGTGGCGCAGATCAAGGGCGAGATCGAGTCCACCGACTCCGACTGGGACCGCGAGAAGCTCCAGGAGCGTCTCGCGAAGCTGGCCGGCGGCGTGTGCGTGATCCGCGTCGGCGCCGCCACCGAGGTGGAGCTGAAGGAGCGCAAGCACCGTCTGGAGGACGCCATCTCCGCGACCCGCGCCGCGGTCGAGGAGGGCATCGTCTCCGGTGGTGGCTCCGCGCTGGTCCACGCCGTCAAGGTGCTCGAGGGCAACCTCGGCAAGACCGGCGACGAGGCCACCGGTGTCGCGGTCGTCCGCCGCGCCGCGGTCGAGCCGCTGCGCTGGATCGCCGAGAACGCGGGCCTCGAGGGCTACGTCATCACCTCGAAGGTGGCGGAGCTCGACAAGGGCCAGGGCTTCAACGCCGCCAGCGGCGAGTACGGCGACCTGGTGAAGGCCGGCGTCATCGACCCGGTCAAGGTCACGCGCTCCGCGCTGGAGAACGCCGCGTCGATCGCCTCCCTCCTCCTGACCACCGAGACGCTCGTGGTCGAGAAGAAGGAAGAGGAGCCGGCGGACGCGGGCCACGGCCACAGCCACGGCCACGCCCACTGACGTCACCAGACGCAGTAGTACGGAGTAGTACGCAGTAGTTCGCGGTACGCCAGAGGCCCGGTGCCCCCGTCGCGGGGGCACCGGGCCTCGGTGCTGCTCCGGGCGGCTATGCCGACCTGGTCAGCTGCGAGGGCCGCACGGGGTCGGCGAACGGCACGCCCGCCGCGTACCGCTCCAGCTCGTCCAGCGCCTGGTCCGCCATCCGGTGCAGCTCGTTGCCGAGCGAACCGGCCACGTGCGGCGTGAGCAGCACGTTCGGCAGCTCGTACAGCGGCGAGTTTGGCGGCGGCAGCTCCGGGTCCGTCACGTCCAGGACGGCGTGCAGACGGCCGGAGCGCAGGTGCGTCAGGAGGGCCTCCTCGTCGACGAGCGAGCCGCGCGAGGTGTTGACCAGCGTCGCCCCGTCCGGCATCGCCGCCAGCTGGCGCGGCCCGATCATCCGGTACGTCGACGGCAGCTGAGGCGCGTGGACGGAGACGACCGACGCGCGGGCGCACAACTCGTCCAGGGGCACCGGCTCCACGCCGAGCGCCGCCGCCCCGGCGGCGTCCACGTACGGGTCGTACAGCAGGACCCGCAGGTCGAAGGGGCGCAGCAGCTCGATCACGCGGCGGCCGATGCGCGAGGCGCCGACGATGCCGACGGTACGGCGGTAGTTGCCGGCGGCGGCGAGCTCCTCGTGCCAGTCGTGCGCGGCGCGCAGCTGCGCGTACCGCCGGGCCGAGGGCAGGACGTGCTTTCCGGCGAGGAGGATCGCGCCGAGCGTGTACTCGGCGACGGGCAGCGCGTTGGCCGCGGCCGCCGAGGTGACGGTGAGGCCGCGCGCCCAGCAGGCCCCGGTGACGTGGTGCTTGACCGACCCGGCGGCGTGGACGACGGCGCGCAGGCGCGGGGCCCGGTCGAGGACGGCGGCCGTCAGCGGGGTGGCGCCCCAGCAGGTGAAGAGGACCTCGGCCTCCGCGAGGGCGGCCGCGATACGGGGGGTGGGCGCGGTCAGGTCGTGGGCGACGAGGTGCGGGTCGGTGCGCGACAGGGCGGCGAGGCGGGCGCGGTGCGCGTCGGTGAACAGGCGGTCCGCGATGCCGGGGCCCATCGCCAGGAGGACCGTCGGCCGGTTGTCGGTGGCGTGGTGCATGGTGGAAACCGAGCTCCTCACTTGACGCTGCCGGCGGTCAGGCCGGCTTTCCAGTGGCGTTGGAGGGAGACGAACGCAACGACCAGGGGGACGACGGCGAGCAGGGAGCCGGTGACGACGAGGGGGTAGAAGTCCGGTTCGGCGTGGGCGTTGCTGTTCCATGCGTACAGGCCGAGGCTCAACGGGAAGAGCTTCTGGTCCGAGAGCATCACCAGGGGGAGGAAGAAGTTGTTCCAGATGGCGGTGAACTGGAAGAGGAAGACGGTCACGAAGCCCGGCATCACCATGCGCAGCCCGATGGACCAGAAGGTGCGCAGTTCGCCGGCCCCGTCGATACGGGCGGCCTCCAGCGCCTCGCCGGGGATGTAGCCGGCGCTGAAGACGCGGGAGAGGTAGACGCCGAAGGGGTTGACCAGGACCGGGATCAGCACGGCCCAGTAGGTGTTGACGATGCCGGTGTTGCTGGCGAGCAGGTACATGGGCAGGGCGAGCGCGGTGGTGGGGACGAGCACGCCCAGCAGGACGGTGCCGAAGAGCTTCTCCTTGCCCCGGAAGTCGTACTTGTCGAAGGCGTAGCCGGCGGCGACGCAGATCAGCGAGCAGACGAGGGCGCCGCCGCCCGCGTACAGCAGGCTGTTGAGGTACCAGCGGAAGTAGACGCCGTCGCCGTACTCGGCGAGCCGGGTCAGGTTGCCGGACAGGTCGAAGCCCTCGAAGGAGAGGGCGTCCCCGCCGAGCAGCCCGCCCGCGTCCTTGGTGGCGGCCGTGACCAGCCAGACGAGGGGGAAGAGCATGTAGGCGGTGGACAGCAGCAGGACGCCGTTGACGGCGGTGCGGGACAGCCAGCGGCTGGGCGGCCCGGGGCGGGCGGTCGCGCTCATGCGTGCTTCTCCTGGCGGCGGCCGGTGAGGCGGGTGACGGCGAAGGACAGCAGCGCGGCGGTGAGCGCGAGGAGTACGGAAGCGGCGGCGGCGAGCCCGTAGTCGTTGCGGTCGAAGGCCGCGGAGTACGCGTACATGTTGGGCGTCCAGGAGGAGGTGACGGCGGAGCCCGTGCCCTTGTTGAGGATCAGCGGCTCGGTGAACAGCTGGAGCGAGCCGATGAGGGTGAAGAGCGCGACCATCGTCAGCGACGCGCGGATCAGCGGGAGTTTGATGCCGAACGCGATGCGCCAGGCACCGGCGCCGTCGACCGTCGCCGCTTCGAGGACGGAGCGGTCGATGGCCTGGAGGGCCGCGTAGAAGATCACCATGTTGTAGCCGAGCCATTCCCACAGCGCGATGTTGACGATGGAGGGGAGGGCGCCTTCGGGGGAGAAGAAGTCGAAGCCGATCCCGCCGGACTCCATGGCCTTCACGACCGGGCTGAGCTGGGGCGTGTAGAGGTAGACCCAGATCAGCGCGGCGATGATGCCGGGCACGGCGTGCGGCAGGAAGAGCGCGAGCTGGAAGAAGCGACGGGCGCGGGCGAGCGCCGAGTCGAGCAGCAGGGCGAGGGTGAGGGCCCCGGCGAGCAGCAGCGGAATGTAGAACAGGCAGTATCCGAGCAGGACGCCGAAGCCCTCCAGGAAGGCCCGGTCCGCGAGCGCGGTCGCGTAGTTGTCGAGTCCGGTGAAGACGGTCTCGGTGCCGCCGAAGCCCAGCCCCGACTGCTTCTCGCTGAACAGGCTGAGCCAGACCGCGTAGCCGACCGGCACCACCATCACGGCGGTGAACAGCGCGAAGAAGGGGGTCAGGAGGACGGCTGCGGCACGGTTGCGCGCACCGGCACCGGCACCGGGACGGGCTCCGGCAGCGGTACGGGCGCCGGCACGGACGCGGGCGCCGGCAGCGGCACCGGCACCGGCGTGGACGCGAGCGACTCCGGTTCCGGCGGCGCGCGCGACACGGGCCTTCACCGGTTCAGCCCTCGACCTTCAGGCCGCGCTTGGTCAGCTCGGCGACGGTCGCGTCGTGCCCGGCCTGCACGGCCTCGGCGAGGGTGACGCCGCCGCTCGCGACCTTGCCGAACCGGTCCTTGATGGCGGTGTTGGTGGTGCCGGTGGCCGGACCCCAGGCCCAGTGCGGGTTGATGGAGGCACCCGCCTGCTCGAACAGCCGGTAGATGTCCTGGCCGCCGTAGAAACCGGCGTCGAAGGAGCGCTTGGCGACCGGGCGCAGGGCGGTGGCGGCCGGGAAGGCGCTGGAGGTGCCGGACGAGATCCGGGCCGTGACGCCCTCCTCCGTGGTGGCCATCCACTTCGCGAACTCGACCGCCGCCTCGGTCTTCTCGCTGTCCTTGGTCACGGCGAAGGTCGAGCCGCCGAGCATGCCGCTGGCGGGCTTGCCGTCCCAGCTGGGCATCGGGGCGACGGCCCACTTGCCGCTCTGTTCGGGCAGCGTGCCCTTGAGGACGCCCGCGCCCCAGGAGGCGCCGAGGTAGCCGAGGGTGGTGCCGTTCTTCAGGGAGCCGGTCCACTCGGGGGTGAACGAGGCGTCGTTGTGGACGAGGTCGGCGTCGAGGAGCCCCTGCCAGTAGGCGGTGACCTTGTTGGTGGCCGCGTCGCCGGTTTCGATCTTCCAGGTGTCGCCCTCGGCCTTGAACCACTGGGCGCCGGCCTGCCAGGCCATCGCCTCGAAGGTGGTCGGGTCGTCGGGGAAGAAGGTGGCGATCCTGGCCTTGGCGTCGGCCTTCTTGACCTTCTCGGCCGCCGCCTTGAACTCGTCCCACGTGCGGGGGACGGCGACGCCGTACTTCGAGAAGAGGTCCTTGCGGTAGTAGAAGGCCTGCGGCGCGGCGTCGAAGGGCACGGCCCAGGTCTTGCCGCCGAGGGTCGTGAGCTGGACGGCCTGCGGCAGCAGCTTCTTCTTCTCCTCCTCGGAGAAGTGGGCGCCGATGTCCTGGAGCGAACCCTGGCTGACGAACTCGGGGAGCGAGGGGTACTCGATGGAGACCAGGTCGGGGGCGTTGCCCGCCTTCACCGCGTTGGAGATCTTGGCGTAGCCGCCCGCGTTGCCGGCGGGGATCTCCTCGAACCTCACTTTGATGTCCGTGTGCGAGGCGTTGAACGCGTCGACGACCTCCTTCGACCCCTTGGCCCAGCCCCAGAAGGTGAGGGTCACGGGCTTGCCGTCGGCCCCCGGGGCTGACGCGTCGTCACCGCCACCGCCACCGCCACCGCCGCCGCACGCCGTGAGGACGGCGAACGCGGTGACGGTGGCGGTGGCGGCTATGGCGGCGGACGTTCTCCGGCTGCGGCTCATGGCGGGGCTCCAGCTTCGTACGAAGGGCGACAGGAACGGACCTCGTGGCCGAGATACTTGAGCCCCTCATGAGCGAAGTCAAGAGCGAAAGATTGTTTGATCGAAAAAAGGTCAGACTGGTTTCGGATCCGCGGCACGCGAGGAGGCGCCGCACGAGGCCCGTACGCGCAGCCTCGGCAGCAGCGTCACATGCCGCCGCGGCTCCTCCCGGTCGGCCCCGGCCCCCGCTCCGGCCCCGGCCCCGGTGACACCCCCGGTCCCGGCTCCCGCCTCCGCGAGCCGCTCCAGCAGCAGCTGCGTGGCGAGCCGCCCCACGTGCCGCTTCGGCGGCGCCACGGCCGTCAGCGGCGTATCGGCGAGCGCCGCCACCTCGTCGTCGTACGCGATCAGCGCCAGGTCCTCCGGCACCCGTACGCCCAGCTCGGCGAGGCGCTGCACCATCTGGATGGCGTCCACGTCGTTGTGCACCAGCGCCGCCGTGGCCGCGCCCGACGCCACCGCGGCCGACAGCGCCCGCACCGCCTCCTCGAACCCCTCCGGGTCCAGCTCCGCCGGTACGGAGTCGATCACCGGGCCCGGCCCGGTCAGGCCCAGCGCGCCCAGCGCCTGCGCGTACCCGGCGCGCACCGCGAGCGCGGTCGGGCTGTCCGCCCGGGCCACCAGCAGCGGCGCCCCGTGGCCGAGACCGACCAGGTGGCGCACGGCGAGGACCACCCCGTGCCGGTGGTCCGACGACACCCGGTCCAGGGCGTCCAGCGGTGAGCCCGGCGTGGCCCGCCGCTCCAGCAGCACCGCCGGGACGGGCAGCTCGGCGATCCAGTCGCTGTGCGCGGCCTGGTCGCCCGGCGCCCGCCAGCCCGGCGCGACCAGCAGTCCCTCGGCGCCGGCCGCCAGCAGGCCTTCGGTGCGCGCCCGGTCGTCCTCCGGCCGGTAGTCCGAGATGCGCAGGATCAGCCGTGCCCCGGCCCCGGCCGCCGCCTCGCGCGCGCCGCGGATGATCTCCGCGAAGTAGTACGTCGCGGACGGCGCGAGCAGCCCCAGCACCGGGCCGCCGTCCTGCCCCGGCCCGTCGGCGCCGGACTGCCGCTCGGGCCAGGAGACCTGGCCGTGCACCCGGTCCAGCAGCCCCCTGGCCGCCAGCGCCTCCACGTCCCGGCGCGCCGTGACGGGGGAGACGCCCAGCTGCGCGGCCAGCTCCGACACCCGGGCCGTGCCCCGCTCCCGGACCAAGGCCAGCAGCCGGTCATGACGTTCGACAGCACTCTCGCGCACGCGGAAGTCCCCCTTGAGATGTGGTGGCTCTTCAGACCCTAGTCCAGCTGATCGAAACCCGAGAAGTTCCGATCATTCGATCGCTTCCGTCGGCTTCCGTCGGCTTCCGTCGGCATCCGACGACATCCGTCGAGATCCGATCGACCGGCCACGTCGCGGCTACCGCGGCCCGTACTTGCGGCCCGCCCGTGAGCTGAAGCCACCGAGCAGTCCGCGCGGCGCCAGCTTCACCACGCCCATCAGCGCCTTGTACCGCGGATCGGGGATCGACACCGTCTTGCCGCGCGCCAGGTCCGCCAGCGCCTCACGGACCAGCTTGTCGGCGTCCAGCCACATCCAGCCGGGGATGTTGTCCGTCCCCATCCCGGCCCGCTCGTGGAACTCCGTCCGTACGAACCCCGGGCACAGCGCCATCAGCCGCACCCCGCTGCCCGCCAGATCGCGCGCCGCTCCCTGGGTGAACTGCACGACCCACGCCTTCGACGCCCCGTACGTGCCCCGCGGCACGAACGCGGCCACCGACGCGACGTTCACCACGCCGCCCCGGCCGCGCTCGCGCATCGACCGGGTCGCCGCCGCCGTGAGGCGGAGCACCGCCTCGCAGTGGACCGTGAGCATCTTCAGCTCGTCGGCCATGGACACTTCGAGGAACCGGCCCTTGTTGCCGAACCCGGCGTTGTTGACCAGCAGGTCCACCGGCCGCTTCGGGTCGGAGAGCCGCGCCTCCACGGCCGCGATCCCCTCCTCCCGCGACAGGTCCGCGGCCAGGACCTCCGCCTCGACACCGTGGCGGTCGTGCAGCTCGGTCGCCTGCTCCCGAAGCCGCTTCACATCGCGCGCCACCAGCACCACGTCGCGGCCCTCCGCCGCCAGCCGCCGCGCGAAGGCGGCCCCGATTCCCGCCGTCGCGCCCGTAATCAGTGCAGTCGTCATACGGGCACGTTAGTGCCCGTCGGTGAAGCGTTCGTACGCGCGTACTTGAGTGCCGTCTCGCGGAGCTCCGGGTCGAGCGCGTCCCCCGCCGCCAGGGCCCCCGGCAGCAACTCGCGCCGCACGGTGAGGGCCTGGAAGGCGAGCGCCACGGTGACGTCGTGGTCCGGCCGGTGCACCACCTCCACCGGGTCACCGGCCCGGATCTCGCCCGGCTCGACGACCCGGAGGTACGCGCCCGGGGCCCCCTGCTCCGTGAACCGCTTGACCCAGCCCTTCTCCTCCAGCCAGCTCGCGAACGTACGGCACGGGATCCGCGCCGACGCCACCTCCAGGACGAGCGCGGAACCGATCCGCCAGCGCTCCCCGATCCGCGCGCCGTTCACGTCGAGGCCCGACGTGGTCAGGTTCTCGCCGAACGCGCCGTTGGCTATCGGCCGGCCCAGCACGTCCTCCCAGTGGTCGAGGTCCTCGCGCGCGTACGCGTACACCGCCTGGTGCGTACCGCCGTGGTGGCGCAGGTCGCAGACCGCGTCCCCGGCCACGCCGCTCGCGCCCTCGCCCCTGGGCCCGGGCTCCGCCACCCGCACCGCGCCCTCGACGGGCCGCTTGTCGATCCCGGTGGTGCCGCTCGGCGCGTCGGTGTACTCGACGGCCTTCGGCCGCCCCACGTTCACGGTCAGAATCCTCATGGCCCGGCAGGCTAGCCCGCGTGACTCAAAGTGACCAATGGATATTTCGCTGAACACCCAAGCAAGTCTTATATTCGAAGGGTGATCGAAGCCCGCCATCTCCGCGTCCTGCGTGCCGTGGCCGCCACCGGCTCCTTCTCCGCGGCCGCCCGCGAACTGGGCTGTACGCAGCCCGCCGTGAGCCAGCAGATGAAGGCGCTCGAAGCGTCCGCAGGCACCCCGCTGCTGATCCGCACGGGCCGCGAGATGCGCCTCACCCAGGCCGGCGAGGCGCTCGT
Organism: Streptomyces sp. NPDC030862; assembly: GCF_055571835.1. Classification (NCBI taxonomy): domain Bacteria; kingdom Bacillati; phylum Actinomycetota; class Actinomycetes; order Kitasatosporales; family Streptomycetaceae; genus Streptomyces; species Streptomyces sp. NPDC030862. The sequence goes on along the minus strand of NZ_JBVIEN010000010.1, from coordinate 191,716 downwards.
ACGCCACGCCTCCGGCATCCTCGCCGGGCTCACCGCCGCGGAGGAGGAGATCGCCGCCATCGCGGGCCTGCGGGCGGGCCGGGTCCGGCTGGTCTCCTTCCCCAGCGGCAGCTCCAGCCTGGTGCCCGGCGCCCTCGCCGCCCTGCGCGCCGCCCACCCCGGCACCCGCGTCTCCCTGGTCGAGGCCGAGCCGCCGCGCTCGGTGGAGATGCTGCGCGAAGGCGACTGCGACGTGGCGCTCGCCTTCCGCTACCGCCCGGCCGTCGCGGAGTGGGACGACCTGGTCGTCCGGCCCCTGCTCGCCGACCGCCTGGTCGGCCTGGTCCCCGAGGGGCACCGCCTCGCGGACGCCGGTTCCGTCGCCATCGGCGACCTGGCCGAGGAGTCCTGGATCGCCGGCTGCCCGCGCTGCCGCCGCCAGCTGGTCAGCGTGTGCGAGAGCGCCGGTTTCACCCCGCGCATCGACTTCGCGACCGACGACTACCCGGCGGTGGTGGGCTTGGTCGGCGCCGGCCTGGGCGTCGCCGTACTGCCGGAGCTGGCCATCGAGTCCGTACGTCCGCGGGGCGCCCGCACGGTCGCCGTGGAACCCGCCCTGGAGCGGGAGATCGTCGCCCTCACCCTGCCGGACCTGGCCAACGTCCCGGCCGTCGCGGCCACCCTCGACCACCTGGCGCGCACGGCGGCCCGGACCTGAACATCAGAAGGGCCTGAACATCGGAAGGACCTGAACATCAGAAGGGCGGCCCCGCTGGGCCGCCCTGAGTCCTGTCGGGTGAAACCTGTTGAAGAAACGTTCCTTCAGTTGCGTGCCGCCGATCCCGTGTGTGCCGCCGATCCCGCCGATGCTCCCGGGCCCCCTGCCGCCGATGCCGCCGACGTCGTGACCAGACGATTGCGGGCCCGCCCCATGAGCTCCTCGCGCTCGTCCTCGGTGAGGCCGCCCCATACGCCGTAGGGCTCCCGCACGGCCAGCGCGTGGGCCGCGCACTCCGCGCGGACCGGGCACCGCATGCAGACCTCTTTCGCCGAGTTCTCGCGCGCACTCCGCGCCGCGCCGCGCTCCCCCTCCGGGTGGAAGAAGAGCGAACTGTCGACCCCCCGGCAGGCCGCGAGGAGCTGCCAGTCCCACAGGTCGGCGTTGGGTCCGGGAAGGCGGGAGAAATCTGCCATAGCGCATGTCCCCTTGAAACCGGTGCTGAGCGGATAGCTGGGCTGATGCCTGGGCCGATACAGCCACGACCGTACAACTACTGTCTAAGTAGATGTAAATATGACTCATTGCGAATCTAGCTACAGACACCGACAAAGTGAAGGAAAAGCCGCTAAATGGGGCATAGCTCTGGGTGAAGCAACGGTGACCTGCGTCGCTCTGCTCCGTACGCGCTCCCTCACGTAGAGTGCCGAAGGGGGAGGGCGGACCCGTAACTCTTTCGAGTGACCGTCGTTGAGAGTGCGGAGGCGGTTGACAGAACAAGCGCTCGGGCGGGTGCCCGGGGGCGTCAACCGCACAGGTGACGATACGTAACCAGCCTGGAGGCCCAAGGTGACGCGCATCAGCTGCGGAGGACGGCCATGACATCCGTCCTCGTCTGCGACGACTCCCCGCTTGCCCGAGAAGCGCTCCGCCGCGCCGTCGCCACCGTGCCCGGCGTCGAGCGCGTGACGACCGCGGCCAACGGCGAGGAAGTCCTCCGCCGCTGGGGCGCGGACCGCTCGGACCTGATTCTGATGGACGTACGCATGCCCGGACTGGGCGGCGTGGAGACCGTCCGCCGGCTGCTCTCCGCAGACCCCGGCGCCCGCATCATCATGCTCACCGTCGCCGAGGACCTCGACGGCGTCGCGCTCGCCGTCGCCGCCGGTGCCCGGGGCTATCTGCACAAGGACGCCTCGCGCGCCGAGCTGCGCGCCACCGTCACCCAGGCGCTCGCCGACCCGACCTGGCGCCTCGCCCCGCGCCGGCTGCGCTCGGCCGAGATGGGCGCCGCGCCCACGCTCACCGCGCGCGAGATCCAGGTCCTCGAGGGCATGAGCCACGGCCGCTCCAACGCCGAGATCGGCCGCGAGCTGTTCCTCTCCGAGGACACGGTCAAGACCCACGCCCGGCGGCTGTTCAAGAAGCTGGGCGCCTCGGACCGGGCGCACGCCGTCGCGCTCGGATTCCGCTGGGGTCTGGTGCGCTAGCACGTGACCGTTCGGATCCCCGTCCGCCGCCCGGCGGACGGGGCGGCGGAGGCCCGATGTCTGTTTCCGGCTCGATGCCGCATCCTTGAGATGTGGAGTTCCTCGGGGACGAGTCGATCGAGCGGGAGGGGAGGGCGCAGGAGATGACGTCCGGCGCACCTGCTCATAACGCTTCGGTGCACAAGTACGCACGCGGTGCCACCGAGCGGCAGGCGTCAAGGCACGATGGACCGATGCGCGATGACGAGACGCAGGTGTCTGCCATGTCCGCGGGAGCGGGGGCGATCGGCGCGCTGGTCCACCGTGCCGTCGAAGGTGACGAGCAAGCCACCCACGACCTTCTGGCACACGTCCACCCCCTGGCCCTGCGGTACTGCCGTACGCGGCTGAGCAGGCTCCCCGGTGACGCGCGCCACTTCGTCGAGGACCTGGCCCAGGAGGTCTGCGTCGCCGTCCTGATGGCGCTGCCGCGCTACAAGGACACCGGCCGGCCCTTCGAGGCGTTCGTCTTCGCCATCGCAGGACACAAGGTGGCCGACCTCCAGCGGGCCGCGATGCGGCACCCGGGATCCACCGCCGTACCGTCCGACGAGATGCCCGAGCGTCCGGACGACTCGCTCGGCCCGGAGGAGCGGGCCCTGCTCAGCGACGACGCCGAGTGGGCCAAGAAGCTTCTCGCCAACCTGCCGGAGAACCAGCGCGAGCTGCTGGTGCTGCGCGTCGCCGTCGGCCTCACCGCCGAGGAGACCGGCCAGATGCTCGGCATGTCCCCGGGCGCCGTGCGGGTCGCCCAGCACCGCGCCCTCAGCCGCCTGCGTGCCCTCGCGGAACAGTGAGCGGCCCGTCCGCACGGCCCGTAAGGCGCCCGCGCGCACCCCGCGCGGCCGCTCCGAGCGGCCTCGTACGGCCGCGTCCGTCCGTGTGAACGTACAAACCTTCCGGGTGATCTTGCTCGTGGAATGAGACACGCGCTCAGCCCGTTAGCATGGACATCCGCACCGATCAAGGCCATTTGGGGAAGGTGTCATGACTGCCAACGTCGACGGAGTGCCCGAGAAATTCGCGACACTCGGGCTGACCTACGACGACGTGCTGCTGCTGCCGGGCGCGTCGGACATGGCGCCCGACCAGATCGACACTTCCTCGTACATCTCCAAGAACGTACGGGTGAACATCCCGCTGCTGTCCGCCGCGATGGACAAGGTCACCGAGTCCCGCATGGCCATCGCCATGGCCCGTCAGGGCGGCGTCGGTGTCCTCCACCGCAACCTCTCCATCGCCGACCAGGCCAACCAGGTCGACCTGGTGAAGCGCTCCGAGTCCGGCATGGTCACCGACCCGATCACGGTCCGCCCGGAGGCCACGCTCGCCGAGGCCGACGCCATCTGTGCGAAGTTCCGCATCAGCGGCGTCCCGGTCACCGACCCGGCGGGCAAGCTCCTCGGCATCGTCACCAACCGCGACATGGCCTTCGAGACCGACCGCCACCAGCAGGTGCGCGACGTCATGACCCCCATGCCGCTGGTCACCGGCAAGGTCGGCATCTCCGGCGTCGACGCCATGGAGCTGCTGCGCCGCCACAAGATCGAGAAGCTGCCGCTCGTCGACGACTCCGGCATCCTCAAGGGCCTCATCACGGTCAAGGACTTCGTCAAGGCGGAGAAGTACCCGAACGCCTCGAAGGACAAGGAAGGCCGGCTGATCGTCGGTGCCGCCGTCGGTGTCGCGGGCGACGCGTACGAGCGCGCCCAGGCGCTGATCGAGGCGGGCGTCGACTTCATCGTCGTCGACACCGCCCACGGCCACTCCCGGCTGGTCGGCGACATGGTCGCCAAGATCAAGTCGAACTCCTCGGTGGACGTCATCGGCGGCAACGTCGCCACCCGCGACGGCGCCCAGGCGCTGGTCGACGCTGGTGTCGACGGCATCAAGGTCGGCGTCGGCCCCGGCTCCATCTGCACCACCCGCGTCGTCGCCGGCATCGGCGTCCCGCAGGTCACCGCCATCTACGAGGCCTCCCTGGCCGCCCGCGCGGCCGGTGTCCCGGTCATCGGCGACGGCGGCCTGCAGTACTCGGGCGACATCGCCAAGGCCCTGGTCGCCGGCGCCGACACGGTGATGCTCGGCTCGCTGCTCGCGGGCTGCGAGGAGTCGCCGGGCGAGCTGATGTTCATCAACGGCAAGCAGTTCAAGTCGTACCGCGGCATGGGCTCGCTCGGCGCCATGCAGTCCCGCGGCGAGCAGCGGTCCTTCTCCAAGGACCGGTACTTCCAGGAGGGCGTCGCCTCCGACGAGAAGCTGGTCCCCGAGGGCATCGAGGGCCAGGTGCCCTTCCGCGGCCCGCTCTCCGCGGTCGTCCACCAGCTGGTCGGCGGCCTGCGCCAGTCGATGTTCTACGTCGGCGGGCGCACGGTCCCCGAGCTCCAGGAGCGCGGCAAGTTCGTCCGGATCACGTCGGCGGGCCTCAAGGAGAGCCACCCGCACGACATCCAGATGACCGTCGAGGCGCCGAACTACAGCAGGAAGTAACAGCGGGAAGCAGGCGTACGCGCGTGAGGGGCGGTTCCGGCATGCGGCCGGAACCGCCCCTCCCGCGTGTGTCGGGGATACTGGTAGGCGCAGACGTAGAGGGAAAGGCCACACATCGTGACTGAGATCGAGATCGGGCGCGGCAAGCGCGGCCGCAGGGCGTACGCGTTCGACGACATCGCCGTCGTACCGAGCCGGCGCACCCGGGACCCGAAGGAGGTCTCGATCGCCTGGCAGATCGACGCCTACCGCTTCGAGCTGCCGTTCCTGGCCGCCCCCATGGACTCGGTGGTCTCGCCCGAGACCGCCATCCGCATCGGGCGGCTCGGCGGCCTCGGCGTCCTGAACCTCGAGGGCCTGTGGACCCGCTACGAGGACCCGCAGCCGCTGCTCGACGAGATCGCCGAGCTGCCGGCCGAGACCGCGACCCGCCGTCTGCAGGAGATCTACGCGGCCCCGATCCAGGAGGAGCTGATCGGGCGGCGCATCAAGGAGGTGCGCGACGCGGGCGTGGTCACCGCGGCCGCGCTCTCCCCGCAGCGCACGGCGCAGTTCTCCAAGGCCGTGGTGGACGCCGGTGTCGACATCTTCGTCATCCGCGGCACCACCGTCTCCGCCGAGCACGTCTCGGGCGCGGCCGAGCCGCTGAACCTGAAGCAGTTCATCTACGAGCTGGACGTGCCCGTCATCGTCGGCGGCTGCGCCACCTACACCGCCGCCCTGCACCTGATGCGCACGGGCGCGGCGGGCGTCCTGGTGGGCTTCGGCGGCGGCGCCGCGCACACCACGCGCAACGTCCTGGGCATCCAGGTCCCGATGGCGACCGCCGTCGCGGACGTCGCGGCCGCCCGCCGCGACTACATGGACGAGTCCGGCGGCCGGTACGTCCACGTCATCGCGGACGGCGGCGTCGGCTGGTCCGGCGACCTGCCCAAGGCGATCGCGTGCGGCGCCGACGCGGTGATGGTCGGCTCGCCGCTGGCGCGCGCGACCGACGCGCCGGGCAAGGGCCACCACTGGGGCATGGAGGCCGTCCACGAGGACGTGCCGCGCGGCAAGCTGGTCGACCTCGGTGCGGTCGGCACGACGGAGGAGATCCTCACGGGTCCCTCGCACTCGCCGGACGGGTCGATGAACTTCTTCGGCGCCCTGCGCCGCGCGATGGCCACGACCGGCTACAGCGAGCTCAAGGAGTTCCAGCGCGTCGAGGTGACGGTCGCGGACGCCCAGCACAGCCGCTGACCGCTTCCCACGCGCCTTCGCGCGACGGGGCCCGCACCGAGCGCCGGTGCGGGCCCCGTCCGCGTATCCCGGGGGCGGTTCTCACCCGTATGGGCCAGGCCTGTCCGGCAGTCCTCAGAGGCGGTGCGCCGCTCCCACCGGGGTGACCCCGCGGGTGTCCAGGAGGAGCTGGGCCTTCACCGCCAGCCCCTGGAGGTCGTACGTACGGTGCTGCTGGAGCAGGATCGTCAGGTCCGCGGCGGCGGCCGCCTCGTAGAGCGAGTCCGCGCGGGGCACCGGCAGGTCGCGGACGCGCCAGTCGGCCACGTACGGGTCGTGGTAGCTGACCACCGCCCCCATGTCCATCAGGCGGCGGGCGATCTCGGTGGCGGGGGAGCCCTCCTGGTCGGCCAGGTCCGGCTTGTACGTGATGCCGAGCAGCAGCACGCGTGCGCCGCGCGCCGACTTGCCGTGCTCGTTGAGGAGGGTGGCGCAGCGCTGGATGACGTACTGCGGCATCCGTTCGTTGATGCGCGTCGCCAGTTCGACCAGGCGCAGCGGCCGGTGGGGGCCGATGGTGTCGACGGGTGTGCCGTGGCCGCCGACACCGGGGCCCGGGCGGAAGGCCTGGAAGCCGAAGGGCTTGGTCTCGGCGCACCGGATGACGTCCCACAGGTCGACGCCGAGGTCGTGGCAGAGGACGGCCATCTCGTTGACCAGGGCGATGTTGACGTGGCGGAAGTTCGTCTCCAGCAGCTTGACGGTCTCCGCCTCGCGCGGCCCGCGGGCGCGGACGACCTTGTCGGTGAGGCGGCCGTAGAAGGCGGCGGCCGACTCGGTGCAGGCGGGGGTGAGGCCACCGATGACCTTGGGGATGTGGGCGTAGTCGTGCGCGCGGTTGCCGGGGTCGAGGCGGCCGGGCGAGTACGCCAGGTGGAAGTCGCGGCCGGCTCGCAGCCCGGAGCCCTCTTCGAGCAGCGGGCGCAGGACGTCCTCGGTGGTGCCGGGGTGCACCGGGGACTCCAGCAGGACGGTGGTGTGCGGGCGCAGCCGGGCGGCCAGGGCGCGGGCGGCGCCGGTGACGGCGGTCAGGTCCAGGGCCTGGTCGGCGCCGAGCGGGGTGGGCGCGCAGATGACGGCGGTGCGGACCCGGCCGAGCTCGGTGGGGTTGGTGGTGGGCCGGAAGCCCCCCGAGAGCATCCGGCGGATCTCGGACGCGGTCAGCGAGCCGTCGACCGGGGGGCGGCCGGCGGCGAGTTCGGCGACGGGGCGGGGATCGGTGTCGAAGCCGATGGTGCCGATACCGGCTGCTGTGGCGGCTTGGGCGAGGGGCAGTCCGAGGTGGCCGAGGCCGATGACGGCGAGGTCTGCGGGCATGGGTGATGCCGTCCTTTCCCGTAGCCGGAGTGGACGCGTTGTGCAAGTCCTGTGGACAGAACGAGCGGGAGCAATGTCAGACTAGGCGTAAATATGACCGTTATGTGGCATTGCCAGCGTTTGGACGTCCGAGTGTTGTCCACAGGCGGTGGCTGAAGTCGGAGCGCGGGGACAGAATCGAAGCTGTGGGCCCGACCACACGGGGGGACGACGGGAGGCAGCGGTGAGGACAGCGACACTGGGACCCGCGGAGCGCGCCGAGGCGCTGGCGGGCATGGCCGAGGGTGAGCTGGACGTGCTGGTGGTCGGCGGCGGAGTGGTCGGCGCCGGGACCGCCCTCGACGCGGCGACCCGCGGGCTCGCGACCGGGCTGGTGGAGGCGCGCGACTGGGCGTCCGGCACGTCGAGCCGCTCCAGCAAGCTCATCCACGGCGGGCTGCGCTATCTGGAGATGCTGGACTTCGCGCTCGTCCGTGAGGCGCTGAAGGAGCGCGGGCTGCTGCTGGAGCGGCTCGCACCGCACCTGGTCAAGCCGGTGCCCTTCCTCTACCCGCTGAAGCACAAGGGCTGGGAGCGGCTCTACGCCGGGTCGGGCGTCGCGCTGTACGACGCGATGTCGGTCTCCTCCGGGCACGGGCGCGGGCTGCCCGTACACCGGCATCTGACGCGGCGGCACGCGCTGCGCGTGGCGCCGGCGCTGCGCAAGGACGCCCTGGTGGGCGCCCTGCAGTACTACGACGCCCAGATGGACGACGCGCGCTTCGTCACCACCCTGGTGCGGACGGCCGCGAGCTACGGCGCCCGGGTCGCCAGCCGGGCCCGGGTCGTCGGCTTCCTGCGCGAGGGGGAGCGCGTCGTCGGTGCCCGGGTGCAGGACGTGGAAGCGGGCGGGGAGTACGAGGTCCGCGCCAAGCAGATCGTCAACGCGACGGGCGTGTGGACGGACGACACCCAGGCGCTGATCGGGGAGCGGGGGCAGTTCCACGTACGGGCGTCGAAGGGCATCCACCTCGTCGTGCCCAAGGACCGGATCCACTCGAGCACCGGGCTGATCCTGCGCACGGAGAAGTCCGTGCTCTTCGTGATCCCCTGGGGCCGCCACTGGATCATCGGCACCACCGACACCGGCTGGGACCTCGACAAGGCGCACCCCGCGGCCTCCAGCGCCGACATCGACTACCTGCTGGAGCACGTCAACAGCGTGCTGGCGGTGCCGCTCACCCGGGACGACGTGGAGGGCGTGTACGCCGGGCTGCGGCCGCTGCTGGCCGGCGAGTCGGACGCCACGAGCAAGCTGTCGCGCGAGCACACGGTGGCGCACCCGGTGCCGGGCCTGGTCGTCGTGGCGGGCGGCAAGTACACGACGTACCGCGTGATGGCCAAGGACGCCGTCGACGAGGCGGTGCACGCCCTCGACACGCGGGTGGCGGCCTGCGTCACCGAGGACGTGCCACTGCTCGGCGCCGAGGGCTACCGCGCGCTGTGGAACGCGCGGGCGCGCATCGCGGCCCGGACGGGCCTTCACGTGGCGCGCGTGGAGCACCTGTTGAACCGGTATGGCTCCCTGGTGGAGGAAGTGCTGGAGCTGATAGCCGCCGATCCCTCGCTCGCCGAGCCGCTGGCCGCGGCCGACGACTACCTGCGTGCCGAGATCGTCTACGCGGCGTCGCACGAGGGGGCGCGGCACCTGGACGACGTGCTGACCCGGCGGACCCGGATCTCCATCGAGACCTTCGACCGGGGCACGCGCAGCGCGCGGGAGTGCGCGGAGCTGATGGCGCCGGTGCTCGGCTGGGACCGGGACCACGTCGACAAGGAGGTGGAGCACTACGACAAGCGGGTCGAGGCGGAGCGCGAGTCGCAGCGGCAGCCGGACGACCTGACGGCGGACGCGGCACGGCTCGGCGCGCCGGACATCGTGCCGATCTAGGGCCTGTCTTCCGGATCAGGCCCTAGCCGGCCCGGCGGTCGACCGGTGGGCGCGCGCAGAACTCGGCCTCCAGGAGCGCCGGTTCCAGGGCGGGGAGCGTCCCGGCCGCGAGAGTGTCCGTGTTGACCCGGAAGGTGAGGGTGCGTCGGCCGTCGGCGGTCGCGGCGGTACGGACGTAACTCCCGGTGATGTGTCCGTTGTGTCCCCACACGGTGGTGCCGCAGGACAGGGTGACCGGGTAGACGCCCATGCCGTACGCCCCGTGGGACGGGCGGGTGTCGAGCAGTTCGCGCAGCTGGGGCGAGGGGAGCAGGCGGCCGCCGAGGAGGGCGGCGTAGAAGCGGTTCAGGTCGTCGAGCGTGCTGATCAGCTCGCCGGCCGCGCCCGCGTGGCGCGCGTCGAGGGCGGTCACGTCATGGCCCCGCGCGTCGTACGCGCGGCCGTGCGGGGCGGGCAGTGTGGTCCGGGCGCCGGGGAACGAGGTGCCTGTGAGACGAAGGGGGTTGATGATGCGGCGCCGGGTCTCGTCCGCGTAGGAGTGGCCGGTGACCCGCTCGACGACCATGCCCAGCAGGGCGTAGTTGGTGTTCGAGTACGCGTACGAGCCCGGTGGTCGCGGTGGGCGGGCCAGGGCGCTGCGGACGGCGTCCGCCGGGCGGGCCGGTGCGGGGCCCGCGGCGGTGGCGTAGTCCGGGATGCCGCTGGTGTGCGTCAGCAGGGCGCGCAGGGTGACGCGGCGGCCCAGGGGGCCGGGCAGCAGTCCGGGCAGATGGCGTGCCACCGGGTCGTCCAGGCGCAACCGCCGCTCGGCGCCGAGCTGGAGGACCACCGTCGCGATGAACGTCTTGGTGATGCTGCCCGCGCGGAAGTGGTCCGCACGGTCGATGTCCGGACCAGTGGCCTGGAAACGGGAGGAGCGCGGTGAAGCGGACAACAGGGCGGCGGCGGGCGCGTGGCCTTCGGACACGAACCGCTGCAGGACGGGGGAGTCGGGCACGGGGTCCGGCTCCGGGGAGAGGGGCCGCGCGCCCAGCGCGAGCAGGACCGCCGCCACGACGACGGCGCTTCGCTTCCAGGGCGTTGGCATGGTCCGGGTCCCTTCCTCCGGGGCCATCCTGACGCACGGCGGACCCGGAAGAACCGCCGGTCCCGGAGTGAGGGACAATGGACGCTCTTCCAGGGCGGGTTACCGCATCGCGCGGGAAGCGGCAGGCGCGGGCGAGGATCAGGGATCGCAGAGGGGACGCATGTCGGAAGCGGAGCAGTCGCGGGGCGCGGCGCGGAAACCTCAGCGGGACGAAGCGAAGCCGGGCGCCGAAGCGGACGTCAAGCCGGATGACGGGCAGGCCGGAGGCGCCGTCGAAGGCCGGGCCGACGGCGCGGTCGAAGGCGGTGTGGCCGAAGGCGGCGCGGTCGACGACGGTGCGGGAAAGAGCCGGAGCGGCGGGTCGGATGACGGTCCAGAGGCCGGTCCGGAGGCCGGAGCGGAGGACGGGCCGGACGTGAAGCCGGGTGTCGAGACGGGCGAGGGTGCGGCCGTGAAGTCGGGCGTCGGACAGGACGTGAAGCGGAATGGAACCGCCCAAGCGGAAGCCGAAGCGAAAGCCGAAGCGGAAGCCGGAGCCGAAGCGGAAGCCGGAGTGGCGCGGGTGAAGAGCGGTACCGCGCCCGAGGCCCGGGCGGCGGTCCCCGCCGCACGGTCGGGCGCGGCGGACGACGACGCCAAGTCCACCGGGCCTTCCCGGCCCGCACGGTCCTCGGAGCACTCGGAGCGCTCGGAGCCCTCGCAGGCCGGCAAGCCGGCGGAACCGGGCGGAGCGTCCGCGGCCGCGTCCGAGCCTCCGGCGTCCGCGGCCGCCGCACGCAAGCCGTCGGTACCGGGAGCCCGGCAGCCCGGCGACGCGGACAAGAAGGGCGCCTCCGCCTCCGGCGAGGCGGCAGGCCGCACGACCGGTGCGGCGGCCGGACGCTCGGCGGGTACGGTCGCCAAGACGGCCGAGGGCCGCCTCCTGGCCGGCCGGTACCGGCTCGGCGTCGTGCTGGGCCGCGGCGGCATGGGCACCGTCTGGCGGGCCGTCGACGAGACCCTCGGCCGGACCGTCGCCGTCAAGGAGCTGCGTTTCCCCAACAGCATCGACGAGGAGGAGAAGCGCCGCCTCATCACGCGCACCCTGCGCGAGGCCAAGGCCATCGCGCGGATCCGCAACAACGGCGCGGTGACGGTCTACGACGTCGTCGACGAGGACGACCGCCCCTGGATCGTCATGGAGCTCATCGAGGGCAAGTCGCTCGCCGACGTCATCCGCGAGGACGGCGTGCTCACGCCGAAGCGCGCGGCCGAGGTCGGCCTCGCCATCCTCGACGTCCTGCGCTCCGCGCACCGCGAGGGCATCCTCCACCGCGACGTGAAGCCGTCCAACGTGCTCATCGCCGACGACGGGCGCGTCGTCCTCACCGACTTCGGCATCGCCCAGGTCGAAGGGGACCCGTCCATCACCTCGACGGGCATGCTCGTCGGCGCCCCCTCGTACATCTCGCCCGAGCGCGCCCGTGGCCACAAGCCGGGCCCCGCGGCGGACATGTGGTCGCTCGGCGGCCTGCTGTACGCGTGCGTGGAGGGCTGCCCGCCGTACGACAAGGGCTCCGCCATCGCGACGCTGACCGCCGTGATGACCGAGCAGCTCGACCCGCCGCAGAACGCGGGCCGGCTGGAGGAGGTCATCTACGGCCTCCTGCACAAGGACCCCGAGAAACGGCTCGACGACGCGGGCGCGCGGGTGCTGCTCAACGACGTGATCCACACGCCCGAGGCGTCGGTCGCGCCGCCGGCCCCGGAGCCGTCGCCGGAGGCCACCCGCGTGGTGCCACTGCCGCCCGCGCCCGCGCCCTCGGCCGCGGCGAAGGGCAAGGAGGCGGCCGACGCGGCGGCCGAGCGGATGCGCGGAGCGCTGCGCTCCGTACGCAACGCGGCGACCAAGCCGGAGCCCGCGCCCCGGCCCGGGCCGACGGCGGAGCAGAAGCCGCAGGCACCGGTGCGGGCGCCGCTCACCGACGTGGTGCCGCGCCGCACGCTCGTGGTCATCGCGGTGGTGGCCGTGCTCGCGGTGGTGGCCGTCGTGCTGGCCTTCGCGCTGGGCGGCGACGACGAGAAGGGCACGGGCGGGCAGGGCAAGCCGCAGGGCGGTACGACCGCGTCCGCCGGGGCCACCGGCGGGGACCAGGGCGAGGACGGCGGCAAGGGGGAGGGCGGACAGCAGCCGGCCACCGGTGGCCAGGACGCCACCCAGGGCGCCCAGGGCGGCGGCACCGGCACGAACACCGGCACGAGCACCGGCACCGGTACGAGCACGGGAACCGGCACCAGCACCGGCACGGGCCAGTCCACCGGCGGGACCGGCAACGGCGCGGCCCTCCCGCCCGGCTACACGATGGTCACGAACGACCGCTTCCACTTCTCCATGGCCATGCCCTCCACCTTCCGTATGACGGGCATAGCCGGGCAGAACTCCGGCGGGATATTCAGCGCGAACGGCGGGTTCCCGCGCGTCCAGGTCGACTTCAACGCCAGCCCCAAGGACGACGCCGCCAGCGCCTGGGCCGCGGCGGTGGGCGCCGTCTCGGCCACCAGCAGCGGCTACAAGCACCACGGCATCGCGAAGGTCGACTACAACGGCTACCCCACCGCCGCCGACTGGCAGTTCGAGCGCAATCAGGGCGGTGAGCGGGTATGGGTGCTCAACAGGGGCTTCAAGGTCGACGCCAAGCACGGCTACTCGATCATGATCACCTGCAAGTCCAGCGAGTGGAACGGAGCGGAGTGCACCACGCTGCGCAAGACGGCGTTCGCGACGTTCCGCCCCAAGGACTGACCGGGGCCACGTATCGTGAGAGCGCGAGGACCGTACGAAGCCGATTGGGTAGGTAACGGTACGGGTACTGACCGGTTTTGACGGTTCCGCACGGCCTGGCGGACCGGGGGGACAGCGCGCTCGTGGGGAGGCGTCGTGGAGGACTACGCGGGGAGGGTGCTCGCCGACCGCTACCGCCTGCCCTTGCCGCCCTCGGACGAGTACGACCTCGTCGAGACCCGCGCCTTCGACACCTACAGCGGCCAGGAGGTGCTGGTCCGGCAACTGCCGTTGCCGGAGGTCGTCGAGGCCGAGGTGCTCGACGCCGACGGCACACCGCCGGGGTACGCGGCCGCGCAGCGGCGCGGGGGCCCCGGCCGGGCCACCCGGCGGCCCGGTGACCCTGCCGTACGGCGGGCCGTCGAGGCCGCCCAGGCCGCGGCGCAGATCCCGGACCACCCGCGGCTGGACCAGGTCTTCGACGTGTTCACGGAGGCCGGCTCCCTGTGGATAGTCAGTGAGCTCGTGCCGGCCCGCCCGCTGGCCGCGCTGCTCGCCGAGGAACCGCTGAGCCCGTACCGGGCGGCCGAGATCGCCTCGGACGTGCTCACCGCGCTGCGCGCCCTGCACGCGCACGGCTGGGTCCACCGCAACATCACCGCGCGCACGGTGCTGGTCTGCGACGACGGGCGCGTCGTCCTGACGGGCCTGGCGGCCGGCGCCGCCGAAGAGGCCCTGTGCGGGTACGCGCCGGTCCCCGTACCGGACGACGAGGACGACGACGAAACGGAGCACGCGGACGCGCCGGAAGCCCCCGGGCCGACCCCGGGCGGCGAGCCCGGGCTGCCGTACGGCACGCGGCCGTACGGGGTGGACCCGGCCGGCGCCTCCACGGCGGACCCGCGTGCCGTGCGCGCCGGGGCCATCGCCGCGTACCGGGCCGGGGCGGCCGCCGCGAGCCGCGCCCACGAGGCCGGTGCCGTCGCGTTGCCCCCCGGCGGCACGCTGCCGCCCGGCTACGAGCCCCACCAGGCCCATGCGGCGCTGTACGACGAGGACCTCGACGACCTGGACGACCTCGACGACCACGACGCGTACGGCGGCGAGGCGCCGCGCGCCCTGCTGACGGGCACCTGGCACGACGGCCCCGGCGCCACCGGACCCGTACCGGCCGGCGGCGGCCGCGTGCCCGTGCCCCGGTCCTCGCAGGAGCCCGTGCGGCCCGAGCCCGTACCCGAGCCCGTACCCGTGCCCGAGCTCGAGCCCGGGCGCGCCTCCGCGCCCGCCGGCCGCTGGGACGACGTCGTCGCGGGCAGCCGCCCCGCCACCCCCTACCGAGGCCCGGCCACCCCCCTCGCCGCCGAGCGCGCCCGCCAGGCCCGGATCGCCGTCGTCGGGGCCGTGACCGAGCGGTGGGCGCCCGAGCAGGCCGGGCCCGTCCACGGGACCTGGCAGCTGGCCCCGCCCATCGGCCCCGCCACCGACCTGTGGGCGCTCGGGGCGCTGCTCTACCGCGCGGTCCAGGGGCATGCCCCGTACCCCGAGGAGAGCGCCGCCGAGCTGGTGCAGCTGGTGTGCGCCGAACCGCCCGCGTACGCGGAGGAGTGCGGCCCGCTGCGCCCGGTCGTCGAGTCGCTGCTGCGCCAGGACGCCACCGAGCGCCCCGACTTCGAGGAGCTGCGCGGCTGGCTGCGCTCGCTCATCCGCTCCGCGCCCGAGCCCGACGCGGGCGTCGGCGTCGTCCCCATGCCGTCCGTCCCGGTCGACAGCGCGCGCCTGCCGGTCGTACGCCGACGCGGCGAGCTCGTCCGCAGGCGCCGCGGCCGCGTGGGCACGGTCGAGCAGGCGGGCCACGGCCGCCACCGCCACAAGAAGCCCAGGGCGGCGACCCGCGAGCCGCGCCCGGCGAGAGCGCCCAAGGGGCACCAGGACAGCGCCCGGCGCCCGCGTGCGCTCGGCCGTACGCTCCTGCTGCTCATCCTGGCCGCGCTCGCGGCCGCCATCGCGTACGCCGTGCTGTTCATGCCCAAGGCCGAGCCCCAGGAGCGGCAGCAGCAGGGTGCGGCGCCCCGGCCCACCGCACCCCGGCAGACCGGAGAGGACGGCCGGACCGGGCAGCCGGCGCCCACGCCCACTCCGACTCCCACCACCCCCGCCCCGTCTCCCAACGCCGTCACCCCGACCACCCCCGCCCTCGCCGCCGGCTACACGCTCCGGGAGGACCCCGAGGGCTTCCGCATAGGCGTCCCCAAGGACTGGCGCCGCAGCCCCATCAACGACGTCGGTCAAGTGCGCTACACGAACGGCGACTACACCCTGATCGTGGTCCCCGGCCGCGACACCGTGCGGGCCAACGGCGGCGACCCGATGGAGTACCAGCGCACCAAGGAGCGCGAGCTGCAGCCCTGGCGGGACTCCTCCTGGTCCTCCGTCACCGGCATGCGCCGCGTCGACGTCGGGCAGCAGGTCATGGCGGAGGGCCAGTTCACCTGGCAGGACGTCAACAACCGTGAGGTGTACGTCCGCAACCTCGCCCTCATCGTCGGCGACCGCTACCACGTCATCCAGGTCATCGGCCCGGACGGCCAGCGCGACAAGGTCAACGAGGTCTACGAACAGGCCGTCACCGCCTACCGCGCCACCCGCTGAGCCCCACCGGGGACCGGCACGGCGGCCGTACGCATCACGGTGCGGTCTCCGTGGTGGCCCCGAGGTTCCCTGCCGGTCGCCACCCTCCGTAACCTTGGCCTCCTGAGCAATGGGCGGGGGCAAGTGGAACACTCTGAGGAAACGGCCAAGGGTCTGGTACTGGCCGGGCGTTACAGATTGGCCGAATCCATCGGCCGTGGTGGCATGGGCAAGGTATGGCGGGCCCATGACGAGGTCCTCCACAGGACCGTCGCCGTCAAGGAACTGACGGCGGGCCGTTACGCGTCGGAGGCGGACCGGATCGTCCTCCACGCCCGTACGCAGAAGGAAGCACGCGCCGCCGCCCGCATCAGCCACCCCGGCGTCGTCACCGTCCACGACGTCCTGGAGCACGACGACCGGCCCTGGATCGTGATGCAGTACGTCGACGGGCCCTCCCTCGCCGACGCCGCCAAGGAGGCCGAAAACCGCCGTATCGAAGCGCGTGAGGCGGCCCGTATCGGCATGCACGTGGTGAATGCGCTGCGTGCCGCCCACGCCGCCGGAGTGCTCCACCGGGACGTCAAGCCCGGCAACGTCCTGCTGGCCCGCGACGGCCGCGTGCTGCTCACCGACTTCGGGATCGCCGCCATCGAGGGCGACGCGACCATCACCCGTACCGGGGAACTCGTCGGCTCCATCGACTACCTGGCGCCCGAGCGGGTACGGGGCGGTTCCCCCGGCCCGGCCTCCGACCTGTGGTCGCTGGGCGCCACGCTGTACGCGGCGGTCGAGGGCGCCTCGCCCTTCCGCCGCTCTTCGCCCATCAGCACCATGCAGGCCGTCGTGACGGAGGAGCAGCCGCCCGCCGAGCACGCCGGACCGCTCGCGCCCGTCATCACCGCGCTGCTGCGCAAGGACCCGGCGGACCGGCCCGACGCCGCCGAGACCGAACGGATGCTGCTGGAGGCCATGGAGGGCCGCACTCCGGCCGCCGCTCAGGCGTACGTGCCGACGCGGCGCGTCGACGAGGCGGACCGCGCCGCGGCGACGGCGGACCGGGACGACGCGCCCACCAAGGTGGACGGGCGGCCGGGTGAGGAGACCTCCGGGTCCTCCGCTTCCTCCGCGTCCTCTGGGGCCGCTGGGGCCGCTGGGTCCTCCAGGTTCTCCAGGTCCTCTGGGGTAGCCGGTTCCGCCACGTCAGGCGCGTCCGACCCGCCGGGCGGTCCGGAGTCGTCCGCCCGGTCCGCCCGGTCCGCCTCGTCCGCGCCCGCCCCGAGGACCGCCCAGGAAAGCGCAGCCGCCACCACCCCGGTCGCGGAAAGGGGCGCCGGACGCCGTTGGCGTACGGCCGCCCTCGTCGTCGTCCTCGCCGCCGTCGTCGGCAGCGCCGCCGGCTTCGCCGTGACGCGGTACGGGGACGACGGCGGCAGCCGCCCCGACCGCGCGCTGCCGACGGCCGTCCCGGACGGCTGGGAACGCGTCAAGGACCCGGAAGGTTTCAGCCTTTTTGTGCCCGAGGGCTGGGAGCGGCGCATGGAGGGGGACCAGATCGACTACACCCCTGACAACGGCCGCCACCTCATCCGGATCAGCAAGGACCCGGCGCCGGACTTCGAGACGCCGTGCCTGCACATGAGCGACATCGAGAAGAGCCTGCGGAACCGGCTGCCACAGTATGCACGGAAGCAGCTGCAAACGAACACGTTCCGTGATCAACTGGAATCCTGTCTGTGGGAGTTCACCTGGGTGGAGACCAAGGACAACGCGGGGGAGCGACGCGCGATCGACCAGGTGTACTACGCGGACGACGGAACCGAGTACGCGCTGTACATGTCGTCCCCGGCCGAGGACTGGGCGACCACTCGGAAGCAGTTCGACATCGTGCTGCGCGGCTGGCGTCCCGCCGAGGAGTGACCTCGGCGCGAGCAGAGGGGATGTGCCGTGTCCGGACTGGGGCAGCAGCGGCGGATCGCCGACCGTTACCGTTTGGAATCCCGGCTCGGCCGCGGTGGTATGGGGACCGTCTGGCGGGCGTACGACGAGCTCCTCGGCCGCCGGGTGGCCGTCAAGGAGATCCACGTCGACGCCGGCGCCACCCCTCACTCCTCGCTGCGTGAGGCGCGCGCCGTCGCCCGCGTCCACCACCCGAACGTCATCTGCGTCCACGACGTGGTCGAGGAGGACGGCACCCCGTACATCGTGATGGAGCTCGTCGAGGGACTCTCGCTCGCCGAACTGCTCGCGGTACGCGGCCCCGTCGACCCGCCCGAGGCGGCGCGCATCGGCCTGGCGCTGCTGGGCGCGCTGCGCGCCGCGCACGCGCTCGGGGTGCTGCACCGGGACCTCAAGCCCGCCAACGTCCTGCTGGAGGACGGCACCGGGCGGGTCGTCCTCACCGACTTCGGCATCGCGCACCTCGCGGGGGCGACGACGCTCACGGAGGCGGGGATGTTCGTCGGCTCGCCCGAGTACACCGCTCCGGAGCGGATGCAGGGCGCGCAGGCGGGGCCCGAGACGGACCTGTGGTCGCTGGGCGCGCTGCTGTGCGCGGCGCTGACCGGCCAGTCGCCCTTCCACCGCGACTCCTTGGGCGGGGTGCTGCACGCGGTCGTGGAGGAGGAGGTCCGGCACCCGGCGGCGGCCGGACCGCTGATGCCGCTGGTACGCGGGCTGCTGGAGCGCGACCCGGCGCGCAGGATCGGCGTGGCGGAGGCGGAGCGGTTGCTGAGGACCTACCTGGTGACGGGGACGACCCCGCTGTACGAGCCGCCGCCACCGGCCGAGCGGCCTCCGGAACCGGGCCACGCCCGGGCGCGGGACGAGGCGGCGGAGGACGGAACCGCGCGGACCCGGAGCAGGTGGGCGCAGCGGGCGCAGAGGTCGCAGCGTGCTCGTGAGCGGTCTCGGGGGTCGGAGGGGCCGGAGGGTTCCGAGGGTTCGGCGGGACGGTCCGAGGGGCGATCCGAGAGGGCTCAGCGGTCGGAACTGCTCCACTGGCCACCCCGGCCCTTCCGGCAGACCCCGGGCGGCTCCGACGGCTCTGGTGGCCCGGGTGACGCCGGTGGCCCGGGCGGCTCGGGCGACGCTGGTGGCCCGGGTGCCTCGGGCGGCCCCGCCGTCTCACCGGACTCGGGCGGCGCCGCCGGCGAGGGAGGGGCGCCTGCCCCGGCCGGCTCCGGCGGCCCTGGCGGGGCGCCTGCCGCACCGGGCTCGGGCGGTTCCGGTCGCTCCGGCGGCCCCGGTGGGGCGCCTGCCGTGCCGGACTCCGGCGGTTCCGGCGGGTCCCCCGCCCCGGCCGGCGCCGACACCTCTGGCGACGCCGACACCTCGGGCGGCTCGTCCGCCCCGCGGGACACCACCGCCTCACACAGCCCCGGCTACCCGAGCGCCTCACACGCCCCTACCAAACTCACCAACCCCACCAACCCCGCATGCTCCAGCAGCCCCGGTGACGCCACGGCCACCTCCCCCCTCTCCCCTCCACCCAGTGCCACGGCCGCCCCCACCGCCCCCATCCCTCCGCCCCACTCCGCCGTCACCCGCCCCACGCCCACCGCCCACCGCACGCGCCACCCGCTCCGCACCCCCGTCGTGGCCGCCACCGTGCTGGCCGCCGCCGCGGCGCTCGCCGGGGCGGGCGCGGCGGGCGTGCTGCTCCTGCGCGACGACCCCGGGGACACCGGTGACGGCGGCGCCGCGCCGCCCGTGGCCACCGTCACGGCGTCCCCCTCGGGGCACCAGAGCGGCCCCACCCCCGCTCCCGCCCCGACCCCGACGCGCTCCACCCCCGTACCCGCCGGGTACCGCGCCGTCTCCGACCCCGGAGGCTTCTCCCTCGTCGTCCCGGAGGGATACCTCCGCAGCACGGACGGCCAACGCGTCTACTACATGTCCCCGGACAAGGCGTACCGGATCGGCATCCGGATCCGCCGGCCCGTCGAGGGCGGCCCCCTGGCGGCCATGCGCCGCGCCGACGCCGACGGCCCGGACGGCAACCCCGGTTACCGCGACGCCAAGGTCACCCCCACCACGCACAACGGCCTGCCCGCCGCCCTCCGCGAGTTCACCTGGAACGGTTTCACGGACGGCGAGGGTCCCCGGCGTACGTACGACATCTGCTGGGACGAGGGCGGCCGCCTGTACAACGTGTGGGTCTCGGCACCGCTCACGCGCCTGGACGAGCTGAAGCGCCATTTCGACACGGTTCTGGATTCCTTCCGCGTGCGGCACGCCTGACGAGCCCCTGATCAGGGCTTATTTGCCAGTGATCGCTGGCGTGGTGTGAGGGTCCCGCGAAAAGCTGTTACCGGCGGGTACCGCGCGCCCGGCATTCCGCATACCCTCGCCCCCATGACGGACTCGACGGACACGACGGACTCCACGGAGACGCGGGCCACCTCTGCCCCCTCGGCTTCCCCCGCAGCGACGGAGCGGATCGGGACGAACCCCGTGGCCCCCGCCCCGGCCGGCGCCCGCACCGCCGCCGATGTGGTCACACCCGAGGTGGTCGCCCAGCTCACGCGCGGCGTGGTCGGTTCCGGCCGCACGGCCAACCACACGCCGTTCACCGGCGAGAAGCTGGCGGACCTGCCGGAGTCCACCCCCGAGGACGTCGCCGAGGCGTTCGCGCGCGCCCGCGCCGCCCAGCCGGTCTGGGCCGCGACCCCGGTCCGCGCCCGTGCCGCCGTGCTCCTCCGCTTCCACGACCTGGTCCTCCAGCGCCAGGCCGAAGTGCTGGACCTGATCCAGCTGGAGACCGGCAAGGCGCGCCTGCACGCCCACGAGGAGGTCCAGGCCGTCGCCGTCGCGGCCCGCCACTACGGCCGCCGCGCGGGCGCGTACCTGAAGCCGAAGCGCCACGCCGGCGTCGTACCGGCGCTCACCAAGGTCACGGAGCTGCGTCAACCGCGCGGTGTCGTCGGCCAGATCGCGCCCTGGAACTACCCCCTCGAACTCTCCGTCGGCGACGCGCTGCCCGCCTTCGTCGCCGGCAACGCCGTCGTCATGAAGCCCGACACCGAGACCGCGCTGACCGCGCTGTGGGCCCGTGACCTGCTCATCGAAGCCGGTCTGCCGGCCGAGGTCTTCCAGGTGGTCCTCGGGGACGGCCCGGTCGTCGGCCCCGAGGTCGTCAAGCACGCCGACTACGTCTCCTTCACCGGCTCCACCCGCACCGGCCGCGAGGTCGCCCAGGGCGCCGCCGCCCGGCTCGTCGGGGTCTCCCTCGAACTCGGCGGCAAGAACGCCATGCTGGTCCTCCACGACGCGGACGTGGAGAAGGCCGCCGCCGGTGCCGTCCGCGCCTGCTTCTCCTCCGCCGGCCAGCTGTGCATCTCCATCGAGCGGCTGTACGTCCACGCGTCCATAGCCGACGACTTCATCGAGCGCTTCGCCGCCCGTACGAAGGCGATGCGGCTCGGCAACTCCCTCGCGTACGGCGCCGACATGGGCTCCCTGGTCGGCGAGCGCCAGCTGGAGACGGTGACCCGGCACGTCGACGAGGCCGTCGCCAAGGGCGCCACGCTCCTCGCGGGCGGCGTCACCCGCCCCGACATCGGCCCGCTCTTCTACGAGCCGACCATCCTCGAAGGCGTCCAGGAACCGATGTCCGTCTGCGCCGAGGAGACCTTCGGCCCGGTCGTCTCGGTGTACCGCTTCACGGACGAGGACGAGGTCGTCGAGCGCGCCAACGCCACCGCGTACGGCCTCAACGCCAGCGTCTGGACGAAGGACGGCCGCCGCGGCCACGCCGTCGCCGCCCGCCTGCGTACCGGCACGGTCAACATCAACGAGGGCTTTGCCCCGGCGTACGGCAGCGTCCAGTCGCCCATGGGCGGCATGAAGGACTCGGGCCTCGGCCGCCGCCACGGCTCCGAGGGCATCCTCAAGTACACCGAGGCCCAGACGATCGCGCAGCAGCGGCTGATGCCACTGGCGCCGTCCTTCGGCATGGACGACGAGAAGTACGCGGCGTTCATGAGCCACAGCCTGCGGCTGATGAAGGCGTTCCGCTTCCGCTAGACCTTTCCCCCTCCCCTTCGGTACGAGGAGAGTTCATGCCCCACCAGGACGAATCGCCTTCCGAGGACGCGTACGACTACGACGTCATCGTCGTCGGCTCCGGCTTCGGCGGCTCGGTCTCGGCCCTCCGCCTCACGGAGAAGGGCTACCGGGTCGGCGTCCTGGAGGCGGGCCGCCGCTTCACCCGGGAGACCCTGCCCAAGAGCTCCTGGGACGTGAAGAACTACCTCTGGGCCCCCGCCCTCGGCCTGTTCGGCATCCAGCGCATCCATCTGCTCGGCAACGTCATGGTCCTGGCGGGCGCCGGTGTCGGCGGGGGCTCCCTCAACTACGCGAACACCCTCTACGTACCGCCCGCGCCCTTCTTCCAGGACAAGCAGTGGGCCGCCATCACGGACTGGCAGGCGGAGCTGGCGCCGTACTACGACCAGGCCAAGCGGATGCTGGGCGTACGCCTCAACCCGACCATGACGCCCTCGGACGTCCACCTCAAGGCCACGGCCGAGGCGATGGGGGTCGGCGACACCTTCCACCTCGCCCCGGTCGGTGTCTTCTTCGGCGACGGCCGGGACGCCGACGGTACGGCGAAGGCCCCACCCGGCTCGACCGTGCCCGACCCGTACTTCGGCGGGGCCGGCCCCGACCGGAGCGCCTGCACGGAGTGCGGCTCGTGCATGACCGGCTGCCGGCACGGCGCGAAGAACACCCTCACCGAGAACTACCTCCACCTCGCCGAGAAGGCGGGGGCGGTCATCCACCCCATGACCACGGTCACCGCCCTCACCGAGTCGGCCTCCGGCGACGGCTACCTGGTCACCACCGTCCCCACGCACCGCCGCCGCAAGGCCACCCCGCGCACGCTGCGCTGCCGGTACGTCGTCGTCGCGGCGGGCACGTACGGCACGCAGACCCTGCTGCACCGCATGAAGGACGAGGGGAAACTGCCCCGCCTCTCCTCCCGCCTCGGCGAGCTGACCCGTACGAACTCGGAGGCGCTGGTCGGGTCCCAGACCACGGACCGCCGCTACCGCAAGC
This sequence comes from Streptomyces sp. NPDC030862, assembly GCF_055571835.1. Lineage (NCBI taxonomy): Bacteria > Bacillati > Actinomycetota > Actinomycetes > Kitasatosporales > Streptomycetaceae > Streptomyces > Streptomyces sp. NPDC030862. The sequence goes on along the minus strand of NZ_JBVIEN010000010.1, from coordinate 168,934 downwards.
GCCACGGCCACCGCCGCGTCGACTTCACGCGCGGCGTCGCGATCACGTCCTCCATCCACCCGGACGCCAACACCCACATCGAGCCCGTCCGCTACGGCAAGGGCTCCAACGCCATGGGGTCCCTGTCGATCCTCCAGGTGCCGTACTCCGACCACCGCGTCGCCGCCTGGCTCGGCAACGTCGCCCGCCACCCGCTGCAGGCGCTGCGCTCTTTCTCCAACCGCCGCTGGTCGGAGAAGACCATCATCGGGCTCGTCATGCAGTCCCTGGACAACTCCCTCACCACCTACCGCAAGCGCGACGGCATCGGGAAGGGCCTCCTCACCGCCCGCCAGGGTCACGGCGCCCCGAACCCCAAGCAGATCCCCGAGGGCACGCGAGCGGCCTCCCTCCTCGCCGAGGAGATCAACGGCTTCGCCGGCTCGAACGTCGGCGAGCTCATGGGCACCCCGCTCACCGCGCACTTCCTGGGCGGCTGTGTGATCGGCGCGACGGCCGAGGACGGCGTCATCGACCCGTACCACCGCCTCTACGGCCACCCGGGCATCTCGGTCGTCGACGGCGCGGCCGTCTCCGCCAACCTCGGCGTGAACCCGTCCCTCACCATCACGGCCCAGGCGGAACGCGCCATGTCCTTCTGGCCCAACAAGGGCGAACCGGACCCCCGCCCCCGCCAGGGCGCCGCCTACGAACGCCTCACCCCGGTCGAACCCACGTCCCCGGCGGTCCCGGCGGACGCCTTCGCGGCGCTGAAGCTCCCGTTCCTGGGCATCCCCACGGTCCCGCCGAAGGCATAACCGGACACACGAGAGGCGCTGCACCCCCCTCCGAGTGCAGCGCCTCTCTTGTCTGTGTGGTGCTGGTTACGCGGTGGCGCCGCTGTTGCGACGACGCATCGCGAAGACGACACCGGCACCGGCGACGATGGTGATACCACCGGCGATACCGATCACCGGCAGCATCGACGACGAACCGGTCTCGGCGAGGTTGCCGGTGACGGGCAGCGGCTTGGCCTCACCCTGCGGCTTCACGTCGGTCTTCGGCTTCTCGCCGGAAGGCTTGGCGTCCTCGACCTCACCCGGGGTCTTGCCGGCCGCGAGGACCTGGAACGGGTACATGTCGCCGTTCTCGAAGCACTTGTACGACTCGTCCTCGGCGCCGTTGTCGTAGGCACCGACGGCGATCGCCAGGCCGTCGCCGGCCGGCGCGCCCTTGTCGATCTTCACGCGGAGGTCGATGGTGACCTGCTTGCCGGCGTCCAGGTCGAACTGGCCGAAGAAGACGCCGTTGTTGACGCCGCTGCCCTCGAAGTCGTTGATCCACTCGCCGGACTCGGGGTCCTTGTACTCGAAGTGGGCGTACTCGTCGACCAGCTTGTTCGTCTCCTCGCTCTCCATCTCGTCCGCGTAGGTGGCGGCGGTGAAGACGTTGAGGTCGCGGATGTCCTGCTTGCCGGTGTTCTTCACGTTGAACGTGAAGTTCTTCCAGCCGCTACCCGCGGTGATCTTGTTCGGGAAGCCGCCGAGCGAGACCGAGACGGAGCCCTCCTCGCACGCGAAGTCCTCGTCACCCTCGCCCTCGCCCTCCTCTTCCTCGGCGGGCTTCTCGGCGGGCTTGTCGCCGGTGGCGGGCTTCTCGCCCTCCGCGGGCTTCTCCGCGGGCTTCTCGCCGGTGGCCGGCTTCTCACCCTCGGCCGGCTTCTCGCCCTCGGCGGCGGGCTTCTCGTCCTCCGTGGCCGGCTTCTCACCCTCCGCGGCGGGCTTCTCGCCCTCGGTGGTGTCCGCGTCGTCCGGGGTCGTCGAGCCCGGCGTCGTGGTGTCGTCGTCCGCCGTGTCCGGCGTCGTCGTGTCGGGCGTGGTGGTGCCCTGCTCCCCGGCGCCGCCGGTAGAGGTCGTGCTGGTGGTGCCGTCCGTCGCGTACGCGGCCGGAGCCGCCAGGAAGGCGGCAGGGGCGATGACGGCGGTCGCGGCGGCGACCGCCATGGCGCGGCGAAGCTTCATTCAAGACCTCGTGGTCTGGCGTACCGCATCACGCGGCACGGAGTCTGGCGGGCCGCCTCCCGAGGTGGGGGTGTCACGGGTGTGGCCGTTGTTTCGCATGCATGACCCGTGACGGGTGGGGATGGTTGTGCGCCAACTGGCGAAAACTTTATGTGGCCTGCGTCACACGAATGGCCCAGCGTCCGGCCGCCGGACTTCGTACCAGTACACCTTGTCGGCATTGGTCTCGAAGCAGGGAAGGGGTTCGTCGCCGCCGCGCAGCTCTTGCAGGACCGCTGATACCCCTCTGTGAAGAAGTCCCCGGCGCCCATCTGGAGACTGACCGCAGGACTGCGCTCCTTGACGTCTCGGCGACCATGTGCCGCTCCCTTTGGCCGCTGAGGCCCGGCAGCTTGGCCCGTCAAGGAGGGCACGCATTCGGCGAGGTCGCTGTCCTTCTACCCTGCATCGCCTCTGTTCTCCTTCCCTGGCGTTCCGTGAGCTTCTTCTCCAGTGTCAAGCCATTGGCGACCTCGTCCGACCCATGACGAACCCCGAGATTCACCCGCCGCAGCCGTTGACGTTGTCGTCAGTGTTGCCGCCAAGAGCTGCCAAAAAGCCCCACCAGCATTCCGCAGGTGGGGCTTTCGGTAATTTGGAGGGTTTATTCTAATTACTCTCCGCGCCGCCTGGGGGGCGCGCTATCTCCTTCGCATAATCGATCGCTACGGCCACGACATGCGCGTCGGCCATCCTGGATGTCGGCATGAGGTAGAGGCCGTCCGCAGCGTCTATGCGGATTTCGCAAACGCAATCTCCGGTATCCATGGCGCGGCATTCGACATACTTGGCATCTTCATGAATGCTGGCCACAAGGAAGAGGCGATACCTTTGCCCTGCGATTTCTACTACCCTCACCCGAGGAACCCTTCGAATGTGAGCCCGCCTCCGCGCATACTCCAGCGTGCGCCGTAGCTACCGTCTGGATGCCATATGTCGCGAACCGTGCCGCCATAGTGCGCTGATGCAGAACCCACCGTGTCTGTGCTGCCTGGATTGGTCAGCAGCTCGAGGATCATATTGTCGCCTACTTCAGTCCGCTCCGCATCCGAGGCGAGGGTCGGGAACTTGCTTGCGTGAATCGGTCCCCGGCTCGGGTCTGCATGCTTCTGAAGTGCGCGCCCCGCATTGCTTTGACCGCGAGCAATTTTACCTGTGCGTGTGTCGATTTTGGCCTTTTTGTAAGGCCCGGTCGCAGCAGCAGCCAGCTCATCAACTGAGGCAGACCCGCAGTTGTGAACGAGGACCGGAGCAGCCCCGGCCAGCACGTAGTACGTGTGGATGTCGGCGACAGTGAGGTTGTGAACCGTCGCCTGCTGGGTCCAGCGCTGCACAGCCGTGATCTGGACGTGCGTGCCGGCGCTGGTGCGGAGCCACTGGCCTGACTTCAGGTCGGTGGCGTCGATCCATTCGCGGAGCTCGGGGACCCAGAAGGGATGCCCGTCGGTGGCCGTAATGGTCGCCGACTTGTCGCCCTTCTCGCCGTCGATGTCGACGGTGACCTCGACCAGGTTCTTGGACCCCTTGCCGATGATGGTGGCGGAGACATCCTTGGCCGACGTCTCGCCGGTCTCGGGATCCGTCGCGATGACCTTGTCGCCGGGCTTCAGGTCCTTGATGGCCTTCTTGCTGCCGTCGGCCATGAGAACGAGGGTCTCGGGCGTGAAGCTGTTGACGGTGCAGGACTCACCGGCGCCGCCACCCCCTCCGCTGTCGCCTCCGCCTCCGCCATCACCACTGTCAGCCTTCTTCGCGGCTATCGCCGCCGCTTCGTCGGCTTCGGCTTTCTTCGCCGCTATGGCCGCATCCGCTTTCTTGTTCCACGCGGCCATCTCTTCCGTGTACTTGGCCATGGCGACGGCGTCGGAGTCGGCGCGCTTGATGATGCCGACGGCCCATCGGACGTCGTCCTCCCATCTGCGGTAGGCGTCCCATGCCTTGTCGAGGGCCTTGAAGACGCGCTTTCCGCTACCCGCCATCGGAACCGCGGCCTCAAAGGCCAGCATCGCGCAGGTGCCCACGTCTCCACCGAGACAGTCGGCGATGTCATCCCACCCGGTAAGCCCCTTCAGGGCCTCCTTGGCCACTTGGAGAGCGACATCGGTTTTGCTCTGTTGCTTGAACGCGCGAGCGCGTTCGACGTCGCTCTTACTGACGCTTGCCACCGGCCGGGCAGGCGCGGGAGGGACGCCGGCGCCGGCGGCAGCGCGGGCCTTTCGCTCATGGATGATTTTTGGCAGGCTGAACCACAGGCCGGTGGGGTCGCTGTAGGTGATCGGGCTGTTGTTGGCGTACGCGTACGGGTTCATCGTCTGCGACTCGGCCATGTCCATCATCGGATCGACCGAGATGAACCGCCCCACCGCCGGGTCGTATTCGCGTGCCCCGAGATGGGTGAGCCCCGTGGACTCGTCGACCGTCCCGCCGACGAAGCCCTTCTCGCCTGGCCAGATCGAGGGCTTCTCGCCCCGCGCCTCCCCGAAGGGTGTGAACTTGCGCCGCGTGACCGCCTGGGTGGTGGCATCCACTGACGTGGTCGCCGTGCCGTTGCGGTCGCCGAGCAGGTACGAGGTAGTGATCGTGCCGGCTTGGGCGACCTTGACCATGCCGGGGCCCGCCGGGTGGGAGAAATAGCGCGTGCCCTTGGCGATGTTGCCGGCCTTGTCGAGCTTGAGCTCGGTGCCCGGCAGGTAGAGCGTCGTCCCGGTGGGGTCGCGTCGTATGAGGCGGTTGCCACCCGCGTCGTAGACGTATGACGTGCTCTCCGTGCCCTTGGTCACGCTCTGCAGGTGGCCTTCGACGTCCCACTCGAGGGTCTGGGTGTTGCCCTGGACGACACGCTTCGTGGTGTTGCCGGCCGTGTCGTACGCGAAGAGGTCCTCCCGCTCGCCCTGCGGCCCCTTGGTGTGGACCTTGGACAGGCGGCTGGTGGTGGTGCCCCCGGTCTCGTAGGTGTAGGTGCGGATGACGTCCTTGGCGGTGTCGCCGACGGTGTCGTGCTTGACCTCGGTCTTGCGGTTGCCGACAGCGTCGAAGGTGTACGACGTCCAGTACGGGTCCGGACCGCCCACCTTCGGCGCCGATCCCGGGCCTGCGCTGCCGGGCTTGGCCGCGCAGTCGTCCGTCGCCGTCCAGGCGTCGGTCATGCGCCGCAGGTAGTCGTAGGCGAAGCACTGGGTGTCGGTCGTGGCCTGCGCCGGGTTGGCACCCTGTGCATCCGTGATCTTCAGGACGTTGCCGACGTCGTCGTAGGCCGTACGCACATCACTGATGCGTGCAGTGCTGGTCAGCCCGACTTCCTGGTCGTACACGGAACGGGTCGACCGGCGGGTCTGCTCGTCGAACTCGTGGCTGGAGATCAGCTGCTTGCCGGCCGGTCCCACCCTCGTACGCACCACGTCGCCCAGGGGCGTGTACTGCGTCTGCGCGACGAAGGTCCTGCCCGCGACCGACATCGTGTCGACCACGTCGAAGCCGTTGTAGCCGAGGCTGACACGCTCGGAGGGCAAGCCGCCCGCCGCCGGATGCGTGACCGTCTGCGGGAGGCCGGTCGTCTTGCTGTACGTGTTGGTGTAGAGGTAGTCGCCCGCCAGCTTCCCCTCGGACGCGGGGATAGTGACCTTGTTACCCAGCGGGCGGTACTCCGCGTCGTACGCCGTGACCGCCTGGGTGTAGGCGTTCCCGTTGACGTAACGCGTCGAGCTCACCGGCAGACCGAGCGCGCCCGGCAGGGTGTCGTACGTCTGCTCGGTGATCTTCGGTCCGGTGAGCGCGCCCTCGTGGGTGGCGGTGACGCGGCCGAGGGCGTCGTAGGCGAAGGCGACCGTCTTCGCCGGGACACGGCCGTCGGTGACGGTCAGGACACGATCGCCCTGGTCGTACGTCGTCTTCGACGTCCCCTTGTCGGGGTCCACCGTCTCGTACGCGCGGCCGCGGATGTCGTACTTGTACGACCACCTGTTGCCCGCCTGGTCGGTGACCGACTCCAGCAGCCCCCGCCGTTCGTACGTGTAGTCGATCTTGTCGAACGTTCCCGAAGGGCTGTCGCCCTTGAACTGCTGGAGCTGGGTCTTACGACCCTTGGCGTCGATCAGCGCCTTGGTCGGGGTGTCGCCCTTGGGCGGGTCGACCGCTATCCAGTCGCCGCCGTACGACGTCGTCGTTCGCCAGGTCTCCGCGCCGAGCTTCCGGGCGATCGTCGCCACCGGGCGCCCCATGCCGTCGTACTCCATGCGCGTGGACGCCGGCACCTTGTTGTCGTCCGAGATCCACAGACCGGCCGACGGGGCCTGGTCATTGAAGTGGGCGCCGTTCTCCTTCCAGATCAGCCCGCGGCTGTCGTAGAAGGTGTCCGTGATGACCCGGCCGCCGTCGAGCGCGGGCTGCTGGGTCTGACGAAGACGGAGCGCACCGTCGTAGATGTCGTAGCTGGTGCGGTAGGTGCCTCTCTCCAGAAGCCGCTTGGTGGTGATGACCACCGGAGCGTCCGGGGTCACGCTGTAGCCGAACTCGGCGTCCGGGATCGTCGTCGCCGGGTCGCGGTCCGGTGACCACACCTTGAGCAGACGGCCGAGCGCGTCGTACTCCATCACGGAGCGGCGCTTGTTCGCGTCCTCCTGCGCCACCGGCAGGCCACGACCAGGATCCAACTCGGTGGAACTCACGTGACCGAGCGCATTCGTCGTCGTGATCTTCGTGACGACCGAGCCTGACGCGGGGGTGTACGACGTCTTCGTGACGTTGCCGTACACATCCGTCGCCGACATGGGGCGTCCGTACGCGTCGAAGGTCGTGGACCCGTTGAGCGTGTAGACCGGCTGGCCGTCCTTGTACCCCGACAGCGACTCGGCCTTGATGACGTTGCCGACGGTGTCGTAATGGACGAGCTTGTCCGACGCGACATCCTGCGGACGCTGGATCGTGGTCGCGTCACACGCCTTGGTGAGCGACTCCACCCGCTTCTGGAGCGACATGAGCCACTTGGACAAGTCCTCGACGTACTCGTAACGGACACACGTGTCGTCGTCCGGCTTACCCGTGTTGCCGCGGTCGGTGGTGCTGAGCACCCGGCCCCGGGTGTCGTACGTGTGCTCGACCGCCGTACGGATCATGCCCCGGCCGTCCGAGAGCACCGTGCGCGAGGCGATGGTCGTGGTGCCCTGCACCCATGCCTGCAGCGGCTGCGCACCCTCGTCGCCGCGTTTGCGGGACGCGGTCGGGCCGTGGACCCATGGTGTGTAGAGCGTCGCCGACTCGAGAGCCCCGCCCTCGCCGTTGTAGTAGAGGGTTTCGCGCGTCTGCCCGGCGTACAGCTCGTGGTCGGCGACCTCGCCGCCCTCGCTGTCCTTCACCTTCACCGACCGCCGAGTACCGCCGGCGAGCTTGTCGCCGTCCATGCCTCGGAAGTAGAGGTTCTCCACCATCGTGCGCTTGTCCGGCGCGACGCCCACCAGGGTCCGTACGCGCTCGTAACCGCGCCACTGCGACCACGTGCGCGCACGCTCGCTCAGGACCTCCGACTCGTCGTCATAGGCCCAGGCCGGCGTACCCAGGTAGACGTAATTGGTCTCCTTGGTCGGCGACGTGCCGTTCTTGTCCTCCTCGCGCACCTGGTCCACGCGGTGCTTGTGGAACCAGTCGGTGGAGTACACCTTCTTCATGCCGGTCGGGTCGGTGGGGTCCGGGACCTCTCTGACGACCGGATAACAGCGGAGCGTGTTCGTATCGGGAGTGGCAGGGAGCTTCTTCGGCTCCACGCTGCTGCACTCGGGCGCGGCGTACTTCACCGCGATCCGCGCACCGGTCTCCGTCTGGATCGTCTCCACACGCCAGCGCAGGAAGGGCGGGTTGCCGTCGGTGTCGTTGTCCACCCGGTTGGGCAACTGCTTGCCCCCGAAGACGACCGGTGGCATCGCGATGGGCGTGCCGTTCTTGCCCGTGTGCTGGATCTTCGCGAGCCACAGCGGGTAGTCTCCCGCCACGCCGCCGTCACCGGTGGACTTGAAGTCCTGCGTCAGGGTCCAGGTATCGACCGGCTCGTGCTTACCGGCCTTGAGTACCCAGGTGTTGACGGCGGTCAGCCGCTTGCGGGAGAAGAACGTCGGCGAGTAGCGGTCCTTGCACTCCTTGCCCGACTCGCACAGCATGTCGGCGGGTACGTCGGGCCAGTTGCGCGTGGTCTCCCACTGCGCCTCCGAGGTCAGCTTGGCCTCGGCGCAGTCGAAGGTATCCGTCTTGATGCAGCGCTCGACCACATCGAACGTGATCTGGGCGGGGGCCGCCGCGAAGAGGGCGTCGCTCCGCAGACCGTACGAGACGCGGGTCAGCCAGCCGCCCCGGTCGTAGCCACGGGCGGTGGACTTGCCCAGCTCCGTGACGTTGGAGCCGTAGTGGTTGCGCTCCTTGGCGTACCAGTAGGTCATCGCGTTGCCGCGGGGGTCGACCACGTAGTCGAGGTTCCAACGCCAGGCCTGATCGCACACCGACTCTGCGTACGCCGTCTGGTGGCAGTCCTCGCCCGGGTGGTTGCCGTACACCGGCACGGTCCACGCGGAGTTCGTCTCCGCGTTCCCGGCGGCCCAGCCGGGGAGCCGGTGCAGGCCGAAGTAGAACTGGACGCCCTGCATGTTGGTGACGCGCCAGTACTCCTTCTCCGTGTCGCCGTTGACCGCTCCCTTGACCAGCTCGACGCGGGAGCCGTCGTCCCCCTGCGGACGCCACTTCTTGGTCGCGTCGTCCAGGACGAGCTGCGTGGAGGAGCCGTTGAGCGACATCGTCACCATCGGCGGGCCCTGGCAGAGGTCACCGGTCGGGTTCTTCGGGTTGTTGTGGCCCGAACCCTCCTTCCGGTCCTCCGAACACGGCAGGTAGGTCCGCTCGATGAAGTTCGAGGCGAGGTCCCAGCCGTCGCCGACCCAGCTGGGCTGCTGGGACGTCGCCGAGGAACGCCCGTCCACACTCGCCGAGGAGTAGCTCAGCCCCAGGGACGGACCGGGACCGCCCAGCGACGCCGGGATCTCCATCGGGTACGACCAGGAGAAGTCACCGGATGCACCGCCACCCTGCCAGGAACCGGAAGGGCTCAACGACGTCGCGCGGTAGTCGCCGTTGGCTCCGCTCGCGCCGGCTGTGGCAGCCAGGACCATGGGGGCGGGTTTCGCCGGCGCGGCCTTGGTCCCGGAGGCCTTGGCCGCGGACGGCTTGGCCTGCGGCTGGATCGTCGCGGTGACGGTTCCCGCAGCCGCGTTGTTCGTCGTGGCGAGCGGCGTGCGTGTCTGACATTCCGGCTTCTGCGGAGTCGTCAGGGCACACTCGGGGAGCGCCACGAACGTCAGACGCGAACCCCAATCGCCGCCATAGGCATTGCGGAAGCCCCGGTAGTCCAGCTCCACGGCCAGCGGGCTCGGCGACACGCCCGTGTCCGTCCGCTGCACCTTCAGCAGGAGCCCGTCCACCCCCGCACGCTGGGCGGACGCCCGGTCCTTGACCTCGACCCTGGCCCGTACGGGTGGCGTGGCGGCGTTTGGCTTGGCGACGGCGAGTCGTACGGGGACTGTGCCGGCCTTCACCGCCGTTCCGGCCACGGACCCGGTGAGGCGGGACTTCGCGGGAGCCGTCGTGGACGGCAGTGTGACATCGGCGGTGCCGGGTTTCGGCCAGGCCACCGTCGGCGCGGCCTTCCAGGTCCGTTCCCCGGAGAGCGCCTTGCTGGATGCGCCCTTGGCGGGCTTACCGGGAACATTGGTGAGTTTCTGCAGCCCCGGCAGAAGATTTTCCGGCGCTGCCACGGCGACCGGAGTCGACGGCAGTCCGGTAACGAGGATGGTGGACGCAAGCGCCGGGACTGCCCAGCGCGTCATCGGCCGAAAACGTATGCGCCGTCTTATCTGCCCAGCGCGTAAACGTGATCTCAAGATCCCCCCTGTATTTGCGAAAACGCACAACCGGCCGGAGAACGTATCACTACCTCCAGGGCTCGTCTGGGCTTTTCAGGGACAGGTAAAACAATCAAGCCAGTTGTCGGAGAGTTGACGTGTCGGAGCGGGACAAGGGGGGGATCAATGGTTACTTGTCGTATTGCTTGGCTCTTCTCGCGCAGCCACCCCTTCGCCTGGTAGAAACGGGATTCGCCGCAGGGGGGACGTCACGCTGAGTAAGTATCGGCCGGGGGTTCCGGGTCCTCTGCGGAGCGCTTCACAGGCTCGCAGAAAGCAGCGAATAACCAGGGGGGATTTTGAGAAGACGAACATCCGCTGTCGCCGCTGGGGCGATGCTCGCGGGAATTATCACTATGCAACCTGAGGTCGCGGCCGCTGACGGTGCGGAATTACGCGCCCCCGGCGGTACCGTATCCGCGGTTACGCTGACGGAAAAGCAGCAGGCGGAAAGCGCGGCCGCTGAAAAGTCTGCAGTAAAGGCCGGAAAGCGGGTCGAGATCATCTCGATGCGCACCGAGACGGATGAGACATATGCGAATCCGGATGGCACGTTCAGTGTGGACCGCGCCATTGTTCCGGTGAGGGTCCGACAGCAGGGCAGGCTCGTGCCCGTCGACCCCGAACTCGCGGTCGCGGGGGACGGGCGTATCGCCCCCGGAGCGACCGCGCTCCAGGTGTCGTTCTCGGGCGGAGGTGATGGCACCTTCGCGACCATGAGGGACAACGGCCGCGAGCTGTCCTTGTCCTGGCCAGGCAAGCTGCCCAAGCCATCCTTGAACGGCAACACGGCGACGTACGCGGAGGTGCTGCCCGGCGTCGACCTCACGGCCACGACGACCGTGGACTCGTTCTCGCATGCTCTCGTCGTCAAGAACGCCGAGGCCGCCAAGAACCCGGCGCTGGCCGCGGTCACCTTCGGCCTGAAGACGAAGGGCCTCGACATGAAGCCCGGTTCCGAGGGAGGGCTCCGCGCCGTCACACCCAACGGCGATGCCGCGTTCTCGGCGCCGAAGCCTCGCATGTGGGACTCGGCCGGGTCCGAGGCCGTCAAGGCCGCGCCGACGGCGAAGCGCCCCCTCGCAGCGGTGCTCACAGGTGCGACGGAGGGATCGCGCCAGGCGCCTATGGGCATGAAGCTGACGAAGAACGCGCTCACGCTGACGCCGGACAGGAAGCTCCTCAGCAACCCCGGCACCGTCTTCCCCATCGTCATCGATCCGGTGTGGGGGAAGGACGCCTGGAAGAACGCCTGGTCGATCGCGTACAAGCACACCGGCTACGCGGGCACCGAGAACACCGTGTACTGGAACGGCGGCACCATCTCCGACTTCGCCCGAGTCGGCGTCGCCAACGACCCCAACGGCGGCACGGTCAGCGCGAACACGTACTTCCGCGTCGCCACGGGGGACGTCCGGGACAAGCAGATCCTCAAGTCGACGTTGCGCATCAAGCAGACGCACGCAGGTTCGTGGTCGTGTAAGTCCGGTGACATTCTTGTGAAGGACATCGGGAAGAGTCTTCCCTCGAACATCACGTGGAACAACCAGCCCACCTGGCTCTCCACCATCGATTCCTCCGGAGAGTCGTTCGGCGGTCGCAACTGTCCCGCCGATACGGCAGGGCTGGTCGAATTCGACGTCACCTCGGCGATCAGCAAGGCTGCCAAGGGCAAGTACCCCGCGTGGGCGTTCGCTCTGACAGCCCGGAGCTCCACGGTCGATCATTCCTGGCGCAAGTTCGATCCCCACTCGGTACGCGTTTCGACCTACATGAACACGCTGCCGGTCAAGCCGGCCGACCTGTCCACGAACCCGTCGGTGCCCTGCTCCGGCGGCACGTTCGGCGTCACCGACTACGTGACTCTCCGTGCCAAGGTGGACGACGCGGAGGACAACAACCTCACGGTCCAGTTCCAGTACGCGGTGGTGGGCTCTTCCGCCGCTCCCATCCGGCCTGCCAAGGTCAACGCGAGCCGGGGCACGGTCGCCTCCCTGCGCATCGACACGCGGAACCTGGCCAGCGGTACCTACTGGTGGAACGTGGTGGCCAGCGACGGCACGGCCAACAGCCCGGTGAGCGACACCTGCCGTTTCACCTTCGACAAGAACGCCCCGTCCGCCCTCCCCGGCATCAGCTCGAAGGAGTTCCCGGCCGACACGGATGGAAACCCGGCCCGTACGAAGGGGCAGTTCCTCCTCACCAACGGCGGCGTCAGCGACGTCACCCACTGGATGTGGTGGACCGACTCCGACGCCACGGAGCGCTTCGTGTACGCCAAGGACTTCCCGGATCCGCTGAAGCCGCCGAAGATCGAGTACACGCCGCTCAGCGCGGGGCCGCAGTACCTGTACGTCCGCAGCATCGACGCGGCGGGCAACCGCTCGGCACTGCGCGCCTATCTCTTCATCGCGACTCGTGCGCCCGCGCGCGACAAGCCGGGCGACCTCAACGGCGACGGCACCGTCGACCTGTGGAGCGTCGACCCCGGCGGCGGGGCGCTATGGGCGCACCCGGGCCAGGGCAACGGAAAGTTCGGCGTGGGCCAGCAGGCCGACGACGAGTCGTTCGGCGAGGCGGTCACCGCCCATCGCGGCAGCTGGAACGAGGATTACTACGAGGACCTGGTGGCGCTGCGCCCCGGTGCCGAGGACCCGGCGCGCAAGGAACTGTGGGTCTACAGCAACGAGGGCAACGGCCAGTTGGCCGGCACGGAGGTCGGACGCCGTGAGCTGCAGGTGTTCTCCGATGACGCCAACCACTGGCACAACGCCGACCAGATCCTCTCGGTCGGCAGTATGAACGACGACAACGGCGACGGCACGCTCACCGATGTCGACACACCTGACCTGCTGGTCAAGGCGGGCGGCCAGCTCTGGCTGTACCTCGGCGCCCAGGGAAGCTCCTTCCTGGACGAGTTCTCCGAGCCCATCCCGCTCGGCAACGCCGACTGGCAGAACATGACGCTGCTGGCGCCCGGTGACCTCAACAAGGACGGCCTGCCGGAGCTGTGGGTCCGCGACACCAAAGCGGGCGCCGTTCACCAGTACACGAGCCGCCCCAATCCCGTGACGGGTGACCTCACCGCCGCCGACCTGACCGTCTACGGCGACCCAGCCGCCCGCACCGCGTCCATCGGTACGGGCTTCACATCGGCGGCGTACCCGCATCTGTCCACCGAGGGCGACTTCGAGGGCGACGGGTTCGCGGACCTGTGGGCGCGTGACGGCGTGGGGGCCTCGGTCGAGTTCCCAGGCAGGGCGCTCGCGAACAGCTCCGCCTTCGGCGCGGCGCGGCCGCTCGTCACGGGCGGCACCCCTTGGGGCACGTGCGAGGTCTTCGAATCCACGGCCACTGGCAAGCGTTCCCTGTGCGGGCCGATCCTGGCCAAGTACAAGGCCATCGGCGGCCCGGCCAAGTTCGGTTACCCGACCAGCGACGTCAAGACCGCCGGAGACGGCGTGGGCCGCTACGTCCACTTCCATCAGCCGGGTACGACGACGGAGAACCGCTCCATCTTCTGGAGCCCGGACACCGGCGCCTGGCCGGTCCACGGCAGCATCTGGGCCAAATGGAACGAGATGGGCCGCGACACCAGTGTCCTCGGCTACCCGACCTCGGACGAGCGTCCTACCAGTGACGGCATCGGCCGGGTTACCACCTTCAGCAAGGGCGGCAAGACGGGTGCGATCTACTACGCGTCCGGCGTCGGTGCCTTCTCCATCCACGGACCTGTCTATACGAAGTACCTGGAGCTCGGCGCCACGGCCGCCCTGGGATATCCGACGACCGACGTGCGGGCCACCAACCCGAAGGCCGGTTCTTTCCAGCGGTACCGCTTCCGCCACGAGACGGCGGACAGCGCATCCATTTACTGGAGCAGCGCGACGGGCGCCTGGCCTGTGTCCGGGCAGATCCGGGCGAAGTGGAACTCCCTGCAGTCGGAGAACAGCTGGCTGGGCTTCCCGACGTCCGACGAGTACGAGGTCACCGGAGGGACGCGGACCGACTTCGAGGACGGGTACGTGCGCTGGAACCGGGCGAGTGATATCGCCACCGAGTACAAGCCGAACGCGATGACCGGCGGTCTGCGCACGGAACTCGGAGGGGACGTCAACGGTGACGGCCGTAGCGACATGATCACCATCTACAACTACGGCGGCGCCACCACAGGCTTCCATGTCCTGTCCGCCAACACCGAAGGCGGGTTCGGCCCGCCGAAGGAGGCTTGGACCAGCGCCAAGGGAGGGTTCGACTACACGCGGAGCAAGTGGATCTCCGGCGACTTCAACGCCGACGGCCGTGCCGATGTCGCCGCCTTCTACGGCTATGCCGACGGCTCCGTCGCCACGTGGACCTTCTTGGGAGAGCCGGACGGCACCTTCAAGCGCACCCTCAAGAGCACGACGAACCCAAGCGGCTGGTCATGGGATGCCAGCCAGGTGCGCAGTGGCGACTTCAACGGGGACAAACGCGATGACTTCGCGATCCTCTACGACTACGGCAACGCCACTTCCGGCCTTCACACCTTCCTCGCGAAGGCGGACGGTACGTTCAATTCTCCGCTGGCCAGTTGGAAGTCCGGTGTTGGGGGCTGGGATGCCACCAGGGCCCAGATGGTCCCCGGCGATTTCAACGGGGACGGGCGTGCCGAGCTTGCTGGCTTGTACCAGTACGAGAGCGGAACGGCAGCTCTCTGGCGCTTCAACACCGCGGTCACCGGAGCATTCTCCAGTAATGGCAAGGCCTGGGATTCGGGTGCAGAAGCATGGATCGCCGCCGGTCGCTTGACCAGCGGTGACTTCAACGGTGACAAGAGGGCGGACCTCGCGGTGCTCAAGGGCAAGGGGAGCACAGCCAAGAAGTTGGAGACCTTCACTGCCACTCCAGACGGTGGGTTCAGCGCACCACGTGTCAGCTGGGAGACTCCTGCTTGGAGCGGCAGATGGGCATTCGGCAACCCCGGCGATGCGGTTTCCGGTGATGCGAACGCCGACGGAGTCGGAGACTTGGCTGTGATCTACGAACAGATGAGTGGAGACAGCCGCGCCTACACCTTCATAGGTAAGAGCGACGGCGACTTCGACAATCCCCAACCCTCCTGGCACGGCGAAGGTGGCACCTGGTAGCGAAAGGAATTCCAGAGTCACACTCTGACTGACACGCCAAGGCCCCGCGGTCATCCCCACCGCGGGGCCTTGGTCGTCGGCGTACTGCATGGGTGCACGTGCGGGGACCGGGAGAGGGACTGGCTGCGGTCCGGGGCGGATGCGGTCGGCTCCGGGCGTCCCCGGAGCCGACCGCTTTTTCGGGTGACCGGGCTGCTGTCCCCTGCCGTCCGGTCACGCACGCTGGAGCGAGGTCCCACGACGTACCCGAGGGGTACGCCACACGCTCCAGCGGAGCCACGCGTGGTTTCTTCGGCCCGCCCCTGGCTGACACGGACAACCGATCCAACGAAGGCCGGTACCGTGCGGTCACGCGCCGTACGGGTGAGGGTGGGACCGAACTCAGATACGGCCCCGGCACAACTCCAGCATCGTCATCGCCAGCGCGGTGCCCGGCTTGCCCAGCGCGGAGCGGTAGTGGGCGAGGACCTCCATCTCGCGGGCCAGGTTCACGCGGCGGCCGCCGGAAGTGATGCGGGCCTCCTGGATGACGGCCGAGATGGCCACCCGTTCCTGGATCAGGCCGATGATCCGGTCGTCGAGCGCGTCGATGCGCTCGCGCGCGTCGGTGATCAGCTCCGCGGCGTCGTCCGTGCGGGCGCCGGTCTTGTCGAGCGAGTCGAGTGCGGTCATGGCGGGGCTCCTCGGTCGGTGAGCGGTGCCCCGAGCGGCATGGCCCGGAAACGACAGACGCCCCGGACCTTGTCGGCCCGGGGCGCCTGGGGAAGTCGCTTGTCAGTGGCTCAAGCAGCACGACCATGGCAGCCGGACGGGCCCGGTGCCATAGGTAAAGACGTAGGTCAGGTGCTTGTGCATGGAGGCCAGTATGGTGCATCCGCACATCACGGCAAGCTCGGGTTCGGATGGTGAGACGAAAGGTCGCGCGGGCGCGCCGGTAGAATTGGCGTACAGCCCCTCCTCCCACCGCCGGAAGGCCGCCGTAGTGTCATCAGCGAATCCCGCTGCCGCGCCCGACGCCGTACTGGTCGTCGACTTCGGCGCGCAGTACGCCCAGCTCATCGCCCGACGCGTCCGTGAGGCGCGGGTCTACAGCGAGATCGTCCCGTCCACCATGCCGGTGGCCGAGATGCTGGCCAAGAACCCCAAGGCGATCATCCTCTCCGGCGGCCCGTCCTCCGTGTACGAAGAAGGCGCCCCTACCCTCGACCGCGAGATCTTCGAGGCCGGCGTCCCCGTCTTCGGTATGTGCTACGGCTTCCAGCTGATGGCCACCACCCTCGGCGGCACGGTCGACAACACCGGCGCGCGCGAGTACGGCCGTACGCCGCTGCACGTCAGCAAGGTCTCCTCGACCCTCTTCGAGGGCACCCCGGCCGAGCAGCCGGTGTGGATGTCGCACGGCGACGCCTGCTCCGCCGCGCCCGAGGGCTTCACCGTCACCGCGTCCACGGACGTCGTACCGGTCGCCGCCTTCGAGAACGACGAGAAGAAGCTGTACGGCGTGCAGTACCACCCCGAGGTGATGCACTCCACGCACGGCCAGCAGATCCTGGAGCACTTCCTCTACCGCGGCGCCGGCCTGCGCCCCGACTGGACCACCGGGAACGTCATCGAGGAGCAGATCGAGGCGATCCGCGCCCAGGTCGGCGACAAGCGCGCCATCTGCGGCCTCTCCGGCGGCGTCGACTCGGCCGTCGCGGCCGCGCTCGTCCAGAAGGCCATCGGCTCGCAGCTGACCTGCGTGTACGTCGACCACGGCCTGATGCGCAAGGGCGAGACGGAGCAGGTCGAGAAGGACTTCGTGGCGGCGACCGGCGTCCAGCTCAAGGTCGTCGACGCACAGGAGCGGTTCCTCGCCGCGCTCGCCGGGGTCTCCGACCCCGAAGAGAAGCGGAAGATCATCGGCCGTGAGTTCATCCGGGTCTTCGAGCAGGCCCAGGCCGAGATCGTGGCCGAGGCGCCGGACGACCAGCCGGTCGAGTTCCTCGTCCAGGGCACCCTCTACCCCGACGTCGTCGAGTCCGGCGGCGGTACGGGCACGGCGAACATCAAGTCCCACCACAACGTGGGCGGGCTCCCCGAGGACCTCGAGTTCAAGCTGATCGAGCCGCTGCGCAAGCTGTTCAAGGACGAGGTCCGGATGGTCGGCCAGGAGCTCGGCCTGCCGGAGGAGATCGTCCAGCGCCAGCCCTTCCCGGGCCCCGGCCTCGGCATCCGCATCGTCGGCGAGGTCACCAAGGAGCGCCTGGACCTGCTGCGCGAGGCCGACGCCATCGCCCGCGAGGAGCTCACCGCGGCCGGCCTGGACGGCGAGATCTGGCAGTGCCCGGTCGTTCTCCTCGCCGACGTGCGCAGCGTGGGCGTCCAGGGTGACGGGCGTACCTACGGCCACCCGATCGTCCTGCGGCCCGTCTCGTCCGAGGACGCGATGACCGCGGACTGGACGCGGATGCCGTACGACGTGCTCGCGCGGATCTCGACGCGCATCACCAACGAGGTGCGCGACGTCAACCGCGTCGTGCTGGACGTGACCAGCAAGCCCCCGGGCACCATCGAGTGGGAGTGACCCCACCCCCACCCGCACTCCCGGCGTAGCCGGATGAAGCCGCCGTTCACCCTCGTGGGCGGCGGCTTCGTCGCACCTCGCTGAAGCCTGAAGCCTGAAGCGCTGAACCGGCGGCCCTTCCGTCGCGTATCCATCGGATGGGGCCGGACAATCGGTTCATGCGGTGGAGAGGCGGGTCGGCGATGGGCGGGCACACGTACCGGACGTACCGGACAGCGGGGGAGCCCCGGGGGCTGCGGGCGGCGGCCTCGCGCTACGCGCTGCTGCCGCTGCGGATCTTCCTCGGCGTCACGTTCGTCTACGCCGGGCTCGACAAGCTCACCGACGGCCGGTTCCTGGCCGCGTCCGGAGCGGGCTCGGTCGGCGAGCTGATGCGGTCCGTGCGGGACTCCTCCGCCGTGCCGTGGCTGGTCGACCTGGCGCTGAAGAACCCGGAGGCGTTCGGGCAGGCCATCGCCTTCGGCGAGCTGGCCGTCGGGGCCGGGACGCTGCTCGGGCTGTTCGCGCGGCTCGCCGCCGCCGGTGGGGCGCTCATCTCGCTGAGCCTGTGGCTGACCGTGAGCTGGCAGTCCGACCCGTACTACTACGGCAACGACCTCGCCTACCTCATGGCGTGGCTCCCGCTGGTGCTGGCCGGTGCGTCCGTCCTCTCCGCCGACGCGGTCCTCGCCGCGCGGCGGCGGCGCAGCCGGTAGGCGGCCCAGGCGGCGGCGCCCGCCAGCCCCAGCCCGCCGCAGAGCAGCGGTATCACCGCGTACCAGGGCGTGTGCCAGGAACCGGCGGCGTCACCCCCGTACAGGACGGCGATCGTCATGCCCGTGGCGCCCGCGATCAGCCGGCCCGGGCGGAACTCATGCAGCGGCACGGGTGACCTCCACCAGTCCTAGCGCGGCGTTCAGCGTGAGGTGCAGGGTGCCGGCTGGGGGCACCCCTCGGGGCGGGGGGATCGTACGGACGGTGTCCTGGTCCGGCGCGATGTCGATCTCACCGGACGGGTCGGCCGGAAGCCGCACGTCACCGAGGCCCACCTGGGCGTGCACCGTCACGGTCACGTTCCGGGGGACGACCACTTCCACGCGGCCGGCGCCCACCTCCGCCGAGGTGCGCAGGGTCCGCTCCGGGGGGACGGCCACCTTGGAGAGGTCCACCGTGCCGACGCCGCTGCCCACGGCGTAGCGCGGCTGGACGTCCGCCACGGTGGCCGGTCGCCATGTCGTACGGGTCCACTCGGTGTCGATCTGCCGCGGTATCAGCGAGGCGCCCGCCAGCAGCAGGGCCATGACGACCGTCATGAAGACCGTGCCCAAGCCGGTGCGGCCCACGAACGAGCTGACCGCCAGGCCGAGGGCGAGGACGCCCAGCGCGCACGCGAGCCCCGTCTGCAGGCACGTACCGAGCGGCTGCGACCCCCAGGGCAGGGCCGTGCCGAGCGCTCCCGCCAGCAGCGCGAGCAGGAAGACCGCGCCGCCGATCGAACGCGGGCCGCGCGGGGCCGGGGCGGCGGGCGGCGACGGGGCCCAGGCGCGCCTGTGGGCGCGGGCGCGGATCGCGTCCTCGACGCCCACCGCGTCCTCGGGGCCCCACAGGTAGCCGAGGGCCAGCGGCCCCGTCGTACCGTCCTTGATGATCGGGTCCCGCCACCATGACGGTGCCGCGGGCGGCGGCGGGGCCTGCGTCTCGGGCGGCGCCTCCGCGACCGCGTGCGCAGCCGCCGGGTCCAGCGGCACCTCCGCCTCGACCGTCAGCCGGCGCCGCTGCGACCAGACGGCCGCGCCGCTCACCGCTATGACGAGCAGCAGCGAGAAGGAGATGGTGCTGCTGTTGCCCAGCATCGACAGGAACAGCCCGCAGCCGACGAGCGCCAGCAGCACGGCGGTCAGCGAGGCGCCGTCGACACGGCCCGACAGCAGCCGGCGCGCTTCGTTCTCCTCCTCGCCGTCGGCGGTGATCAGCAGCCAGGCGAAGCCGTAGAAGAGCAGGCCGAGGCCGCCGGTGACGGCGAGCACGCCGACCGCCACCCGGAAGACCACCGGGTCGAGGTCGTAGTGACGGCCGAGACCGCCGCACACCCCGGCCACCACCTTGTGCCGGCGCGCGCGGCGCAGCGGCGGAGGGGCGGCGGGCGCGGGCGCTCCCGAGGGGGCGGGGCCGGCCGCGCCCTCGGGAACCTCCTCGGGCGGCGCGGGAGTCGTGCTGGTCATACGTCCATGGTGGCGGTCCGCGCGCCCCGGCGGCACCGGGGCCGACCCTGGCCCGTCCCTGATATCGCCGCCGGGCCCCGGGGAGCCGTCTCAGGGCCGCGTAGGGGATCGACCCTGATGTGGGCGGGCCCGGTGCCGTGTGACGATCGGACCATGCCCGTCGCCACCCGTCCGCCCGAGACCGACGAACCGCCCGTGCGCAAGCTGTACCGCAGCGCCGACGGGCGGATGCTCGGCGGTGTCGCGCGGGGCCTCGCCGGGCACCTGGGTCTGCCCGTCATCTGGGTGCGCTTCGTCTTCCTCGCCCTCTTCATGGCCGACGGCCTGGGCGTGCTGCTGTACGCCGTCTTCTGGATCGTCGTCCCGCTCGGCGTCGGGGGCAGGGCCAGGACCGCCGAGCCGCGTTCCGTGTTCGAGACCACCCCCGACGGGCGCCGCCGCCTCCGCAAGCCCGACAAGGGACAGATCGTCGCCCTCGTCGCGCTGATGATCGGCGCCGGTGCCTTCGTCAGCAGCGTCAACCTGGGCGGCCAGGCCAACCGGTACGTCTGGCCGATCCTGCTCGTCGGCGTCGGCGTCGTCCTGGTGTGGCGCCAGGCGGACAACGCGCGCCGGGCCCAGTGGTCCCGCTCCGGCCGTCGTAAGCGCCTCTTCCAGCTCGCGCGCGGCGTGGCCGGGGTGGCTCTCGTCGGCATGGGCCTGACCGTGTTCATGGTGGTGCGCGGCTCGGCGGCCCAGCTGGGTACGGCGCTCACCGCAGCCATAGCGGTGCTGGCCGGCATAGCGCTGCTCGCCGGCCCCTGGCTGGTGCGGATGTCGCAGGACCTCTCCGAGGAGCGGACCATGCGCATCCGCGCCCAGGAGCGCGCCGAGGTCGCCGCCCACGTCCACGACTCCGTCCTGCACACCCTCACCCTCATCCAGCGCAACGCCGACGACCCGGGCGAGGTCCGCCGCCTCGCCCGCGCCCAGGAGCGCGAGCTGCGCGAGTGGCTGTACAAGCCGGAGGGCACCGGCAAGGACGCGGACGAGGAGCCCGAGACCCTCGCCGAGGCCGTGAAGCGGACCGCGGCCGAGGTCGAGGACACCCACGGCGTCCCCATCGAGGTCGTGGTCGTCGGCGACTGCCCGCTGGACGAGAAACTGGCCGCCCAGGCGCAGGCCGCGCGCGAGGCGATGGTCAACGCCGCCAAGTACGGTGGCGAGGGCGGGGCCGTACAGGTGTACGCCGAGGTCGAGGGCCGTACCGTCTTCGTCTCCGTACGGGACCGGGGGCCCGGCTTCGACCTGGACGCGGTGCCCGCCGACCGGATGGGCGTACGAGAATCGATCATCGGCCGGATGCAGCGCAACGGCGGCACCGCGCGGCTGCGGTCGGTGCCGGGGGACGGCACCGAAGTGGAGCTCGAGATGGAGAGGGCGGACGCATGACCGAGGAGACGACGGCTTCCGTAGGGCCCGGGGAGTCCCGGCAGTCCATGGAGCCCGGGGAGTCGCGGCAGTCCGGGGCGCCCGGGCAGCCCGTGGAGTCCGTGGCGCCCGGGCAGTCCGGGGAGTCCGGGCAGCCGGTGGGGCGGCGCGCACGGGTGGTGCTCGTCGACGACCACCGGATGTTCCGCACCGGCGTCCGGGCCGAGATCGGCCGGACCGAGACGACCGGCGTCGAGGTGGTCGGCGAGGCCGCCGACGTCGACGAGGCCGTCTCCGTGATCACCGAGACCCGCCCCGAGGTCGTCCTCCTCGACGTCCACCTGCCGGGCGGCGGCGGCGTCGAGGTGCTGCGCCGCTGCGCGCCGCTGATGGCCGACCCCCGGAACCCGGTCCGCTTCCTCGCGCTGTCGGTCTCGGACGCCGCCGAGGACGTCATCGGCGTCATCCGCGGAGGGGCCCGCGGGTACGTCACCAAGACCATCACCGGGAGCGATCTGGTCGACTCGATCTTCCGGGTGCAGGACGGCGACGCCGTGTTCTCGCCCCGGCTGGCCGGGTTCGTGCTGGACGCCTTCGCCTCGACCGACGCCCCGCCCGTCGACGAGGACCTCGACCGGCTCACGCAGCGGGAGCGCGAGGTGCTGCGGCTGATCGCCCGCGGGTACGCGTACAAGGAGATCGCCAAGCAGCTGTTCATCTCGGTCAAGACGGTCGAGTCGCACGTCTCGGCGGTGCTCCGGAAGCTCCAGCTGTCCAACCGGCACGAGCTGACCCGCTGGGCGACGGCCCGCCGCCTCGTCTGAGGGCCACCCGTCCCCGGCCGCTCATCGCTCATGACGTAACCGGGACATAACCGGGGCAACCCGCACGGTTCCGGGCCCCTCCTACAGACCGTGATGAGCCTGACGGGTACGCCCTTCCTCGTGACCGCGATCGTGCTGGCCGTGATCGCGGTCCTGCTGCCGCTGGTGCTGTGGACCCGACTGCGCGGACCGGCGGTCGTGCGGGGCGCACTCCGGCTCGGCATGGTCGCTTTCGCCCAGCTCACCGCGATCGTGGTGGTCTTCGTCGCGGTCAACAACGCCAACCGCCTGTACGACAGCTGGGGCGACCTCCTCGGCACCAGCGACCACGTCGACGCGGCGATCGACCTCGGCCCCGACGGCACGGGCGGCAAGCGCGTCACCGACCTGCCGAAGGTGCGGCAGACGTTCGAGCCGGTCGACGACCCGGGCATGGGCGAGGGCATCCGGCGCACCACCCTCAAGGGCCGGATCTCCGGGGTGGAGGCCGAGGTGTACGTATGGCTGCCGCCGCAGTACGACGACCCGGCGTACAAGGACCGGAGGTTCCCGGTGGTCGAGCTGCTCTCCGGCTTCCCCGGCTCCCCGAAGTCCTGGTTCGGCAGCCTGCATGCGAGCAGGCAGCTGGAGCCGCTGATGCGGCAGGGCAAGGTCGCGCCGTTCATCCTGGTGTCGCCGCGGACCACCCTGCTCGGCGACACCGACACCGGCTGCGCCAACATCCCCGGCAAGGTGAACGCCGACTCGTGGCTCAGCATCGACGTACGCCGGATGGTCACCGACAACTTCCGCGCCCTCGACACACCCGACGGCTGGGCCGTCGCCGGGTACTCGGCGGGCGCCCACTGCGCCGCGAAGCTGACCGTCGCGCACCCCGACCGGTACGGGTACGCGATCAGCATGTCCGGCTACAACGACCCCGCCGCGGAGCCGTCCTCGCTCACCGGCCGGGACCCGGAGCTGCGGCACCGGCACAACCCGCTCACCCTCCTGAAGACCGCCGCGAGCCCGCCCGGGATCACGATGCTGTTCACCGGGAACGGGCAGGACGGCTTCCAGCAGGGCCTGGACCTGCGCGCCGTCTCCCGGCCGCCGACCCGGATCGACGTCCGCCAGGTCGCGGGCGGCCACCGCACGGCCTCCTGGATGCGGGAGGTGCCGGCGGTCTTCGAGTGGCTGACGGAGCGCATGGGGACGGGTCCCGGGGCGGGGACCGCCGGGGGTCACGGAGCCAGCGAGACGTCCACCTTCTCCGCCACCCGCCGGTAACCGATCCCCGCGTAGATCCGCTCGATCGCCGCGTCGGCCGGCTCCAGCCACACCAGCCGGCAACCGCGCCCGAACGCCGTCGCCGTCAGGAACGCCGAGAGGCCCGCGCCGACGCCCCGCCGCCGGTGGCTCGCCGCGACCGCCAGCCCGGCGAGCTCGCTCAGCCCGTCCACCGGCACCGAGCAGCCGCCCGCCCCCACCGTCGTACCGTCGGTGGTGTCCGTGGCGATGCCGGCGACACCGCCGCCGGCCGCCGCCGTGCGCAGCCAGCGGATCGCGCCCTCGTCCGCCTCGCCGGTCCCGCCGTACGCGAGGTTCTGCACCGCGGCGGCGGCCGCGTACGCGGCGTCGTCCGCCGGTTCGCCGAACGCGATGCCGTCGACGGGCCCCGGATCCCGCAGCCCGCCCGGCGCGCACGCCATCAGCGGCGCCCGACGCTCGACGGTGAACCCGGCGGCGAGCAGCGCAGGTTCCAGCTCCGGCGCGCAGGCGGGCTGGAACTCCAGGCGCGGCAACCGCTCCAGCTCCCGGAAGGCCGCCACCAGTTCGTCGATCTCCGCCTTCGTGGGCGCGGCGCCCGCGTCGGGGATGGCGTAGTTGGCGGGCGGGATGTCCCAGTCGGGGTTGTAGCGCAGGGTGAAGGGGCCCACGCGGCGGTGGTCGGGGGACCGCTGCGCCAGGGTGCGGACGCAGTCCTGGAGGTCGGCGGCGATGCCGTCGGGAACGGCTCCGGGGGTCCCGTTGGGGCTGCCGTCGGGGATTCCTTCGGGGGTATCGCGATCCATGGTCATGGATCCCGGACCCTATGCGACCCGGGTCGCTCCCGCCCACGGCATTTCGTCGATCGGCGCGATCCGTACGGGCGCGCCGGGGCGCGGCGCGTGGATCATCTTGCCGTCGCCGATGTAGAGCCCGACGTGGCTGACGCCGGAGTAGAAGAACACCAGGTCACCGGGGGCGAGCGCGGAGCGCGGTACGCGTTGTCCGGCGTTGATCTGGGTGTACGTGGTGCGCGGCAGGGACACTCCCGCGGAGCGCCACGCGGCCTGGGTGAGGCCCGAGCAGTCGAAGGCCGACGGCCCGGTCGCGCCCCATACGTACGGCTTGCCGAGGGCCCCGTACGCGTACGCGATGGCCTGCGCGGCGCGCGGGTTGGGTGCCTGCGGCGCTCGCGCCGGCGGGAGGCTTCCGGCCGACGGGCCTGGGTTCTCGTACCGGGCGCGTTCGGGGGCGGACAGCCGGCCCAGGAGGCGCTCGGCGGCGGCGAGCTTCTGCCGGATGGTGGTCTTGTGGCGGCGCAGCTCGGCCTGGCGGGCCTCCAGTTCCCGCAGATGGCCGCCGGATTCGGCGCGCAGCTGCGCGAGCCCGGCGAGTTCGCGGCGCAGGGCGGCGATGGCGTCGGTCTGGCGGGTCCCGGCGCGCTCGGCGAGGGCGGCGCCCTCCAGGTACGCGTCGGGGTCGCTGGAGAGGGCGAGCTGGAGGGCGGGGTCGAGGCCCCTGTGCCGGTACTGGGCGGTGGCCACGGAACCGAGCGCGTGGCGGGTGGCGGCGAGCCGCTCCGTCCGGCGGGCGGCCTCGTCCCGCAGGGCGTCCAGGGAGGAGCGGGCCTTGTCGGCCTGCTCCTTGGCGCCGTTGTACCGCTCGGTGGCCTCCTCGGCCTCCCGGTGCAGCCGGTCCACCTCGCTCCTGACCTGGGCGGGGGAGAGGCGGGGCTCCGCGTGCCCGGCGCCGCTGAGGGCGGTGGCGGTCGCCGCCCCGGCGAGTACGAAGCCGACGGCGGTGCGCCCGGCCGCCCGCCCGGCCGCAGATGCGTTCAGGGAGCGCTGCCGGGGCTTGCGGTGCTTGCCGCGCTGCGGAGGTTCTGGTTCTGGGTGAGCTGCCACGAGGGCGGGTCACTTCCCTTCCCTGTCGCGTGTGGGTGGGGTGGCCGGCCGCCGCCCGGGAGTCGGAAGACGGCGGTGGGAGAACCGGCCACCTGGGGGAGGACGCTAAACCCGCCGGTCACGGTGGTGAGGGGGAGTGACCGCAATTGCCCGCAGGTGAGAGTTCGGGAACGGCTTCCGTGGGCGGCGACACGCCTGGAATCTCTCATTCCGTATCAGCTGTGACCGAGGCGATGAATGAGGCAACCCTGACCGGCGACCGGTGCTATGGCCCCGGTTAGGCTCCGGCCCATGGACGTACTCATCAATGTCTTCGTCGCGCTGCACATCATCGGTATCGGCGCCCTGCTGGGCGGCTTCCTGTCCCAGATGAAGGCGATGGGCGCGGGCACGGCGCGCTTCAGCCCCGGCATGCTGCACGGCGCGCTGACCATGCTGGTGACGGGTGTGGCCCTGGTCGGGCTCAACCAGGCCGACGACCAGACCGTGAACAACATCAAGATCGGCGTGAAGCTGGCGATCCTGGTCGTCATTCTCGGCCTGGTGTACGTCAAGCGGGACGAGGAGACGGTCGACAAGGCGCTGTTCGGCGCCGTGGGCGGCCTCACCGTCGCCAACATCTTCATCGCGACGCTCTGGACCTGATGTGACCTGAGCGGCCCGCTTCCCACGGGCGGGCCGCCCCCCTCAGGCCGCCCCCTCAGGCGGGGCGCACGCAGCCGTACAGCGGCATGGAGTGGACCGCGTCCTCGCGGACGTTCATCCCAGGGCGCGGGGCGTGGATCATCACGCCGTCGCCCTGGTAGACGCCGACGTGGCTGATGTCGTCGTAGAAGAACACCAGATCGCCGGGGCGCAGCTCGTCCATGGAGACGCGCGTGCCGACGTGGGCCTGCTCCCAGGTGGTCCGCGGCAGGTCGACGCCCGCCGCCTTCCAGGCCGCCTGGGTCAGGCCGGAGCAGTCGTACGAGCTCGGGCCGGCCGCGCCCCAGACGTACGGCTTGCCGAGCTGGGCGCGGGCGAAGGCCAGCACCTTGTCGGCTTCGGCCGCGGTGCGGTCGGGACCGTGACCGGTTCCGCTCTCGGTCCCGCGGGCTTCCGGCCCGTACGCCGGGGCCTCCGCCCGCGTCCCGGCCGGGGCCTCTGCCTGCGTCCGGTCCGGCGCCTCCGTCCGCGTCTCCTCCCGCGCCAGCAGGGCGCGCGCCTCCGCGAGCTTGCGCTGCACCGTCCGCTTGCCGGCGCGCAGCGCCTCGGGGGTCTTCGCGGGCTCGGCCCGCGGGGTCGGGATCTCCGCCTTCCACGCCTCGGCGGGCTCGACGGCCTCGACGGCATCGTTGTCGGGCTTCGCGGTCGGCTCCGCCTCGACGTGCGGGACGTGCGGGATGAGCGGGGCGGGCTGGACGGGCTGGACGGGCCGCACGGGCTGCGCTGGCTGGGCGGGCCGCACGGGCTGGGCGTACCGCTGCGCCTGCGTCCCCGTGCCTCCGGCCTGCCGGTAGAGGTCGTCGACCTTTCTCTGCACCTCCTCCACCGTCGGCCGGCCCGGCGCGGCCTCGGCCGACTGGGCGGACAGCAGGGTCGTGAACGAGGCGATGGCGGCCGTCGTGACCCCGACGGCGGGGGAATTGGTGCCAAACGAACCGAACGTACCGAACGTGCGGGTGGTGCTGCTGCGCGGCTTGCGATGCGACGCCAAGGCCGGCATCTCCTTCCGTAGACCGCCTACCGGGTCAACCGGCGGGTTCGGGCGAACGGAAGGTGCCCTACGGCCTGCGGAAGCGGCCGATTCACCCCATGGTGCATGGTGGGTCCCCGGTTCCAACTCCCGAGCGGGGAGAGTGGATTCGGCGTGGGCGGTCCGATCGGCGTGGTTCGCCGATGAGGGAACGGTCCGCTTGTGCGGCACGCTAGCCAACGTGTGGTGGTGCTGTGAAGGATGATGTTCGATATGCCGGATACATTTTCGTGACCTTTACGCGCCGCTTATGTGTCATCGCGCTCTGCGACGAAGCCGGTTCGGCCCCGGCTGTCAGTGGGGCGGCCTAGACTCGATAGGCGATGAGCAGCCTCTTTGACGACAGCTTCCTGGCGGACCTGCGGAACCACACCTCCGAGGAACCGCCGCCGCCCCCCGAGGACTCCGAGGGCCACGCCCCGGCCCCGGAGGAGGTCCCGCACGACCTCTTCGGGGACCGCTTCGACGTGCCCCCGGCCCGGGACGCGTACCACCGCGACGGCGCGCCGCGCACCGTCGTGGACCCCGCCGCGCTGCTGGAGGGGCTGAACGACCAGCAGCGCGCCGCCGTCGTCCACACCGGCTCGCCGCTGCTCATCGTGGCCGGTGCGGGCTCCGGCAAGACCCGGGTGCTCACCCACCGCATCGCCCACCTGCTGGCCACCCGGCACGTCCACCCGGGCCAGATACTGGCGATCACCTTCACCAACAAGGCCGCCGGCGAGATGAAGGAGCGCGTCGAGCAGCTCGTCGGCCCGCGCGCCAACGCCATGTGGGTGATGACCTTCCACAGCGCGTGCGTCCGCATCCTGCGCCGCGAGTCGAAGAGGCTCGGCTTCACGTCGTCCTTCTCGATCTACGACGCCGCCGACTCCAAGCGGCTCATGGCGCTGGTCTGCCGCGACCTGGACCTCGACCCGAAGAAGTTCCCGCCGAAGTCCTTCAGCGCCAAGATCTCCAACCTCAAGAACGAGCTGATCGACGAGGAGACCTTCGCCGACCAGGCCGCCGACGGTTTTGAGAAGACGCTCGCCGAGGCGTACCGGATGTACCAGGCGCGGCTGCGCGAGGCCAACGCCCTGGACTTCGACGACATCATCATGACGACGGTCCACCTGCTCCAGGCGTTCCCGGACGTCGCCGAGCACTACCGCCGCCGCTTCCGCCACGTCCTCGTCGACGAGTACCAGGACACCAACCACGCCCAGTACACGCTCGTACGCGAACTGGTGGGGACGGGTTACGACGACCTCGGCCCGGCCGAGCTGTGCGTCGTCGGTGACGCCGACCAGTCGATCTACGCCTTCCGCGGCGCCACCATCCGCAACATCCTCCAGTTCGAGGAGGACTACCCGGACGCGACGACGATCCTGCTGGAGCAGAACTACCGCTCCACCCAGACCATCCTCTCCGCCGCCAACGCCGTGATCGAGCGCAACGAGAGCCGCCGCCCCAAGAACCTGTGGACGAACGCCGGCCCCGGCTCGCGCATCACCGGGTACGTCGCGGACACCGAGCACGACGAGGCGCAGTTCGTCGCCGACGAGATCGACCGGCTGACGGACGCGGGCGAGGCGAAGGCCGGCGACGTCGCGATCTTCTACCGGACGAACGCCCAGTCCCGTGTCTTCGAGGAGATCTTCATCCGCGTCGGCCTGCCGTACAAGGTCGTCGGCGGCGTCCGCTTCTACGAGCGCAAGGAGGTCCGGGACGTCCTGGCGTACCTGCGCGTGCTGGCGAACCCGGAGGACAGCGTCCCGCTGCGCCGCATCCTCAACGTGCCCAAGCGGGGCATCGGCGACCGCGCCGAGGCGATGATCGAGGCGCTGGCCCTCCGCGAGAAGATCACCTTCCCGCAGGCGCTGCGCCGCGTCGACGAGGCGTACGGCATGGCGGCCCGCTCCGCGAACGCCGTGAAGCGCTTCAACACCCTCCTCGACGAGCTGCGCACCATCGCCGAATCCGGCGCCGGTCCGGCCGTGGTCCTGGAGGCGGTCCTGGAGCGCACCGGGTACCTCGCCGAGCTGCAGGCCTCCACCGACCCGCAGGACGAGACCCGCATCGAGAACCTCCAGGAGCTCGCCGCCGTGGCCCTGGAGTTCGAGCAGGAGCGCGGCGAGAACCCCGGCACGCTCGCCGAGTTCCTGGAGCAGGTGGCGCTCGTCGCCGACTCCGACCAGATCCCGGACGAGGACGAGGAGGGCTCCGGCGTCATCACGCTGATGACGCTGCACACCGCCAAGGGCCTGGAGTTCCCGGTGGTGTTCCTGACGGGCATGGAGGACGGCGTCTTCCCGCACATGCGCGCCCTCGGCCAGACCAAGGAGCTGGAGGAGGAGCGGCGCCTCGCGTACGTCGGCATCACGCGCGCCCGCGAACGGCTCTACCTGACGCGGTCGTCGATGCGCAGCGCCTGGGGCCAGCCCTCGTACAACCCGCCCTCGCGGTTCCTGGAGGAGATCCCGGCCCAGCACCTGGAGTGGAAGCGCACGGGCGCGATGGCCAAGCCGTCGTCCGGCGGCCCGGCCTCCGGGATCACCGCGTCGCTGTCGTCCTCGCGTTCCCGCTCCGGCCCGTCGGGCTTCGCCACGCGGCGTACGACCGACAAGCCGGTGATCGCGCTGGCGGTCGGGGACCGGGTGACGCACGACCAGTTCGGGCTCGGGACCGTGATGGCGGTGACGGGCGCGGGCGCCGACGCGCAGGCGACGATCGACTTCGGGGACGAGAAGCCGAAGCGGCTGCTGCTGCGGTACGCGCCGGTCGAGAAGCTGTAGTCCGTGTTCTGATCAGCCGGTCGGGTCGAGGCCGTGGCTGCGCAGCCACGGCAGCGGGTCGATCGCGGAGCCGCCGCCGGGCCGTACCTCGAAGTGCAGGTGCGGTCCGGTGGAGTTGCCGGAGTTGCCGGAGTACGCGATGACGTCACCGGCCTTGACCTCGCCGGACCGGATCTTGGTGCTGCTGAGGTGGCAGTACCAGGTCTCGGTGCCGTCCTTGGCGGTCACGATGGCCATGTTGCCGTAGGCGCTGTTCCACTGGGTGCGCACGGTGCCGTCGGTGGCGGCCATCACGGGCGTGCCGTACTGCACGGGGAAGTCGATCCCGGTGTGCAGGGACATCCAGTTGACGCCGGCCTGCCCGTAGTACGCGCTGAGCTGGTGCAGCTTGACGGGGAGAGCGAACTTGGGGCGCAGCGCCTCGCGGCGCGCGGCCTCCTCCTCGCGCTTCTTGCGCTCGGCCTCCTGACGGGCCTTGAGGTCGATGCGCTCCTGGGTGCGGCTGGCGCGGTCACCGAAGTCGCGGGCGTCGGCGCTGAGCGCGGCGAGCTGGGTGTCCAGGGCACTGT
Organism: Streptomyces sp. NPDC030862; assembly: GCF_055571835.1. NCBI lineage: Bacteria > Bacillati > Actinomycetota > Actinomycetes > Kitasatosporales > Streptomycetaceae > Streptomyces > Streptomyces sp. NPDC030862. The sequence continues at coordinate 138,598 of NZ_JBVIEN010000010.1, read as the reverse complement.
TGGCGGCGGCGACGGTCTTGACGGAGGACGGGTCCTCGGCGGTCACCGGTTTGGCCTCGGCCTTCTCCTCGCCGCCGGTGAGGCCGCTGACGGAGGCCGCCGCGATCCCGGCGACACCCATGACGCACGCGGAGGGCACGGCGACGGTCAGAAGCGCGGAGCGTTTCGCGGGGGTACGCCGCCGGCCACGGCCGCCGCCTCCGCCGGAGCGGCGGGCGGGGCGGGGGATGACGGCCGCGGCCACGGGCTCGGCTTCGGCCTCGGGCGTCGCCTCGGGCTCCGGATCCCGCTCCTCCGGCGCCTGCTCCTGCTCGTGCTCCGGCTCGGGGGCTTCGGCGTGCGGGGCCTCCGGGTGGAGGGCCTCCGCCGAGGCGTAGTCGTACTGCTCCGGCACGAACGTCTCGGTGGGCGCGGAGTGCCAGGCGGTGGCGTCGTAGGCGCCGGTGTCGTACTGCGTCTGGTTGTTCCAGGCGCCGGCGTCCCACTGGCCGGTGTACTCGGAGTACTCGACGTAACCGGTGGTGGCGCCGTCCCACTGCGTGGTGTCGTACTGGCCGCTGTGCCCGGCGTCGTAGCCGCTCTGGTGGCCGGCGGTGTCGTAACTCGCCTGGTAGCCGCCGTCGTAGGACCCGGGGAGGGCGCCGAAGAGCGGGTCGGTCGCGAAGGCGCCGGTGTCGTAGGTCCCGGTCTCGTACGTGCCCGTGGTGTAACTGCCAGTGCTGTAGCTGCCCGTGGTGTAGGCGTCGTCTCCGACGTACCCGGCGTGGGGGTGCTGGTCGTTCACCAACTTCTCTCTCGCCTCGGCAGCAGGACCAGGTCTGGGGGCGGCCCCCGGGATGGGGAACCCCAGAGGGGAAAGCAGTGGGCGCGACTGTACCCGGCGGTACGCGCAAGCGACAATCTTCCGAGAGTTTTGGGCCCGGGGGAAACGGGCATTCAGCCGCCTTTCGGCGGAGTGCACACAGAGCCTTGGCCGTACGTTCGAAATCCGTTCGACGGTTGTGGCGTTGCCTTCACGCCACCGACACGGAATCCACCGTTCCGGCGGTCGGCTCCTCGGACTCCAGCACCCGGCGGACCGCGGCGGCGACCGCCGGGTGGACCGGGAGCGCCAGGTGGCCGATCCCGGTGACCCGGACGTTCTCCGCGATCAGGTCCGGGTGGCGCAGGCACGCCGTCTCGGCGGGGATCATCACCTGGTCGAGATCGCTCCAGAAGCTCACGAACCGCGTACGGCACTGGGGCGCGGGCTCGCTCAACTCCCGCAGCACGGACGAACCGGGACGCATCTGGCGGACGAGCGGGTGGGCACCGGCCAGCGGGGCGAAGGTGGTGCCCGCATGCGGTGTGCCGAGCGTGACCAGCGTGCGTACGCGCCGGTCGCCGCCGAGTCGCTGCACGTAGTAGCGGGCGATCAGACCGCCGAGGCTGTGCCCGACGACGTCCACCTCGGGGTGGCCGGTGCGGGAGCAGAGGTCCTCGACATGGCGGCCGAGCAGCGCGGCGGCGGTGCGCAGATCGCAGGTGAGAGGGGAGTAGTTGAGCGACTCCAGGTGCTGAGGCGGTCGGCCGGAGCGGACGAGGGAGCGGCGCAGCAGCACGAAGACGGAACGGTTGTCGATGAACCCGTGCAGCAGCACGACGGGCGGCCGCCCGTCGACGGCCGTGACGGGAGCGCGGCGGCGGCGTTCCGGAGCGACACCGGTGGGGTAGAGCACCAGATGGCAGGCGAGGATGGCCAGCTCCAGGGTTGTGGCCTTGAACAGCGCGATGACCCTCATGGCCGACCTCGCCCTCCCGCACCGGCACCCGAGGCACCGCGCCACGCCGCGCCGACGTGAGGTTTTCCCTCGCGAGCATGTCCCACGTGTGATTTCCCCCTCGGTATTCACCGTGAAACGGCCGCTTGCGGGATGCTGTAGATAACGTTCGTTCACCTCCCCGGGATAGAGCTACGGGGGACGCATGTGGAGGCAGTGATGGGTGTGACCGGTCCGATCCGCGTGGTGGTGGCCAAGCCGGGTCTCGACGGCCACGATCGCGGGGCCAAGGTGATCGCGCGGGCCCTGCGTGACGCCGGTATGGAGGTCATCTACACCGGCCTGCACCAGACGCCGGAGCAGATCGTGGACACCGCGATCCAGGAGGACGCGGACGCGATCGGCCTCTCGATCCTCTCGGGCGCGCACAACACGCTGTTCGCGAAGGTGCTGGAGCTGCTGAAGGAGCGGGACGCGGAGGACATCAAGGTCTTCGGGGGCGGGATCATTCCGGAGGCGGACATCCCGCCGCTGAAGGAGCAGGGCGTCGCGGAGATCTTCACGCCGGGCGCGACGACGGCGTCGATCGTCGACTGGGTCAACGCCAACGTCCGCGTCGCCGCGTAGCGGCACGGCCCCTGCGGGGCGTGGCCCGGAGTTCTTTCCCCCCACCCCTCCCCCTACGCCCTGCGGGCGTGGGGGGACCCCCACTTCCCGTAACTGGGGGCTGCGCCCCCAGCCCCCCGGCCGGGGCCACTCCGCGGCAGCTTCGCGCCGCGGAGGTTTCGGCGTTGGAGTGCGGCGGGTTGGCGCGATGGCGCGGGCGCTCCAGGTGCATGGGACAGCACGCCGCAGGACGGCTAGGTCCCCGCTACGGGGCTTCGCACCCGCGGAAGGGCACGTGGGGCCACGGAACGGGCCCTTGGGACACCGCCGGAGGATGGACGCACCGGCGGCGGGGACGCCCACGCACGTGAGGGGGTCGGGGGTGGAGTGTGGGGGGTGGTCGGACGTAAAACGACTGAACTCGCGCGAAGCGCGGTGAACGAGAGTCCGACCACCCCCCACCGGAACCCCCGGCACCCGACCCACGCCCACCGGCGCAAGCCACGGCGCGCCGGAATGCCGCCCACCGGGCAAGAGCACCGCCCCGCCGCCCCCGGCGCACGCCTGGCTACCGCGTGAGTTCCGCGTGCATCGTCGCGCGGAGCCTCAGCGTGGACACCAGGCGTTGGAAGGCCTCCGACCAGTAGCCGCCCGCGCCGGGGGACGCGTCCTCCGGTTCGTCGGGGACGGCGGTGAGGACCTCGAGCCGGGCCGCTTCGACGGGGTCGAGGCAGCGTTCCGCGAGGCCCATCACGCCGCTGAAGCTCCACGGATAGCTCCCGGCGTCGCGGGCGATGTCGAGCGCATCGACGACGGCACGGCCCAGCGGCTCCGCCCAGGGCACGGCGCAGACGCCGAGGAGCTGGAACGCCTCCGACAGGCCGTGCGCGGCGATGAAGTCGGCGACCCAAAGGGCCCGTTCGCCCGCGGGCAGGGTGGACAGCAGCTTGGACCGCTCCGCCAGCGAGTCGGGCGGCGTCGCGGGCGGGCCCAGCAGGGCGCGCGACCAGGCCGCATCGCGCTGCCGGACGGCCGCCCGGCACCACGCGGCGTGGAGCTCGTCCCGCCAGTCGTCGGCGACGGGCAGGGCGACGATCTCCTCAGGTGTGCGCCCGCCGAGCCGCGCGGGCCAGGCGGCGAGCGGCGTGGCCTCGACCAGCTGGCCGAGCCACCAGGACCGCTCGCCCCGTCCGACGGGCGGGTTCGGCAGGACACCGTCGCGCTGCATGCCGGCGTCGCACTCGTGCGGCGCCTCGACGGAGATCACGGCCGTGTCGCCGGTGCGGTCGAGGCTGACGCAGGTCGCCGCCCGCTCGGCCATGCGCGCGGCCAGCGCCGAGTGCGGGAGCGCGGACAGCAGCTCGGCGGCCGTGGCGCGCACGTTACGGCTGCGGTCGGAGAGCGCGTCCTCCAGGAAGGGCTCGTCCGCGTCGGACAGGCCGGTGCGCAGGGAGTCGAGGAACATGAGCCGGTCCTCGGCCCGTTCGGCGGACCAGGTCGAGCGCAGCAGTGCGAGCGCGGCGCCGGGCTCGTGGGCCCGTACGGCCGCGAGGAGGGCGACGCGCTCGGCGAAGAGGCCCTCCTCCCACAGGCTCCGCACCGCCGGGGTGTCGTCGGGCGCGGGGAGCGCGGCCACTCCCGAGGGGCCGCGCAGGGCGAATCGCCACTCGGGGTTGAACCGGGCGAGCCACAGCCCGCGCGGCCCGGCGAAGGTGAGGGCCTGGGGCCGCAGGTCGGTGCGGGCGCGGGCGGCGTCCAGCAGGGCGGGGAGGACGGAGGCGGGCGCCCGGTAGCCGTGTTCGTTCGCGGTCGCGAGCCACTGGGGCAGCAGCTCGGTGAGGTCGGGTGCCGCCCCGCGCCGGCCGCCGCCCTGTGACGGCCCGGCCCGGTCGGCGAGCAGCTGGGTGAGCCGGCGGCGGGCCGCTTCGGGGACGGGTGGCCGCGGATCGTGCGGCGCCGGTTCGGGTGGGGCGGCGGCGGGCGCGGGCAGCAGGCCCGCCCTGCGCCGCACGGTGTGCAGGGCGGCGGCGTCCAGGAGCGCGACCGGCGCGTCCTTCTCGCCCGAACCGGCGCCGGGCGGCCGCCGCTCGGTTCCGAGCAGTGCCGAGGTCACGAGGTCTTCCCAGGATGTGGCGGTGGTCATGGCATCGTCCTTCCGTAGCCCGGCGTCAGGTGAGCGGAACGGTCTCGAGCGACTCGAACGACTCGAGCGGCTTCGCAGTCTCGGTCGTCCCGACCGCTCCCGGCTTCCCGGTCGTCTCGACCGTCCCCGGCTTCCCGGCCGTCTCCGCCGCCGTCTCCGTCGACCAGGCGGCGAGCGGGGTGAAGCCCCGGTGCCCGCATTCGCCGAAGACGGTGACGGGGCCGCCGCCGGAGAGGGCGACGAGCCGCCACAGGCCCGTACGGCCGAGTGCGGCGGGGGCCACCGGCAGCGCGGACGTGCCGTCGGCCGCGGCCAGTTGCCAGGTGCCGTCCTGCGACGGCACGGGTATGACGTCGGCGAGCGTCACCGGCCAGGCGTCCAGCCAGGGATCCTCGCGGAGCGCGCGCCCGTACGCGGCGAGGGCCTCCGTGGCCGTCCCGCCGGGCGGCGGCCCCTCGGCGGGGACCGGCGGCGAGAACTGCGGCCCGAGCTCGGCCCGCAGCTGTCCGGCGCCCGCGTACGGGGTGACCTCGGCGTCGATGGCCACGCCGACGGGCAGGGCCAGCTGCGGCGCCCGCCCCGCGGCGCCGAAGGAGAGGAGCAGGGCCGTGCGCCCGCTGTCCCGCCCGTACAGCCAGATGCGGCGCGTGGTCAGCTTGCCGTCCGAGGTGTCGTACTGGGCGAGGACCGTCCAGTGGTCGCGTACGGCCGGGCCGTCGGCGGGTGCGGTGAGCCCGACGCGGGTGCGTACGGTCGCGGCCAGTGGCTCGGGCAGCCGGTCGACGCCCAGCCACGCCTGGTCGAGGAGGTGCGTCAGGGCGCACTCCTCCAGCAGCCGTACGGGCCAGCCGGGGCCCGAGCCCGGTATCGCGCCCAGCTCCCGCACGCGGCCGGCCAGCCCGGGGGCCTGCGCGTCGACCATGCGGGCGGCCGTCTCCTCCCACAGCCCGTACCCCGCCTGGTCGGCGGAGGCGAGCCCGCCGCGCAGGAGGTCGGCGAGCCGCTGCTCCAACTCCCGCGCGCCCGCGGTGATCCGGGCCGAGCGGCGTTCGGCGCGGCGCCGGGCCGCCTCGGGGTCGGCGGTTCTCGGGGCGGGGGAGCCGGCCGCGTCCCCTCCGTCGCGGCCGGCAGCCCGTTCTCTGCGCCCGGCGAGCCACTGCTCGGCCCACTCCGGCGCGGCGTCGGCGTCCGGTACGGCCCGTCCGTCCGACGCCCAAAGCAGCAGCAGCCCGAGCGCGTGCTTGCACGGGAACTTCCGGCTCGGGCAACTGCAGCTGTACGCCGGGCCGGTGGTGTCCACGATCGTCTGATACGGCTTGCTCCCGCTTCCCTTGCACAGACCCCAGACGGCCCCCGCGCCGCTGCAGCCGGTGTCGGACCACGGTCCGGCCGTGCCGAGTTTGCTTCCCGCTTTGCGTGAGGCGTCGTCAGGAGCCAGAGCCAGCACCTGTTCAGCCGTCCAGCGCACCCCCTGCTGATTCATGTCCTCGACCGTAGGCCCCACCACTGACAATCGGCTCTGACCTGCGCAGACGATCGATTGTCAGTGGCATGGTGCACGGTGGATCCCACACCCGGTCGCAACGATCTGGAGGGGGATCCATGACCGTGCCCGAAACCACCGAAGCCACCGCGCCCACCGGCGCCGAGGCCAGCGCGCCCACCGGCGCAGAGTCCGCCCCGGTCACCGGCGCCGAGCCTCTGCGGCCGCACGCCGAGGACGCGTTCGCGCACGAGCTCAAGGCGCTGGCGGCGGCCGACGACCGGCCCCGCCCCGCCCGCTGGCGGCTCTCGCCGTGGGCCGTCGCCACCTATCTGCTCGGCGGCACCCTCCCCGACGGCACCGTCATCACACCGAAGTACGTCGGCCCGCGCCGCATCGTCGAGGTCGCCGTCACCACACTCGCCACCGACCGCGCCCTGCTGCTGCTCGGCGTGCCCGGCACCGCCAAGACCTGGGTCTCCGAGCACCTCGCCGCGGCGGTCAGCGGCGACTCCACGCTCCTCGTCCAGGGCACGGCGGGCACACCCGAGGAAGCCATCCGGTACGGCTGGAACTACGCGCAGCTGCTGGCCCACGGTCCCAGCCGGGACGCGCTGGTGCCCAGCCCGGTGATGCGCGCCATGGCCGAGGGCATGACGGCCCGGGTGGAGGAGCTCACCCGCATCCCGGCCGATGTGCAGGACACGCTGATCACCATCCTGTCCGAGAAGACGCTCCCCATCCCGGAGCTGGGCCAAGAGGTCCAGGCGGTACGGGGATTCAACCTGATCGCCACCGCCAACGACCGCGACCGCGGGGTCAACGACCTGTCCAGCGCCCTGCGCCGCCGGTTCAACACCGTCGTCCTGCCGCTGCCGGCGACGCCGGAGGCCGAGGTCGAGATCGTCTCGCGGCGCGTCGACCAGATAGGGCGCTCGCTCGACCTGCCCGCGACGCCGGAGGGCGTCGACGAGATCCGCCGGGTCGTCACCGTCTTCCGCGAGCTGCGCGACGGCGTCACCACCGACGGCCGCACCAAGCTCAAGTCCCCGTCGGGGACGCTCTCCACGGCCGAGGCGATCTCCGTCGTCACCGGCGGCCTCGCGCTCGCCGCGCACTTCGGCGACGGCGTGCTCCGCCCCGGCGACGTGGCCGCCGGCATCCTCGGCGCGGTCGTCCGCGACCCGGCGGCCGACCGCGTCATCTGGCAGGAGTACCTGGAGACGGTCGTCCGCGAACGGGACGGCTGGAAGGACTTCTACCGCGCCTGCCGGGAGGTCTCGGCATGACGGCGAAGGCTACGGCGACGGCGACAGCACGCGCGACCGCCACGAAGCCGCTGCTGCTCGGCGTGCGGCACCACGGCCCGGGGTCCGCCCGTGCGGTCCGGGCAGCCCTGGACGCCGCGAAGCCCCCGGCCGTGCTGATCGAGGGCCCGCCCGAGGGGGACGCGCTGCTCCCGCTCGCCGCCGACGAGCGGATGCGCCCGCCCGTCGCCCTGCTGGCGCACGCGGTGGACGACCCGTCCCGGGCGGCCTTCTGGCCGCTGGCGGAGTTCTCACCGGAGTGGGTCGCCGTCCGCTGGGCGCTCGACCACGGCGTACCCGTCCGCTTCATCGACCTGCCGGCCACCCACTCGCTGGCCATGGCCGCGGACCCCACCTGGGGCGACGGGGACGAGGAGGAGGCCGACGGCGTCCGCGTCGACCCGCTCGCCGTGCTCGCCGAGACCGCCGGCTACGACGACCCGGAGCGCTGGTGGGAGGACGTCGTCGAGCACCGCGGGCCGCGCGGCCCGGTCGGGGCCCGCCACGGGCCCCCGAGCAACGACGAAGGCACGGACGACGAAGGCACGGACGACGGAGGCACCGACCCCGTCGCCGTCTTCGACGGGCTCGCGGAGGCCATGTCCGCACTGCGCGAGGCGTACGGACACGGCGGCCACCGCCGGGACCTGATCCGCGAGGCGTACATGCGGCTCCAGCTGCGCGCCGAGCGGAAGACGTACGGCGACGGCGTGGCCGTCGTGTGCGGCGCCTGGCACGTGCCGGCGCTCGCGGCGAAGAGCACCGTCACCGCCGACCGCGCCCTCCTCAAGGGCCTGCCCAAGGTCAAGACCGAGATCACCTGGGTGCCGTGGACCCACCGCCGCCTCGCCCGCCACACCGGCTACGGCGCGGGCATCGACTCCCCCGGCTGGTACGGGCACCTGTTCAGCGCACGCGACCGGCCCGTCGAGCGCTGGCTGACGAAGGTCGCCGGGCTGCTGCGCGACGAGGACCGGATCGTCTCCTCGGCCCATGTCATCGAGGCCGTACGCCTCGCCGGCACGCTCGCCGCCCTGCGCGGCCGCCCGCTCGCCGGGCTCACCGAGACCATGGACGCCGTACGGGCGGTGATGTGCGACGGCTCCGACGTGCCGCTGGACCTCATCAGGGACCGGCTGATCGTCGGCGACGTGCTCGGCGAGGTGCCGGACAGCGCGCCCGCCGTCCCGCTGCAACGGGACCTGACCCGGCTTCAGCGCACTTTGCGCCTCAAGCCGGAGGCCCTGGAGCGCGAGCTCGACCTCGACCTGCGCAAGGAGACGGACGCGGAGCGCAGCCGGCTGCTGCACCGCCTGCGGCTGCTCGGCATCGACTGGGGCGATCCGGCCGGCGGGCGCGGCTCCACCGGCACGTTCCGGGAGGGCTGGCGGCTGCGCTGGCAGCCGGAGCTGCACGTGCGCGTGGCGGAGGCGGGCGTGTGGGGCACCACGGTGCTTGCCGCCGCCACCGCCAAGGCCGAGTCGCTCGCGGTGTCGGCCACCGCGCTGGCCGACGTGACCGCGCTCGCCGAGCGGTGTCTCCTGGCCGGGCTGCCCGACGCGCTGCCCGTGGTGATGAAGGCGCTCGCCGACCGGGCCGCGCTCGACGCGGACGTCGGCCACCTCGCCCAGGCGCTGCCCGCGCTGGCCCGCTCCCTGCGGTACGGCGACGTGCGGGCCACGGACACGGCCGCGCTCGGCGAGGTCGCCACCGGCCTCGCACTGCGCGTCTGCGTCGGGCTGCCGCCCGCCTGCGCGGGGCTCGACGCGGACGGCGCCGCCGAGATGCGCGGCCACCTCGACGGCGTCCACACCGCCATCCGGCTCCTGCCGGAGGCCGAGGCCGAGGAGGTCACCGCCCGCTGGGGCACCGTCCTGCGCGGCCTCGCCGGCCGGGACACCGTGCCCGGAGTGATACGCGGCCGAGCCGCCCGGCTGCTGCTGGACGACGGGCGGCTCGCCGAGGAGGAGGCGGCCCGGCTGATGGCCCTCGCCCTCTCGCCCGGCACGCCGCCCGCTGAGGCGGCGGCCTGGATCGAGGGGTTCGTCGGCGGCGGCCCGGGAGCCGGTTCCTCCGGCGGGGGCATGCTCCTCGTCCACGACGAGCGGCTGCTGGGCCTGGTCGACGCCTGGCTGACCGGGGTCCCTGCGGAGGCGTTCACCGACGTACTGCCGCTGCTGCGGCGCACGTTCGGAGCGTACGAACCGGGTGTGCGGCGCACGCTCGGCGAGCTGGTGCGGCGCGGCCCGGCGGCGCCCGGCGCAACGGCGGCGGGCCGCGCCGCCGAGCCCGGCGCACCGGGCTTCGGCCCGGGCCTGGACGAGGAGCGCGCGGACGCCGTCGTGCCGCTGGTTCGACTGCTGCTCGACGGCGCGCGGGACGCGCACGGCATGGACGACGACCTGGTGGGGGCGGGACGATGAACGAGGTCAAGGCCAAGGCCAAGGCCAATGACGAGGACGAGCGGCTGCGGCGCTGGCGGCTGGTGCTCGGCGGCGGAGCGGCCGACGGGACCGGCCGCGCGCTCGCCGGGACCGACGCCGCCATGGACGGCGCCCTGGCCGCCCTCTACGGCGAGAGCGGCGGCCGGGGCAGGACCGGGCGGGACCGTTCGGCCGGGCTGGGAGCGTCGGCGCCGTCCGTCGCCCGCTGGCTCGGCGACATCCGCACGTACTTCCCGAGCTCCGTCGTCCAGGTCATGCAGCGCGACGCGATCGACCGTCTCGGTCTGTCGACGCTGCTGCTGGAGCCGGAGATGCTCGAGGCGGTCGAGGCCGACGTCCACCTCGTCGGCACGCTCCTCTCCCTCAACAAGGCGATGCCCGAGACGACGAAGGAGACCGCGCGGGCCGTCGTCCGCAAGGTCGTCGAGGACCTGGAGAAGCGGCTCGCCACCCGCACCCGCGCCACGCTCACCGGCGCGCTCGACCGGAGCGCGCGCGTCAGCCGCCCCCGTCACCGGGACATCGACTGGGACCGGACGATCCGGGCGAACCTCAAGAATTACCTCCCCGAGTACCGCACCGTGGTGCCCGAGCGGCTCATCGGCTACGGCCGCGCCTCGCAGTCCGTCAAGAAGGACGTCATCCTGTGCATCGACCAGTCGGGGTCGATGGCGGCGTCCGTCGTCTACGCCTCCGTCTTCGGCGCGGTGCTGGCCTCCATGCGGTCCATCGCCACCCGGCTCGTCGTCTTCGACACCGCCGTCGTGGACCTCACGGACCAGCTCGACGACCCGGTCGACGTCCTCTTCGGCACCCAGCTCGGCGGCGGCACGGACATCAACAGGGCGCTGGCCTACTGCCAGTCGCAGATCACCCGCCCCGCCGAGACCGTGGTCGTCCTCATCAGCGACCTCTACGAAGGCGGCATCCGCGACGAGATGCTCAAGCGGGTGGCCGCGATGAAGGCGTCCGGCGTGCAGTTCGTGGCGCTCCTCGCGCTCTCCGACGAGGGCACACCGGCGTACGACCGCGAGCACGCGGCGGCGCTCGCGGCACTGGGAGCCCCGGCGTTCGCCTGTACCCCGGACCTCTTCCCCGAGGTGATGGCCGCCGCGATCGAGAAGCGCCCCCTGCCCATACCGGACATGGTGACCCATCAGTAACACCCGACTTGCGTGACCCCCCGAGGCTCGTGCAAGCATCAGCGCGCCGTATGCGGAGTCCGAACCTCGACTTCCGCCGCCCTGGAAGGACTCCGAACGCCGTGACCGCCGCAGCAGCCGTGCCGGTTGCCGCCCTGCGCCTGGTGCGCGGAGCGGCCCGGCGGCACGCGCCGCGGCACCACACGTTCGGCGCGCGGGCGCTGACCGCCGTGCTGTTCCTCGGCGGCCTGCTCGCACTGGGCTTCCTCTGCGGCGGCCAGGCGTACGCGGCGGAGCCCACGCCGGGCGCAGCGCCGGGCACACCGGTCACGCAGGCCACGCACGTCACGCAGGCCCCTGCCGAGCGGCTCCGCGCCGCCGAGCCGGAGACCGCCGCGCCCCGCGCCACGGAAGCCGTCCGCGAGGCCGCCGACCGTACCGCCATAGCCACCGAGGCCACCGAAGCCGCCGAGGCCGCCGACGCGGCCCAAGCCGTCGAGCCCGTCGGCGGGGCCGTCGCCGTCGCCACCGGAGCGGTGCGGGACCTCGGCTCGGGTCTCACCGGAGCCCTTCCGGCGGGTCCCGTCGAGCGCCCCTCGGCGCCCGGCCTGCCCGGCCTCCCGGTGGCGCCCGAGCTGCCGCAGGCCCCGGCACCCGCGGAGGCCGAAAGCCCCGGCGTTCGAACCGTCGCCGGGACCGCGACCGCCACGACCGGCGCCGCTGCCCCGGCCGCCTCGCACGCGGACACCGCCACCCTGGCGAGCGGCGCGCGCATACCCGCGTACGGCCAGGACCACCGGGCCACCACACTCACCACACCCGCCATCGCCGTCGCGCTTCCCGCGGCGGTGCCCGCCGCCCCGGAGCCGTGCTCCGGCGGCGTGTGCCTCCCGACCGCCGGTGTCGGCGCCGGTGACAGCGGTTCGCCGCGCGGCGCCGACCAGCACGCCGCGCAGTCGGCGTCGGTCCCGTACCCCGGGCCCGTACGCGGCGCCGGACTGCCGGCGACCGTCTCCCCGGTCCACGACCGACCGCACGACATCCTCGAATTCCCCGGCTAGGGCAGACCGTCCCCCGTCCAGGACGCCCAAGACCTGCCGCGCGGGGGCGGGACAGGTCTGCCCGCCGTCACCCCATCGGTGACACCACACACGGAATTCGAAGGAACCGACGCACCCCATGAACAAGAACATCCGCCGTTCCATAGCCGTCGCCGCCACCGCCACCGGCATGTGGGCCATCGGCACCGCGGCCGCCAGCGCGGCCGAGGTCAACGTCTCCGTGCCGCTGTCGACCCCGGACAAGGTCGTCGACGCGGTGGAGGACACGGCCCAGGACACCGCCCAGGACGTCACGCAGGACGCCAAGACCGATGTGAACACCGTCGCGTCGGCCACCACCCCCACCGTCCAGAACGTCCAGGGCGTCACCCAGGACGTCCAGGCCGATGTCCAGCAGGTGCAGGGCGCCGTCACCCCGGCCGTGGACACCACCGTCGACACCGCCACGGGCGAGATCGACTACCTCTTCGGCCCCCTCGCCTCCTTCGCCCACGAGGTCCACGGCGACCCGGTCGGCACCGCGACCCCGATCCTCGACGGCGTCGCCCAGGACGCCCTGCCGCCCATCGCCGACCGCGCCGTCGACGGAGCCGTCCCGGTCGCGGGCCAGGCCGTCGGTGACGCCGGCACCCTCGCCCAGGGCGTCGTCTCCGGCGTGCAGCCCTTCGCGGGCGGTGTCGTCGCGGACGTCCCGCCGCTGGCGTACGGCGTGACGGGCGAGGTCCAGCCGTTCGCGTACGGGGTGACGGGCGCCGTGCAGCCGTTCGTCCAGGCGGTCGTCGACACCGTGTCCGACCACGTCCAGCCGGTCGTCGACGGCGTCGGCGGCAGCGCGACCGGTCTGGCGTACGGCGTGACGGGCGAGGTGCAGCCGTTCACGCAGGGCGTCACCGGCGACGCGCAGACGTTCGGTCAGTCCGTCGTCTCGCACGTCACCGCCGACGTCCAGCCGCTCTCCGCCAACGCGGTCTCCGGCGTCCAGTCCACCGTCCAGTCGGTCACCCCGGACTACCTCCCCTACGGCGGCTGATCACCGAGCCGGATCACCGAGCCGGATCACCGAGCCGGATCACCGACCCGGCTCACCACGTCTGGTCCGCTACGAAATCCGTAGCTACGGGCGGTCTCACAACCCGTGAGGCCGCCCGTTTGAGGTCTGTGCCTGTGACAGGTATCACCGCGCGGGTGTGACCTGTGATTTAGGGACCCAGCTCCTACGGGGATAACCTGCGAGACGGACATGCCGCGTCCACGGACACCGTGTACGCCTCCCTTGTGACAGCGCAGTCACGTTGCCCTCCGCCCGGTCCGGGCGCGCGGCACGCCCACGCAGACAACGAACCGCGATCACCAGAAAAGGGACGGACGCGCGTGGACCTGTTCGAGTACCAGGCGAGGGACCTCTTCGCCAAGCACGGTGTACCGGTGCTGGCCGGTGAAGTCATCGACACGCCTGAGGCGGCGCGCGAGGCGACCGAGCGACTGGGCGGCCGTTCGGTCGTCAAGGCGCAGGTGAAGGTCGGCGGCCGCGGCAAGGCCGGCGGCGTCAAGCTGGCCGCCAGCCCCGACGAGGCCGTCGCCCGCGCGACGGACATTCTCGGCATGGACATCAAGGGCCACACGGTCCACAAGGTGATGATCGCCGAGACGGCACCCGAGATCGCCGAGGAGTACTACGTCTCGTACCTCCTCGACCGCACCAACCGCACCTTCCTCGCCATGGCCTCCGTCGAGGGGGGCATGGACATCGAGGAAGTCGCGGCCACCAAGCCCGAGGCCCTGGCGAAGATCCCGGTCGACGCCAACGAGGGCGTCACCGAGGCCAAGGCCCGCGAGATCGTCGAGGCCGCGAAGTTCCCGGCCGAGGTCAAGGACCAGGTCGCCGAGATCCTCGTGACCCTGTGGAAGACCTTCGTCGCCGAGGACGCGCTCCTCGTCGAGGTCAACCCGCTGGCCAAGGTCGCCGACGGCCGGGTCATCGCCCTCGACGGCAAGGTGTCCCTGGACGCCAACGCCGACTTCCGCCACCCCGAGCACGCCGAGCTCGAGGACAAGGCCGCAGCCAACCCGCTCGAGGCTGCAGCCAAGGCCAAGGGTCTCAACTACGTCAAGCTGGACGGCGAGGTCGGCATCATCGGCAACGGCGCCGGCCTGGTCATGTCGACGCTCGACGTCGTCGCGTACGCCGGTGAGGCGCACGGCGGCGTCAAGCCCGCCAACTTCCTCGACATCGGCGGCGGCGCGTCCGCCCAGGTGATGGCGAACGGCCTGGAGATCATCCTCGGCGACCCGGACGTCAAGTCCGTCTTCGTCAACGTCTTCGGTGGCATCACCGCCTGCGACGAGGTCGCCAACGGCATCGTCCAGGCGCTGCAGCTGCTCGCCGACAAGGGCGAGGAGGTCACCAAGCCGCTGGTCGTGCGCCTCGACGGCAACAACGCGGAGCTGGGTCGCAAGATCCTGTCGGACGCCAACCACCCGCTCGTGCAGCGCGTGGACACCATGGACGGCGCGGCCGACAAGGCCGCCGAGCTCGCGGCTGCGAAGTAAGGGACGAGGTCAGAAACACCATGGCTATCTTCCTGACCAAGGAAAGCAAGGTCATCGTCCAGGGCATGACCGGTGCCACGGGCATGAAGCACACCAAGCTCATGCTGGGTGACGGCACCAACATCGTCGGTGGCGTGAACCCGCGCAAGGCGGGCACGACCGTCGACTTCGACGGCACCGAGGTACCCGTCTTCGGCACGGTCGCCGAGGCGATGGAGAAGACCGGGGCCGACGTCTCCGTCCTCTTCGTCCCGCCGGCCTTCGCCAAGTCCGCCGTCGTCGAGGCCATCGACGCCGAGATCCCGCTGGCCGTCGTCATCACCGAGGGCATCGCGGTCCACGACTCCGCCGCCTTCTACGCGTACGCCGTCGAGAAGGGCAACAAGACCCGGATCATCGGCCCGAACTGCCCCGGCCTCATCACGCCGGGCCAGTCCAACGCGGGCATCATCCCCGGCGACATCACCAAGCCCGGCAAGATCGGCCTGGTGTCCAAGTCCGGCACGCTGACGTACCAGATGATGTACGAGCTGCGCGACATCGGCTTCACGTCGTGCGTCGGCATCGGCGGCGACCCGGTCATCGGCACCACCCACATCGACGCGCTCGCGGCCTTCGAGGCCGACCCCGAGACCGAGCTGATCGTGATGATCGGTGAGATCGGCGGCGACGCGGAGGAGCGGGCGGCCGACTTCATCAAGGCCAACGTCACCAAGCCGGTCGTCGGCTACGTCGCGGGCTTCACCGCCCCCGAGGGCAAGACGATGGGCCACGCCGGTGCGATCGTGTCCGGCTCGTCCGGCACCGCGCAGGCGAAGAAGGAGGCCCTCGAGGCCGCGGGCGTCAAGGTCGGCAAGACCCCGACCGAGACGGCCAAGCTGGCGCGCGCCATCCTCGCCGGCTGAACAGCCTGAACAGCTGAACAGCCTGAACAGCTGAACAGGCTGCACCGCACCGCCGCACAGCGGATGGGCCCGCTCCCGGATCTCCGGGGGCGGGCCCATCCGCGTGTTCAGCGCGGGTCCGGGAGGAGACGCGGCGGGCCGGCGAACGGCAGGCCGCGCAGCGCGTCGCGCAGCTCCTCGTCCTCCGCCGTCAGCCGCTGCGGCCCGCTCAGCACCGGTACGCCGGCGATCGCCTCGCCCGGCGCGAGCGGCGGCTCGTACGCGGTCGGCGCCGTGGCCAGCGTGAACGCGGTCGCGCCGACGATGAGCGTGGTCAGGCCGATGGCCGCCCGTGTCCAGACCCTGGCGCGGCGCTCGCTGCCCGTACGGACGGCGCGGGGCAGGGCCAGCACCATGGTCGGGCCCTTGGCGAGCAGCTCCGCGAGGCGTTCGTGGAGCGCGTCCGGGTCGGCCAGCTCGGGCAGCCGCTCGGCGACGGCTTCCCGCGCACCCAGGATGCGGTGCGCGGCGGCCGGGGTGCTCGCCTCCAGCTCGGCGGCGGTCTCGGGCAGGTCGATGCCGAGGCCGTCGTAGAGCAGCAGGGCGCGGCGGTACGGCGGCGGCAGGTCGAGCACCGCGCCGCGCAGCGCCCGGGCGGCGCGGTCGGTGGTCGGCGGGTCGGGGTGCCGGTGGGTGGGGCGCAGCCGGTGCCAGGGGGAGAGGGCGTACGCGTGCGCCGCCGCGCGCACCCACCCGGCCGGGTCCGGGTCGACGGCGACCTCCGGCCAGCGCTCCCAGGCGAGGTGGAAGGCGTACTCGACGGCCTCGCGCGCCAGCCTGCGCCGCCCGGTGAGCAGGTACGCCTGCTGGAGGACGGCGGGGGCGGCGCAGGCGTACAGCGCGTCGAACGCGTCGGAGGCGGTGGCGGGTGCCTCGGAGGTCTCGGAGGTCTCGGGTGTCTCGTCCGCCTCCGGAGTCTCCTCCGCCTCCTCCGCCTCCTCCGCCACCTCCGAGTCGGATGCCTCAGGCGTCTCGGCGGCGTCGGCGGCGTCGAGGGCGACGGGACCGGACTTCTCCGCGCTCTGCGGCGCCGCGGCTGCTTCCGGGGCTTCCTTCGCGGGCTCTGGACCAGAAGCCAGCCCCGGCTCCGCCTTCTCCGCCTCCTCCGGCCCGGGCTCCGGTTCCGGCCTCTGCGCGTGTGAGGCGTCGGGCGCCGTGGTGCTCTGCGGACGCCGGCGCTCGGCACGCGGCGCCTGCTTGGAGGTGCGCGGCCGGGTCTGGCCCTTCGCGGCGGACTTCGCCGACTGCGCGGACTTGTTGGCCGGCTTCGCCCCCGCCGTGGCGGCCTCGTGCGCGCGCAGCAGCTTCACGTACGCCTCGCGCTTGCGCCCGCGCGGGCTCGACCGCCCCGTCTCCCAGGAGCGCACGGTCGCCTTGGTGACCCCGAGGACCTCGGCGACCTGGCTCTCGCTCAACGATCTCGCCTCACGCAGTCGTCGCCGCTCCTTGGGGGACGGGAGCGGCGGCGCGGAGCGGGTCGTGGTGCTCTGGGTCATGGGAGGCTCCCCGCGGCGCTGCACGCGACGAAAAAGTACATAACCGTATATTGGGCGACACAGCGGGCAATCTCCCGTTACGCAGAGAAAGCGCGTGTCGTTGGCAGCATGGCGCCGTGACTCGCGCGACGGCCGTGACGGCCATGACCAGGATCACCGTGAGCGGTGTGCGCGGCGCGCTCGCCGCGGGGCTCGGGCTCGGCTCCGTCACCGTCCTGGTGATGGTGATGTGGATCAGCTCGCCCTACCCGGACCGGGGCCCGGACGGGGCGTTGCACGTCGCCGCCGCGGTGTGGCTGCTGGCTCATGGGACGGAGCTGGTGCGGGAGGCCGGAGCGCCACCGGCCGGGGCGCCGGCGCCCGTCGGCGTCGTACCGCTGCTGCTGCTCGCGCTGCCGGGCTGGCTGGCGTACCGCACCACGCGCGACGCGTCGCCCGGACCGGCGGTGAGCGTCGTCGGCGGGGTGACCGCGGGGTACGCGGTCGTCGGCGCGGGCGCCGTGGCGTATGCGCTCGGCGGCCCGCTGGCCCCGCAGCCGCTCAGCGCGGCGCTGCACCTGCCGCCGCTCGTCGCGCTCGCGGCGGCGGCCGGGGTGTGGACGGCGAACGGCCGCCCGGCCGGGCCGCTGCCGCGTCGGCTCCCGCAGTGGCTGCGCGTGGAGCTGGCCCGCTCCCGCACCGGAGTCGCGGCACGCGCCGCCGCGGCCGGTCTGCTGACGCTGGTGGGCGGCGGAGCGCTCGTGGTGGCGGTGTCGCTGGTGTGGCACCTGGGCGCCGTGCGGGACGGGTTCGTGGGCCTGTCCGACACGTGGGCCGGGCGGGCGGGGGTGCTGGTGCTGGCCGTCGCGCTCCTGCCCAACGCGGCGGTGTGGGGCTCGGCGTACGCGCTCGGCGCGGGCTTCGCCCTCGGCACGGGCGCGGTGGCCACGCCGCTCGCGCTCACGGGCGACCCGGCGGTGCCGCTCTTCCCCCTCCTCGCCGCGGTACCGGGGGAGGGGCGCGGAACCTGGCCGCACTGGGCGGCCGCGGCGGTGCCGGCGGTGGCGGGCCTGGTGGTCGCCTGGTTCGCGGGGCGGGCGGAGACGGTACGGGGCGTACGGGACACGGTGCTCGCGGCGTGCGCGGCGGCGGCGCTGTGCGGCGCGGGCGCGGCGGTACTCGGCGCGGCGGCGGGCGGGCCGCTGGGGGCGGGGCGGCTGGCGGAGTTCGGGCCCGTGGGGTGGCGCGTGGGTGCGGCGGCCCTGGCGTGGACGGCGGTGCTCGGCGTCCCGGGAGCGCTCGCGGTACGCGCCTGGCGCCTGCGGGGCGCCACCGCCGTACCGCCCGCGGTTCCTCTCCCCGCCCCGGCTCAGGCCCCTGCCCTGGTGGCGGCGTCCGCGCCCGCCGAGCAGGAGCGGGCGGACGAGGACTCCGCCGAGCCGTACGGCGTGCTCCCGGCGGCCTGGGAGACACCGGATGTCGCCGCCCAGGCCCCTGACGCCGCCCTCGACACCGAAGAGCCGGATATGGAGGAGGGCCCGCCGGAAGAGGCCCCGGAGGATGAGGGCCCGCCGGAAGAGGCCCCGGAGGATGAGGACCCGCCGGAGGAGGTCCCGGAGGAGGAGGACCCGCCGGAAGCGGTCCCGCCGGAACAGGCCCCGGCGGAAGAGGTCCCCGCGAGTGAGGACCCGCCGGTCAGCCCGTGAGGGCCGAAGCGGCTACTCCTGTACGCCGAAGACGTCGCGCAGCGGCGTCGGGAGCAGTTCGTTGCAGGAGAGCTGGCCCGTCTTCGTCAGGGCGTCGTCCACGCAGCTGTAGTAGTCGCGGTAGACCAGCTGGACCGTGAAGGTGGCCGCCACGATCGCCAGGGCCAGCGCCGCCGTCACCAGGCCGCTGAGCGCGGCCGTGCGCTGGGGGCGGGTCCCGGGGCGCGGGCTTCCGGAGCCGGCCGGGGCTCCCGGAGCGGCGACCGGAGCCGGCGCCGGGGCGGGGGGCGCGGGAGCCGTCGGGGCGGGGGAGCCCTCGGTGGAGGCGGCCGGTGCCGTGGCGGGCTTGGCGCGCAGGGAGCTGATGCCCCAGTAGAGGGCCAGCGCGCCGAGCAGCAGGGCGATCTCCGGGAAGTCGAAGAGCGCGAAGAAGAACGCCCACATGCCCGACAGGAGCGCGTAGCGGGCGCGCCGCTGGGCCGGGTCCGTCGGGTCCCAGCGCAGCGCCGGGCCCTGCTGGGTGCCGCCGGGGCCGCCGCCGGAGCCGCCGCCCTGCTGGTCGCCGTTCGGGCGGCTGCCGAAGCCGCCGGAGGAGCGGCCCGGCTGCCGCGGGCTCCACTGGCTGCCCCAGGCGGGCCGCTCGGACCGGTCGTCCCCCGAGTCGTCGTCGCCGCCCTCGGGACGGCGCGGCTGCCACGGCTGGTCCGGCCGGCCCTCGGGGGGCGGCGCGAACGGATTGTTCTCGTCCCCGGACGTCCCGGAGGTCCCGGGCGTCGACGCGGACGTGGACGCGGGCGTGGACGTGGACTCCGTGGACGGGCGGTGGCGGTCCGGCATGTGGTGAACGTCTTCCCCTCAGACCCGGTGTGCGCAAAGGGCCTTGTGTTGTCGTGTCCGTCCGTTCGGGACGGCTCCCTCCCAGACGCTACCCCCCGGCTCCGCCCCCGTCCCGTGGGGGCGGCTCGGTGTGCCGGTATCGTTGCTGACGGTCGACTCGTTCGTAGGGTTCCCCGTGTCGAGGGGCGCGATTCATTCGTACGACCACACAAACAAGGAGTTTCCCCCGTGGCTGCCGCCCGCCTCGTCGTCCTGGTCTCCGGGTCGGGGACGAACCTGCAAGCCCTGCTCGACGCCATCGGTGACGATCCCGAGGCGTACGGCGCCGAGATCGTCGCCGTCGGCGCCGACCGCGACGGCATCGCCGGTCTCGAGCGGGCGGAGCGCTCCGGGCTGCCGGCCTTCGTGTGCCGGGTCAAGGACCACGCTTCGCGCGAGGACTGGGACCGCGCGCTCACCGAGGCGACCGCCGCGTACGCACCGGACCTGATCGTCTCGGCCGGGTTCATGAAGATCCTCGGCAAGGAGTTCCTGTCCCGGTTCGGCGGGCGGATCGTCAACACGCACCCGGCCCTGCTGCCCAGTTTTCCCGGTGCCCACGGAGTGCGGGACGCGCTCGCGCACGGCGTGAAGGTCACCGGATGCACCGTCCACTTCGTCGACGACGGCGTCGACACCGGCCCGATCATCGCCCAGGGTGTGGTCCAGGTCCGGGACGAGGACGACGAAGCCGCTCTCCACGAGCGCATCAAGGAAGTCGAGCGCACGCTGCTCGTCGAGGTCGTGGGGCGTCTGGCCCGGCACGGCTACCGCATTGAGGGACGAAAGGTTCATGTCGGTGAATAAGCCCATCCGTCGCGCGTTGATCAGTGTCTACGACAAGACGGGGCTGGAGGAGCTCGCCCGCGGGCTGCACGAGAACGGCGTCGAGCTGGTCTCCACCGGCTCCACCGCCGCGAAGATCGCCGCGGCCGGGGTCCCGGTCACCAAGGTCGAGGAGCTCACCGGCTTCCCCGAGTGCCTGGACGGCCGCGTCAAGACCCTGCACCCGCGCGTGCACGCCGGAATCCTCGCCGACCTGCGCCTGGACGCGCACCGCGAGCAGCTCGCCGAGCTGGGCGTCGAGCCGTTCGAGCTGGTCGTCGTGAACCTCTACCCGTTCCGGGAGACGGTCGCCTCCGGCGCCACGGCCGACGAGTGCGTCGAGCAGATCGACATCGGCGGCCCCTCCATGGTCCGCGCCGCCGCCAAGAACCACCCCTCCGTCGCCGTCGTCACCTCCCCGGCGCGCTACGGCGACGTCCTCGCCGCCGTCCAGGCGGGCGGCTTCGACATGGCCGCCCGCAAGCGCCTGGCCGCCGAGGCGTTCCAGCACACCGCCGCGTACGACGTCGCCGTCGCCTCCTGGTTCGCCGACGACTACGCCGCCGCCGACACTGCGTCTGATAGCGGCTCCGCCGCGGGCGGCTTCCCCGACTTCCTCGGCGCCACGTACACCCGCGAGAACGTCCTGCGCTACGGCGAGAACCCGCACCAGGGCGCCGCGTTGTACGTCGACGGCACCGGCGGTCTGGCCGAGGCGGAGCAGCTGCACGGCAAGGAGATGTCGTACAACAACTACACGGACACCGACGCCGCGCGCCGGGCCGCATACGACCACACCGAGCCGTGCGTCGCGATCATCAAGCACGCGAACCCCTGCGGCATCGCGGTCGGCGCGGACGTCGCCGAGGCGCACCGCAAGGCACACGCGTGCGACCCGCTGTCGGCCTTCGGCGGCGTGATCGCCGTCAACCGCCCGGTCTCCGTGGCCATGGCGGAGCAGGTCGCCGAGATCTTCACCGAGGTCATCGTCGCGCCCGACTACGAGGACGGCGCGGTCGAGGTGCTCGCCCGCAAGAAGAACATCCGCGTGCTGCGCGCCCCCGGCACCCCGTCCGCCCCGGTCGAGGTCAAGCCCATCGACGGCGGCGCGCTGCTCCAGGTCACCGACCGCCTCCAGGCGGACGGCGACGACCCGGCCAACTGGACCCTCGCCACCGGCGAGGCGCTCTCCGCCGACGAGCTGGCCGAGCTGGCCTTCGCCTGGCGCGCCTGCCGCGCCGTCAAGTCCAACGCCATCCTGCTCGCCAAGGACGGCGCGAGCGTCGGCGTGGGCATGGGCCAGGTCAACCGCGTCGACTCCGCGAAGCTCGCCGTCGAGCGGGCGGGCGAGGAGCGGGCACGCGGCTCGTACGCCGCGTCGGACGCGTTCTTCCCGTTCCCCGACGGCCTGGAGATCCTCACCGCGGCGGGCGTCAAGGCCGTGGTCCAGCCGGGCGGTTCGGTCCGCGACGAGCAGGTCGTCGAGGCGGCGAAGAAGGCGGGCGTGACGATGTACTTCACGGGCACGCGCCACTTCTTCCACTAGATGCCGCATGAAACAGGCCGCGGCCCCACTGCTGTCGAGCAGTGGGGCCGCGGCCCGGGTGTGGCGTCGCCTCAGTACCGCGGGCGCTTGAACCACGCCGCACCGTCCGCCTTCGAGACGAAGACGATGACGAGGATCAGCAGCACGATGTGGACGATGCTGAGCGGGAAGAACGGGTAGATGCTCAGCAGGAGGCCGATCGACGCGTACACGATGATGCCGACGCGCGCGCCGTTGCCGCCCTTGCGGCACTGGAGCGCGAGTGCGATCGACGCGATGAGGTAGACCACCGCGAGGGCGATCAGCGCGTAGAGCACACCGGAGGAGAAGTCGGCGAAGGCGTCGAAGCCCTCGGTCGTCTGCAGCTGCTGGTCTTCCTTGAGCTTGTTCACCGCGGCGACGCCCAGGCCCAGCAGGATGATGCCCACGACCTGGAGCCCGGCGATCACCCACATCATGACCTGCGCGGCCTTGACGCCGCCGGGCATGTCCATCGGCGCGCCGGCGTAGCCGCCGCCGTACGCCGGGGCCGGCGGCGGCGCGGCCGGGTAGCCGTAGCCCGGCTGCTGGGGCTGGCCCTGCTGCGGGTAGCCGTAACCGGGCTGCTGCGGCTGGCCCTGCGGCTGGCCGTAGGGGTTGTTCGGGTCGCCGAAACTCATGGCGTGTTCCTCCGTTGATGGGTGCGGGGACGGCGCGGCCCGCGCGGAGGAACGAACTTTCACATGTATTGAGCGGTTTGGCCCCCCGGCACTGCCCGCGGCACTGCGCGGATCATCGTGGTCGTACCATCTCCTTTTTGTCCAGTCGGAATCTGTACGTGTTGTGCAAGTGCAACCTGGCGTTCCGCCGGGGTGCGCGAATTGGAACCCGGGCGGGTTCATCCGCGAGGATGGGGCCATGACCGCCCAGATTCTCGATGGCAAGGCCACCGCAGCAGCGATCAAGTCCGACCTGGCCGCCCGCGTGGCGGCCCTGAAGACCAAGGGCATCACGCCCGGCCTCGGCACCATCCTGGTCGGTGACGACCCGGGCAGCCAGAAGTACGTCGCGGGCAAGCACCGCGACTGCGCCGAGGTCGGCATCGCCTCCATCCAGCGGGAACTGCCCGCCACCGCCACGCAGGACGAGATCGAGGCGGTCGTACGCGAACTGAACGAGGACCCCGACTGCACCGGGTACATCGTGCAGCTGCCGCTCCCCAAGGGCATCGACGAGAACCGCATCCTCGAGCTCATGGACCCGTCCAAGGACGCCGACGGCCTCCACCCGATGAACCTCGGGCGCCTCGTGCTGAACGAGCCCGCCCCGCTGCCCTGCACCCCGAACGGCATCATCGCGCTGCTGCGCGCGCACGGCGTCGAGATCAGCGGCGCGGAGGTCGTCGTCGTCGGCCGCGGCACGACCATCGGGCGCCCGATGCCGCTGCTGCTCACGCGCAAGTCCGAGAACGCGACGGTCACGCAGTGCCACACGGGTACGCGCGACCTCGCCGCGCACCTGCGCCGCGCCGACATCATCGTGGCCGCGGCGGGCGTACCGCACCTGATCAAGCCCGAGGACGTCAAGCCGGGCGCCGCCGTCCTGGACGTGGGCGTCAGCCGGGACGAGAGCGGCAAGATCGTCGGTGACGTCCACCCCGGCGTCGCCGAGGTGGCCGGGTGGCGCGCCCCGAACCCGGGCGGCGTGGGCCCGATGACCCGGGCGCAGCTGCTGGTCAACGTCGTCGAGGCGGCGGAGCGCGCCGCCGCCACCGCGAGCTGAGCCGGACCGGAGAGGGCGACCCCATGGGCGTACGGGCGAACGAGGACCCCGCGACCGCGAACGCTGCCGCCGCGGCGGCGCCGGTCGGCACCGATGCGGCCGCGGCCGACGGCTCCACGGCACCCGGGCCCGCGGGGCGCGAAGCCGCCGAGGACGAGGCGCCGGCCGGCGCCTCGGGCCCCGGCGGGGCACCCGCTGACGGCGTCACCCCGGACGCGGGCGCCGACAGCCCCGCGAGCCCCGCACTGGAGCCCCAGCCGGAGGGCGAGCCCCCGGCTGCAGGCACCGCGCCCGAGGCCGCGGAAGGCCAGAGCAGCCCGGCTGCAGGCACCGCGCCCGAGGCCGCGTCCGGCCCGTCGGCAGGCACCGCGTCCGAGGCGCAGCGGGCTGAGACCGGCAACGCCGCAGGCACCGCGCCCGAGGCCGCGGAAGGGCAGAGCAGCCCGGCTGCAGGCACCGCGCCCGAGGCCCAGTCGGGCCCGTCGGCAGGCACCGCGCCCGAGGCGCAGGCTGGGACCGACAAGGGCGGCACGGACGCGGGCACCGCGTCCGAGGCGTCTCAGGCGCAGGGCGGCACGGACGCCGGTACCGCGCAGGAGGACGCGCCCGCGCCGCGGCACACGCGGCGGCCGCCCGCCATGACGCGGGACACCGCGCGGCCCGAGGGCGGCGGGCGGGCGGCGCCCGGGGACGCGCCCGCGCCCGCGCGGCAGTGGCCGCTGCTGACCGTGCTCGGGGTCGCCACGCTCGGGCTGGTCGTCGTCGGGCTCGACCCCTTCCCGCAGGCGCCGCGGATCGGGGCCATCCTCATCGGCCTCGCCCTGCTCACCGGCGCCGCACTGCGCCGCGCCGTGCCGTCCGTCGGCATGCTCGCCGTACGGTCGCGCTTCACCGACATGGTCACGTACGGCCTGCTCGGCGTGGTGATCGTGCTGCTGGCGTTGATGACGCAGCCCAACCCGTGGCTGGAGATCCCGTTCCTGGAGAAAGCCGTCCGGTTCACGGTGCGTTAGAGGCGCGTACCTTCCGTGCACACATGGGGTGACAGACCGACCCAGCCCCGCGCGAGAGGGACGTTCGCCCCATGGTCAAGATCAAGGTGGCCACCCCCGTCGTCGAACTCGACGGCGACGAGATGGCCCGCATCGTTTGGCGGTTCATCAAGGAGCGGCTGATCCTGCCGTACGTGGATGTCGAGCTGCGCTCCTTCGACCTCGGCATCCAGCACCGCGACGCCACCCGCGACCAGGTGACGGCCGACGCCGCGCGGGCCGTCAAGGAGTACGGCGTCGGCGTCAAGTGCCCCACGATCACACCGGACGAGGCGCGCGTCGCCGAGTTCGGTCTCAAGGCGAGGTACCGCCCGCCCGGCGCGACCCTGTGGGAGGCGCTCGGCGGCGCGGTCTTCCGCGAGCCGGTCCTGGTGGGCGCCGCGCCGCGCCCGGCCAGACCGGTCGTCATCGGCCGCCATCCCTTCGGGGACCAGTACCGGGCCACCGAGCTCAGGGTCCCCGGCCCCGGCACGCTCACCCTCACCTTCACCCCCGCCGCCACCAGCACCGGTCCCGCCGCCGACCCGGTCGAGCTGGAGGTGTACGCGTTCGAGGGCCCGGGCGTCGCGCTCGCGATGTACAACGTCGACGCGTCCATCCGCGACTTCGCGCGCGCCTCCTTCCGCTACGGGCTGGCCCGCGGCTACCCGGTGTACCTCTCGACGAAGAACACCGTCCTGAAGAAGTACGACGGCCGCTTCAAGGACCTCTTCCAGGAGGTCTTCGACACGGAGTTCACGGAGGACTTCGACGCCGCCGGGCTGACGTACGAGCACCGCCTCGTCGACGACATGGCCGCCTCGGCCCCGGCGGGCGAGGGCAGCTACGTCTGGGCGTGCAAGAACTACGACGGCGACGTCCAGTCCGACGCCCTGGTGCGGTGGGCCGGTTCGCCCGGGCTCATGAGCTCCGTGCTCATGGCCCCCGACGGCCGGACCGTCGTGACGGAGGCCGCGCACGGCACCGTCACCCGCCACTACCGCCGCCACCAGCAGGGCAAGGCGACGTCCACCAACCCGATCGCCTGCGTCCACGCCTGGACCCGGGGCCTGGCGCACCGGGGCCGGCTGGACGGCACGCCCGAGGTCGTCGACTTCGCCGAGGCGCTGGAAGAGGTCTGTGCCGAGACCGTCGAGGGCGGCCAGCTGACGAAGGACCTTGCCGCCCTGGTCTCCGGGGACCAGCCGTGGCTGACCACAGAACAGTTCCTGGAGACCCTCGACACGGGGCTGCAGAAGAAGATGGCGGCCCGCTGACGGCGGGGGCGACGGCGACCGTCCCCTCCCCCGAGCAGGACGGGCGCCGTCACCTGCGTAAAGAGTCATGGACGCGCCAAGAGAGGGCAAGGTGTGTCCGGTCCCTGTAGCGCGGAGGTGACCATTCCGGCATGGTGTGATCGACCCGCAACGGATGCGAAACTGGGGCGGCGACAGGACGACCCGGCGTGTGGGGGCACCCGGCCGTCCCGTTCGCGCCCCTGCGCCCCCGCCCGAGGAACTGACATCCTGGCTACGCGCATCCCCCTCGGTGACACCCGTTCCGGGGGGCGGCAAGGGGGCACGCGGAGCGGGGAGCACATCAGGCACGTACGGGGGACAAGGGGGAGGCAATGCCTCGTTGGAAGGCGCTACCGGAGGAGCTCGACCCACAGGTCAAGGAGTTCACCCATCAGCTGCGCCGGCTGGTGGACCGCAGCGGACTGAGCATCGCCGCGGTCTCGGACCGCACCGGTTACAGCAAGACGTCGTGGGAGCGCTATCTCAACGGGCGCCTGCTCGCGCCCAAGCGGGCGATCGTCGCCCTGGCCGAGGTCACCGGCACCAACCCGGTGCACCTGACCACCATGTGGGAGCTGGCGGAGCGGGCCTGGAGCCGCGCCGAGATGCGCCACGACATGACGATGGAAGCGATACGCATCTCCCAGGCGCGCGCCGCGCTCGGTGAGTTCGGCGGTGACGCCGGCCCCGGCGCCGACGGCTCGTCCCGTACGAAGACGGCGAAGCCGGCGCGGGAGGCGCAGGCGGCGACGTCCGCACAGGCGTCCCCGGGCGCCGACGGCGGCGCCGGGGGCGGCGCGGGCGCCGTCCGTCCGTCCGTCATACCGCCCGACGGAGGCCCCAACGGCCCCGCCCGGCGCGGCCCGGCGACCCGGCCCGCGCCCACGGACCAGGCGCCCGAGCCCGCACCCGCGCGGGCGCGCCGGCGGGGCGGCAAGAGCAAGGTGCCCATGGTCCTCGCGGGCGTGCTCGGCGTCCTGCTGGTGGCCGTCGGCGCCTATCTGGTCTCGGGCCTCGGCGGCGACGAGGACGGCCCGGGCGGCACACCCGTGGCGAAGTCGCCGTCCGCCTCGCCCAGCACCAGCGCGTCCGAGCCGGTGCCCGAGGGTGTCAAGTGCACCGGCGACGACTGCACGGGCCAGGACCCGGAGGCCATGGGCTGCGGCGGCCAGTACGCCACGACGGTCGCCTCCGCGACGGTCGGCACGGCGAAGGTCGAGGTCCGCTACAGCAAGACGTGCGGCGCCGCGTGGGCCCGGCTCACCCAGGCGAAGGCGGGCGACACCGTCCGGATCACGTCCGGCGACGCGACCCAGAACGGCGCCGTGAAGATCGACACGGACGCCTACACGCCGATGGTCGCGGCGGCCCAGGCCGCCGACGCGAAGGCGTGCGCCACACTGGCGACCGGCACCAAGGGCTGCACCACCGAGGAGTGAGCCCCAGGGGCGGTCGGGCCGCGGGTGATTCAGTGAGCCGCGACACAAGGGGGCGGGGGTTGAGGGGGGCCCGGGTCGGATAGCCTGACCGCTGGATATCTCTTCACGTCGAGACACCGATCGATCACCTGGTCGATCCACCGGCCGATCAGCCGGCCGGCTCAACGGAGAGGGGTGTCCAGCACCAGGGGCAGGGACCCCCACCGCCAGCTGTCTTACGGAGATCGCCATGACCCGCACTCCCGTGAATGTCACCGTGACCGGCGCGGCCGGCCAGATCGGTTACGCGCTGCTCTTCCGCATCGCCTCCGGCCATCTGCTCGGCGCGGACGTGCCGGTCAAGCTCCGCCTCCTGGAGATCCCGCAGGGCCTCAAGGCCGCCGAGGGCACCGCGATGGAGCTCGACGACTGCGCGTTCCCGCTGCTGCGCGGCATCGACATCACCGACGACCCGAACGTCGCCTTCGACGGCGCCAACGTCGCGCTGCTCGTCGGCGCCCGCCCGCGTACGAAGGGCATGGAGCGCGGCGACCTGCTGGAGGCCAACGGCGGCATCTTCAAGCCGCAGGGCAAGGCCATCAACGACCACGCCGCGGACGACATCAAGGTGCTCGTCGTCGGCAACCCGGCCAACACCAACGCGCTCATCGCGCAGGCCGCCGCCCCGGACGTACCGGCCGAGCGCTTCACCGCGATGACCCGCCTGGACCACAACCGCGCGCTGTCGCAGCTGGCGAAGAAGACCGGTTCCCAGGTCTCCGACATCAAGAAGCTGACGATCTGGGGCAACCACTCGGCCACCCAGTACCCGGACATCTTCCACGCCACCATCGGCGGCAAGAGCGCCGCCGAGGTCGTCAACGACGAGAAGTGGCTGGCCGACGACTTCATCCCGACCGTCGCCAAGCGCGGCGCCGCCATCATCGAGGCCCGTGGCGCCTCCTCGGCCGCCTCCGCCGCGAACGCCGCGATCGACCACGTGTACACGTGGGTGAACGGCACCGCCGAGGGCGACTGGACCTCCATGGCCATCCCGTCGGACGGCTCCTACGGCGTCCCGGAGGGCCTGATCTCCTCCTTCCCGGTCACCTGCAAGGACGGCGCGTACGAGATCGTCCAGGGCCTGGACATCAACGAGTTCTCGCGCTCGCGCATCGACGCGTCGGTGCAGGAGCTGGTGGAGGAGCGCGACGCGGTTCGCGGTCTCGGCCTGATCTGACCTCACGAGTCCGTACGCGTACGGATCTCACCGCCCCCGGTAGCCGACCGCTGCCGGGGGCGCGGTGTTTCCGCGCCACCCGCCGCGCCCGCCGCGCCCGCGCCGCCCACGTACGGCCGCCGCAGCCGCAGGAACGGCAGTTCGATGGCGTGGTACGTCACGAACGACACCGCCACCGTCAGCGGCAGCGCCACCAGCAGCGTCAGCAGGAACGCCTCGCCCACCGGGGGCAGGACGCCGGGGAACCAGGCGTACTCGCACAGCAGCGTCAGCACCATGAAGTGCGTCAGGTAGACCGAGAAGCTGACCTCCCCGAGCCGGGCCAGCCACCGTGACACCCGGCCCTGCCCGCCGCCGGCCCCGCCCTTCCCGCCCTCCCCGGCCGCCGCCACGTACGCGACGACCACCAGCGCCCACACGGCCCCCTCGGCGCCGCTCCACGCCAGCTTCAGCGGGCTGTCGGAGACGTACCCGTGGAGCTGGTTGTACGACCAGAGCGCCCCCAGTGCGAGGCTCAGCGCCCCCGGCGCCAGCCACCGGGCCGCCGCCCGCAGCCGCTCGCGGTGGTGCACGTACGCCCAGGCGGCCAGCATCCCCAGCAGGAACTGGTCGATGCGCCCCGCCAGGCCCAGGTAGAGCGCCGCCGTGTGCGGCGCGGGCGCCGGGCTGCTGAACCACACCAGCGCCCGCAGCAGGGACACGGCGGCCAGCAGGCGCAGCAGGGCGCCCGGTCCACGCTCCGTCAGGAGCCGGTTGAGCAGCGGGAAGACCAGGTAGAACTGCATCTCCACGCAGAGCGTCCAGAACACGCCCCCGTAGGGCAGGCTCGGCGTCGCGAACGTCAGGATCCGGAGCAGGTCCTGAAAGGTCGGCAGGGAGACGTGGGTCGCCAGGCCGAGGACGGCGATCACCAGGTACAGCGGGTAGACGCGCAGCAGCCGGTTGGTGAGGAAGCGGCCGTAGCGGATCGGGCGGCCGTGCGCGCCGACGGTGAAGATGAAGCCGGACAGCACCATGAAGAGCGCGACGCCCGTGTGGCCTTCGAAGACGAGGGTGGCGGCGGGGTTCGCCGAGTACAGCCAGTCGGTCCCGGCGACGAAGCGCGGCCGCCCCTCGATGCGCGCGCTCAGCAGCTGGCAGCCGTGGTAGAGCACCACGAGCACAGCGGCGACGGCCCGCAGGTGGTCGACGGGGGCGAGGTAGACGCGGTCGTCGCTGCTGCGCATGGACGCACCCTAGGTCGCCCCGGTCGTGGGGCCGGGGAGCGACGCTCCTTCCGGTCATCCATTCGGATCATTGCGTAAGTGCGATCGAATGTAGTACTTCTTATACATGAGCGAGCAGGTGCACAACAGGCTGGCGATGGTCCGGGCTGAGCGGAAGGTGTCGCGACAGGCCCTCGCGGAGGCCGTGGGCGTCCACTACCAGACCATCGGCTACATCGAGCGGGGGCAGTACAACCCCAGCCTCGACCTGGCGTTGAAGGTGGCCCGCTTCTTCCGGCTGCCGGTGGAGGCGCTGTTCTCGCTGGAGCCGTTCCAGCCGCTCACCAGTGAGATCTACGGGGAAAACGGGAGGAAGTAGTAACCATGAACACGACCACGACCACGACCACGACCACGCCCATGGCGGAGACCGTCACGCGCTACGACCGTCGGATGTACGCGCTCATGAACAGGCGTGAGGCGGCCGGGCTGTACGCCACGGCGGCGCGCCGGCGCGCGGTGGTGGGGGCGCACGTCCTGATCACGCTCGCCTCCATCGCCCTGTGGCTCCTCATGGTCCTGGACGGCGACGCCCTCTGGCCCGCCTTCGCCCTGCTCGCGCTGGTGCTGCCCTGGTGCGTCGCCACCGGCGCCATCAACGCCGCCACGCGGGGCCTGCTCGAACTGCGCGGCCGGATGCTCGACGAGCGCCAGCTCACCGAGCGTGACCGCGTGCGGGCGCTGGCGCACCGGATCACCACCGGGCTCCTGTTCCTCTCCGCCGCCGTCATGGGCGCCGTGACGTGGTTCGCCGACGTGCGGTTCGAGGGGCTCGCCTTCGCCGTGCTGTTCAGCGCGCTCGTCATCCACTGGGTGATGCCGCTGTGGGTGGCCGGACTGCGCGCGGAGGACGAGCCCGACCCGTACGGGGACCCCGTAGCCGAGTGAGCAAACCCACTTTCGCGGACTGATTCCGCATGCTTTCCGCCGCCCCGGGCAGGGTCACCGGTCGCCGACCACCGTCGGTGACGACCACCCGAGCAGGACAGGCACAACGGAAGGCAGAACGCGACCGTGGCGGAACAACAGACCATCCACGTGGGCGGAGAGTGGCGCTCGGCCACCTCCGGAGCCACCCGGGACATCCTCGACCCGGCCGACGCCACGACCCTCGCGGTCGTGGCGGAAGGCGGCACCGAGGACACGGACGCCGCCGTCGCCGCCGCCCGCACGGCATTCGACGGGGGCCGCGGCGCCTGGCCGCGCACCCCCGTCGCCGAGCGGGCCGCGCTGCTGCGCCGCGTCGCCGACCTGCTCGTGCGCGACCGCGAGAAGCTCGGCCTGCTGGAGAGCCGCGACGCCGGCAAGACCCTCGAAGAGGGCCGGATCGACGTCGACTGCGTCGCCGACGCCTTCCGCTACTACGCCGACCTCGTCACCGCCGAGAGCGGCGGCCGCGTCGTCGACGCCGGCTCGCCCGACGTCCACAGCGTCGTCGTCCACGAACCCGTCGGCGTGTGCGCGCTGATCACACCCTGGAACTACCCGCTGCTCCAGGCCAGCTGGAAGATCGCCCCGGCCCTCGCCGCGGGCAACACCTTCGTCGTCAAGCCCAGCGAGATCACCCCGCTCACCACCGTCGCCCTCATCGAGCTGCTGGTGGAGGCGGGCCTCCCGGCCGGTGTCGCCAACCTCGTCACCGGCCCGGGCGACCCCGTCGGCGCCCGCCTCGCCGAACACCCCGACGTCGACCTGGTGTCGTTCACCGGCGGCCTCGTCAGCGGTACGAAGGTGATGCGCGCCGCCGCCGACACCGTCAAGAAGGTCGCCCTCGAACTGGGCGGCAAGAACCCCAACGTCGTCTTCGCCGACGCCTGCGCGACCGACGAGGGCTTCGACACCGCCGTCGACCAGGCGCTCAACGCCGCCTTCATCCACAGCGGCCAGGTCTGCTCGGCCGGCTCCCGCCTCATCGTCGAGGAGTCCGTGCGCGAGCGTTTCGTCGCCGAACTCGCCCGCCGCGCCGAGCGGATCCGCATCGGCCGCGGCACCGACGAGGGCGTCGAGTGCGGCCCGCTCGTCTCCGCCCAGCAGCTCGCCCGCACCGAGGAGTACGTCGCCTCCGCCCTCGCCGAGGGCGCGGTCCTGCGCGCGGGCGGCGAACGCCCCGGCGGCCCCGAGCACGCGAGCGGCTACTTCTACCGCCCGACCGTCCTCGACCGGTGCCACCGCGCCATGCGCGTCGTACGCGAGGAGGTCTTCGGTCCCGTCCTGACCGTCGAGACCTTCCGTACGGAGGACGAGGCCGTCGCCCTCGCCAACGACACCGAGTACGGCCTCGCGGGCGGCGTCTGGACCGCCGACCCCGGCCGGGCGCGGCGCGTCGCCGGGCGGCTGCGCCACGGCACCGTCTGGATCAACGACTTCCACCCCTACCTGCCGCAGGCGGAGTGGGGCGGCTTCGGCAAGAGCGGCATCGGCCGTGAACTCGGCCCCTCCGGGCTCGCCGAGTACCGCGAGTCCAAGCACGTCTACCAGAACCTGGCCCCGCGCCCCGTGCGCTGGTTCGCGGGCTGACCGGCGGGAGAACCTTGTGAACACCGACACCCACGCGTACGACCACGAGTACGACTACGTCATCGTCGGCGGCGGGACCGCCGGTTCCGTGATCGCGCACCGCCTCACGGCCGACCCCGACGTCACGGTCGCCGTCATCGAGGGCGGCCCCAGCGACGTCGACCGCCCCGACGTCCTCACCCTGCGCCGCTGGATGGGCCTCCTCGGCGGCGACCTGGACTACGACTACCCCACCACCGAGCAGCCACGCGGCAATTCCCACATCCGGCACAGCCGCGCCCGCGTGCTGGGCGGCTGCTCCTCCCACAACACCCTCATCTCCTTCAAGCCGCTGCCGTCCGACTGGGACGAGTGGGAGGAGGCGGGTGCCGAGGGCTGGCACGCGGCCGCCATGGACCCGTACTACGACAAGCTCCTCAACAACATCGTGTCGGTCGACGAGAAGGACCGGAACGCCATCGCCCGCGACTTCGTCGACGCCGCTCAGGCCGCGCTCGGCGTCCCGCGCGTCGAGGGCTTCAACGAGAAGCCCTTCCACGAGGGCGTCGGCTTCTTCGACCTCGCCTACCACCCGGAGACCAACAAGCGCTCGTCGGCGTCGGTCGCGTACCTCCACCCGGTCATGGACGAGCGGCCCAATCTCCACCTGATGCTGGAGACCTGGGCGTACCGGCTGGAGCTCGACGGTACGACCGCACGCGGTGTCCACGTCCGTACGAAGGACGGCGAGGAGCGGCTCGTCACCGCCCGTCGCGAGGTCGTCGTCTGCGCCGGTGCCGTGGACACGCCCCGGCTGCTGCTGCACTCCGGCATCGGCCCCAAGGCCGACCTGGAGAAGCTGGGCATCCCGGTCGTGCACGACCTGCCGGGCGTCGGCGAGAACCTCCTCGACCACCCCGAGTCGGTCATCGTCTGGGAGACCCACGGGCCCATCCCCGAGAACTCCGCCATGGACAGCGACGCGGGGCTCTTCGTCCGCCGCGACCCGCAGTCGCCGGGTCCGGACCTGATGTTCCACTTCTACCAGATCCCCTTCACCGACAACCCCGAGCGCCTCGGCTACGAACGCCCCGCGCACGGCGTGTCGATGACGCCGAACATCCCCAAGCCGCGCAGCCGCGGGCGCCTCTACCTCACCAGCGCCGACCCCGAGGTCAAGCCGGCCCTCGACTTCCGCTACTTCACGGACGAGGACGACTACGACGGCCGCACCCTCGTCGACGGCATCCGCCTCGCGCGCGAGATCGCCAAGACCGAGCCGCTGGCCGGCTGGCTCAAGCGCGAGGTCTGCCCCGGGCCGGAGGTCACCGACGAGGAGGAGCTCAGCGCGTACGCCCGGCAGGTCGCGCACACCGTCTACCACCCGGCCGGCACCTGCCGCATGGGCGCCGAGGGCGACGAACTCGCCGTCGTCGCCCCCGACCTGAAGGTCCGGGGCCTGGACGGCATCCGGATCGCCGACGCGTCCGTCTTCCCGACCATCCCGGCCGTCAACCCGATGATCGGCGTGCTGATGGTCGGGGAGAAGGCCGCCGATCTGCTGCGAGGTGACGCCCGATGAGCACTCCTGCGAGTACCCCCGTCTTCTCCGTCCAGGGCCTGTGGAAGGTCTTCGGCCCCAAGGCCGACCGCATACCCGGCTCGCCCGAGCTGGCCGCCCTGCCCGCCGCCGAGCTGCGCGAGCGCACCGGCTGCACCGCCGCCGTCCGCGACGTCTCCTTCGACGTGCGCAAGGGCGAGGTCTTCGTCGTCATGGGCCTCTCCGGCTCCGGCAAGTCCACCCTCGTCCGCTGCCTGACCCGGCTCATCGAGCCGACCTCCGGCACCGTCGCCATCGACGGCGAGGACGTCACGGCCATGGACAAGAACCGGCTGCGCGAACTGCGCCGCCACCGCGCCGCCATGGTCTTCCAGCACTTCGGCCTGTTGCCGCACCGCACGGTGCTCGACAACGTCGCCTACGGCCTCGAGATCCAGGGCGTCGCGCGCGCCGAGCGCCGCGCCAAGGCCGCCGAGGTCGTCGCCAAGGTCGGCCTGGAGGGCATGGAGGACCGCACGCCCGCCCAGCTCTCCGGCGGACAGCAGCAGCGCGTGGGCCTCGCCCGCGCCCTCGCCGTCGACCCCGAGGTGCTGCTCTTCGACGAGCCGTTCAGCGCGCTGGACCCGCTCATCCGGCGCGACATGCAGGAGGAGGTGGTACGCCTCCACCGCGAGGAGGGCCGCACGATGGTCTTCATCACCCACGACCTGAACGAGGCGCTGCGCCTCGGCGACCGCATCGCCCTGATGCGCGACGGCCGCATCGTGCAGCTCGGCACGCCCGAGGAGATCGTCGGCGCGCCCGCCGACGCGTACGTCCGCGACTTCGTGCGCGATGTGCCGCGCGAGCAGGTGATGACGGTACGCACCGCCATGCGGCCGCCCTGCGACGCCGACGGCGCCACCGAGTCGGCGGCGGCCGTCGCCCCGGGCGCGACCGTCTCCGAGGCCATCGAGGCGGTCGCCCGCAGCGGCGGCCCGGTGCGGGTCGTCGACGGCGGCCGGTGGGTGGGGGTCGTGGACCACAAGGACCTGCTGTCGGTGGTGGCGGGAATCCCCACCGGCGAGGCGGCACCCACGAATGACCCCGCCGCCGGGCGGAAGGCGGCGGCATGACCGCAGCCGTCACCACCCCCGTCCACCGGACCGAGCGTGAGCGGCAGTCCCGGCTGCCGACCGCCGTGCGCCTCCTCCGCAGGTACTGGCCGCTGGCCGCCGCGCTCGTCGTCCTCCCGCTCGGCGCCGTCCTCGCGGGCGGCGGCAGCTGGCCCGCCGCGCTCGAAGTCGACCTCTCCGGCCCGCTCGGCTCGACCAGCGACTGGATCATCGACCACCGCGACAGCCACCCCCTGTTCCTCTACTTCTTCGGGCACATCAGCAACGCCGTCGTCCTCTCCGTGCGCGCCGTCTACCTCGTGCTGCTCGCCGCCGGATGGGCCGGTGTCACCGCCGCCGCGGGCGTCATCGCCTGGCGCGTCGCGGGCCTGCGCCTCGGGCTCACCGCCGTCGGCGCGTTCTCCGTGTGCGGGCTGCTCGGCATGTGGGTGCCCACCATGCAGACCCTCGCCCTGATGGTCGTCGCCGTGGCCGCGTCCGTCGCGCTCGGCGCGCTGCTCGGCCTCGCGGCCGGTCTTTCGGACCGTACGTACCGGGCGCTGCGGCCGGTGCTCGACACCATGCAGGTGCTGCCCGCGTTCGCGTACCTGCTCCCCGTCGTCCTCGTCTTCGGCATCGGCGTACCGGCGGCCGTCCTCGCGACCGTCGTCTACGCCGCCCCGCCCATGGCCCGCCTCACCGCGCTGGGCCTGCGCGGCGCCGACGCGGGGGTGTTGGAAGCCTCCGCCTCGCTCGGCGCGACCGGGCGGCAGCGGCTGTTCACCGCGCGCCTCCCGCTGGCGCGCAAGGAGCTGCTCCTCGGCGTCAACCAGTCGATCATGATGGCGCTGTCCATGGCGGTCATCGCCTCCGTCATCGGTGCCGGCGGCCTCGGCGACCGCGTCTACCAGGCGCTCGCCTCCGTCGACGTCGGTGCCGCGCTCGCCGCGGGCATCCCGATCGTGCTGCTGGCCGTGGTGATGGACCGTACGGCGACGGGCGCGCGTTCCAGGGCCGGCGGCCGCCGCGAGTGGGCCGCCTGCGCGGTGGGCGTGGTGGCCGCCGCCGTGACCGGCCGGCTGGCCGGCGGGCTCAGCTGGCCCGCGGCGTGGCACCTCGACATCGCGGGGCCGGTCAACCGGGCCGTCGACTGGATGACCGCCCACCTCTACTCGGGCGTCCCCGTCGTCGGCGGCACGGCCGACTGGGCGGGCCACTTCACCCACTGGGTGCTCGACCCCGTCCGCGACGGCCTCCAGGCCCTGCCCTGGTGGACCCTCCTGCTGCTGGTCGGCGTGCTGGCGCTGCTGGTCGGCACCTGGCGCACGGCGCTGACGGCCGTCACCGCGATGGCCGCCATCGGGGTGCTCGGCGTCTGGGACGCGTCCCTCGACACGCTGTCGCAGGTGCTCGCCGCCGTGGCGGTCACGCTCGTGCTGGGCTTCGTCGTCGCGGTCGCCGCCGCGCGCAGTGCGCGTGTCGAACGCTGTCTGCGCCCGGTCCTGGACGTCTTCCAGACGATGCCGCAGTTCGTCTACCTCATCCCGGTGGTGGCGCTCTTCGGCGTGGGCCGCGCCCCGGCGGTCGCCGCCGCCGTGGTGTACGCGCTGCCCGCCGTCGTCCGCATCACCACGCAGGGCCTGCGGGGCGTCGACCCGGTGGCGCTGGAGTCGGCGCGGTCGCTGGGCGCGACGGGCTGGCAGCAGCTGCGCCAGGTCCAGCTCCCGCTCGCGCGGCCCGCGCTGCTGCTGGCCGTGAACCAGGCCGTCGTGCTCGTCCTCGCCGTCGTCATCATCGGCGGCCTGGTGGGCGGCGGGGCGCTCGGTTACGACGTCGTCTTCGGCCTCGCGCAGGGCGACCTGGCGACCGGCCTGGTCGCGGGCGCGGCGATCGTATGCCTGGGCCTGATGCTCGACCGGGTGACCCAGCCGACCGGAAAGGAGGCCGGACATGCTGCGTAAGCGCGTGATGGCCCCCCTGATCGCCGCCCTGACCCTGCTGCCCCTGACGGCGTGCGGCGCGGCGGACATGACCAAGCAGGCGTCCCCGTACGCCGCCGCCCGGGGCGCGAAGACGGTCACGCTCTCCGTCCCCTCGTGGGTGGGCGCGCAGGCCAACGTCGCCGTCGCCAAGTACCTCCTCGAACACGAGCTGGGCTACCGCGTCGACACCGTCCAGATCGACGAGGTGCCGGCCTGGGACGCGCTCAGCCAGGGCCGGGTCGACGCCCTCATGGAGGACTGGGGCCACCCGGAGGAGGAGAAGCGGTACGTCGACGACAAGAAGACCGTCGTACGCGGCGGCGACCTCGGCGTGACCGGCCACATCGGCTGGTACGTCCCCACGTACTTCGCCGAGGCCCACCCGGACGTCACCGACTGGAAGAACCTGAACAAGTACGCCGACCAGCTGCGGACGGCGGAGAGCGGCGGCAAGGGCCAGCTGCTCGACGGCTCCCCGTCGTACGTCACGAACGACAAGGCGCTCGTGAAGAACCTCGGCCTGGACTACAAGGTCGTCTTCGCGGGCTCCGAGGCGGCGCAGATCACCCAGATCAAGCAGTTCGCCAAGGAGAAGAAGCCCTTCCTGACGTACTGGTACAAGCCGCAGTGGCTCTTCGAGAAGGTCCCGATGACGGAGGTGAAGCTGCCCCCGTACAAGGAGGGCTGCGACGCCGACCCGGAGAAGGTCGCCTGCGCGTACCCGCACACGCCGCTGCAGAAGTTCCTCAACGCCGACTTCGCCCGGAAGGGCGGGGAGGCGGCCGCCTTCCTGAAGAACTTCCGCTGGACGACGGAGGCGCAGAACGACGTCGCGCTGATGATCGCCGAGGAGAAGCTGTCGCCGGAGGAGGCCGCCGAGAAGTGGGTCAAGGCGAACGAGCCGACGTGGCGGGCGTGGCTTCCGTAACGCCGGTCACCGGCGGCGCACCTCGGCCATGAAGCAGCCGAACAGCACGGCCCGGATGTGGACCAGCGCCACCGCCGGGTCGGCGAACACCTCGCGCAGCGCGTGCTCCACCTCGCCGGCACGCTCCTGGGGAAGCTCCAGGAGCGTGCCCCCGAGGATGCGCCCGCCCGCGTCGTACGCCCGGAGCACCCGCAGCGCGCCGTGCATCTCCACCGGATAGCCCCCGCCCGGGGCCGGCCCCGCGCACTCCTCGGCGTGGACGAACACGGGCCCGCACTCGTCGTACGCCCCCGGCTCGGCCCCGCTCTCCACCGCCCAGCGCCGCAGGGGCGCGTACGCCACGCGCAGCAGCCGCTCCCCGGCCTCGCTGTGCCGCAGACAGCAGCGCAGCGGGGCCCCGCCCTCCGTGTCGGCGACGGCCTCGCGCGTGATCCCGACGTCATCCCGCGCGCGCAACTCCCGCAGGACGGCGGGTGGGATGGCGCGCACTTCGTAGGTGGTGGTCATGCCTCCAGCATCGGAGGCCCCGCCTCAGGACGCTGGCGGGAATCGGACGTCGCATGGCCGAGTGGAGCGGCCTTCAGCCTTCATCCGTCGACTGCGCCGCGGCTTCGTGGGCCGCGAGTTCCTCGGGGGTGCCCACGAAGGCGGGACCGCACCCGGCCGGCAGGCGCTCAACGACCATGGCGATCGCCTCCTGCGCTGTAGCCGCGGGACCCACCGTCTCACTGCGGAGGGGGCCGGAGACCCAGTAAGTGCCTCCGAGGACGGGCTGGATGTAGGGGATGTCCCAGGTCCACCGTTGCCCGGTGCAGCGGCTGAAGTGCAGTTCCCCCATCCCGGTCCAGGGGAACAGCCGGCGGAGGCGGGGTTCTGCGTACGCCGCTTCCAACAGTTGGGGCCGTACGCGCCCGTCGTCCCGTACTTTCTGCCAGCCCGCTTCGACGACTGCGTCGCCCGCTGCATCCCTGTTCACGGTCCCCATCATGCGGGGGGACGGCCGATCGGTCGCGGCGGGAACGCCGGACGCGAACTACCCAAACACGGGGGAAGGCC
The DNA here is from genome assembly GCF_055571835.1 of Streptomyces sp. NPDC030862. Classification (NCBI taxonomy): domain Bacteria; kingdom Bacillati; phylum Actinomycetota; class Actinomycetes; order Kitasatosporales; family Streptomycetaceae; genus Streptomyces; species Streptomyces sp. NPDC030862. Next base: position 99,600 of record NZ_JBVIEN010000010.1, on the reverse strand, counting down.
CGTACCCCAGCCCCTCGGTGAACGCAGCCCACGCGGTGGGCGCGACGCCGAGTATGGGGCCGTCGGGAGCCTTGGAGTCCCGTACGGCGACGGCGCCGGACACGTTGAGGGCGACCTCGACGCACTCGCCACCGGCGGTGCTATAGGACGACTTTACGAACTCGAAGCGGCTCACTTGTCTAGCTCTCCTCCATGACGCGCCTGATGAGCGACCGGGAGTCGGTCTGCGCGAGTGCCTGACGAGCGGCTCGGTCGAAAATGACCGCGTGGTGCGCAGCGTCCTGCTCGCTCTCCAGCCACAGGCTAGAGGAGGGTGTGTCGAGGTGAACCACTTCCATCGCGCCGGAGTCGGCGAACGACATGACGCTGAACGCGCCCGCCATCCCAGCGTGTGCACCGGCCAGGTACGGCAGTACCTGAAGCCGGAGGCGCTACCGGCCCCGGCTGGCTTCCGTACTGGCTGCCAGGCGCCGTGTGGCGCGGCTCGTACGGGACTTCCTCACTGGGGCTGCCCTTCGGGTCGCGGTGACAGACCCGAAGGGCGAGCGGTTGCCGACACCGCGAACGACCTGCGCTGAGCAGCAGTTCGGACGCGGGCTGATGATCGTCGAGTCCGTCGCGGCTCGGTGGGGCGTGGAGGAGCTCACGGTCGGCAAAACGGTGTGGGCGGAGCTGGTCTCGGTACCGGAGGGCTGAGGCTTGGCCCTCTGGGCGGGCCGACTGCGGTGGGTCGCGGTGCGGGCCGCCCTCGCTCCGAGTGTGGCGGTCTCCGTCGCCCCGTCAAGGGCGCTGCGCGTCGGCTGCGCCGATGGCCTTCGGCCACCCTTGACGGGCCGCCTCCACCCGCCTTTTCACACGCGGAGGGCGGCCCCGGGGGGCGGGCCCCGGCGCAGGTCTGTTTGTGGCGGGGCTGCGTTCCCGGGCGGCGGGTGTGTGGGTGGTGGTGCGCGGCATTGGAATGGGGCGGCCCGGGCCGGTTCGGCGACTGCTGCCCGGTGGCGGGCCGGGGCGCAGGCTGGTGGCCGGGGCTGGGGTCACGGCACCCATGGCCAAACGCCCCCCCGTACAGCCGCTCGGGCCGTACGGGGGGCGCTCTTTGCGCTCAGGCTCACCGGTCAGGGGTCATACCGACCAGCTGTCCTTGGGATCGTCTAGCCAGGCCCGGTGGCCCACGAAGCGGTGGCTGCAGCCTTCCCGCAGCCGACCCACGAGCAAGATCAAGGTCTATGGCTGGAGGTCGCGCTGGTACCAGGTGCCTGACTTGCCGCCGAGATCGGCCGGGGTGGCAGGGCCAACCGGGACGAACCCGGCCTTGGCCAAAACTTTCTGGGACGCGGCGTTGTCGTGGGAGGTGGCCGCCCGCAGTGTGCGCAGGCCGTGCCGCGCTGTCGCCATCCGGCACAGCTCCCGGACGGTCGCGGTCGCCACGCCGCGGCCGGCGACCCGCTCCGCGACCCGGTAGCCGAGTCTGGCAGTGCCGTCCTCCAAGTCGTACAGGTTGAACCTGCCGAGTACCGAGCCGTCCTCGGCGACGAGCACGTAGAAGGCGCAGATGCCGGCCTCCTGCTCGGCCAGCGAGGCGTTGTACCGGTCGGTGAACTGGTCGAAGAAGTCGTCGCCGCGGTCGGAGATCGAGGCAGCGAAGTAGGCGCGGTTCGCCAGCTCGAAGGCCAGGACCGCCGGGGCGTGGCCGGCATGCAGCGGCTTCAGCATGGGCATTGCCCGACCTTACCCAGATGGTCCGTTGAGGCCACCTGGTTTTGCAGACAGCTCCAAGACCAGGGCACATGACGATCTACGACTGGAGTCCTAGGCGCCCTGGTGGTCGCACCCACCGGGCAGAAGCGAGGTCCTGAACCCGGCCGCCCACGGGCCGCAGCCGCTGAGCCGACCCGGGACCCCCCATTCCGCTGCCGCGCAGCCAACCACACACCCGCCGCCCGGCGGCGCGCCTGCGCCGCCCACGCACGTCCACCGCTCGCCCTCACCCGCACGCGGGCGCCTGACTCCCCGGGGCGTAGCCCGCACCCGTACCACGCCCACCACGCAGGCGGCCCCGCCGCGGAGATACTGCCGTGGAGGCGCCTTGCCGCCGGGGCGGAGGGAGGGACTTCGGCATCGGCCGCAGGGGCGGATTCCTCTGCCTACGAGGGCGAGCCGGTGCCGGGCCGGCGTGCCCGGATCTTCGCCGCCGCGTCGCGGAGCAGCCCGGGTGTCAGTCGGCGGTGGAGGGCGGAAGACGGCGTCCAGATGATGCGGCCGAGCAGCCGTTCATAGCGCAGGACCGTCACCAGGGACACCCGCCCCTCGACCGCCCGGACGATGAGGTTGCCGCTGAGGAACCACGACGCCGCCTCGAGCCTGACCCAGTCTTCGCCACGCTCGGCGAGCCGCCAGCCGGCCACGGTCTCCGGCGATCGCCCCCGGCTGAGCCGCAGACCGAGCAGGCCACGCCAGATCACTCGTGCCGGGAGGCTGGGCACGTCGCCGAACATCGCCCGGGCCCACTCCTCCGGGCTCGCCTCGGCGTCCGCGGTGAGGGTGAAGAGGTCGGCATAGTCTGCGTCGGGCAAGGAACTGGGGGCGAGCACCGACGCCGGGACGTTGCCCTTCCATACGGCGCTGTCGACGGTTTCCGGGCTGCCGCCTTCGTGAACCGGGCCCCCGCGCTCCTGCCAGGCGCGTTCCCATTGCCGGGTCAGCGCCGGGTAGACGATGAGACGGCGGAACGGCGCGATGGCGGCCATGTACAGCCGGCCCATCAGGCCGTTGGGCTTCACGAGGACCGCCATGCGCAGCTCGTGCTCGCCGCTCGCGGTCGGCACCCATCCGAGGTGCATGATCGTGTGCACGGTCTTGTTCGCCAGTTCGCGGGCGCACTCGTCGTCGAGCCCGTACACCGGGGTGAGCGGACCGAGTGCAGAGCCGGCAGGCACCGCGCGGAGGTCACGCGGCAGGCGGTCGCGCAGCGACGGAACCCGTGCCGCGATACCCGCTTCGGGCTTGTCCAGGCCGAGGAGGGCGCCGAGCTTCCAGCGCACCGCGAAGAGGAACCGGACCAGGGGGGACTGGCTCCCGGGTCCGTCGGCCGCCTCCATCGCGGCGAGCATCGTGGGGAAGTCGTCGGGTCCGGCGCCAGGCGTGCGGTAGGACCACACGTCCTCCAGTCGGAAGTCCCGGGTGAGTTCGTGGATCCGCCACGGCTGATCGGTGTGGGCTGCTTCCGGAAGCCTCATTGCCACTACCGCCTTCGCTGTCGTGGGACATATACGGGTGCGTATAAGCGAGCCTAGTAGACTTATACGGCACCGTATATTTCCTGGAGTGGTGAGGTGGGACACGTCGTGGGAGCTCCTCGCACGCCGCGTGGCAGGTGGATCGAGGAAGGGCTGCAGGCCCTGGCCGAAGGTGGCCCGGATGCCGTTCGCGTCGAGGCGCTGGCCAAGCGGATCGGCGTGACGAAGGGCGGTTTCTACGGGTACTTCGCCGACCGCGGCGCGCTGCTCGAGGCGATGCTGGACGCCTGGGAGCGGGAGAGTGTCGATGAGGTGCTCGACCGCGTCGAGCGCGAGGGCGGCGACCCCAAGACCAAGATCCAGCGGGCGGGCGCACTCACCTTCTCCAACGACCGTCTGCTGCCCATCGATCTGGCGATCCGCGACTGGGCCCGGCGCGACGAGGCGGTCGCCGAGCGCTTGCGAAGGGTCGACAACGCGCGCATGGCGCTGCTGCGCCAGATGATCGGCACCTTCTGCTCCGATGCGGACGAGGTCGAGGCCCGCAGCCTGCTCGCCTTCTGCGTGGCGATCGGTGAGAACTTCCTCGCCGCCGACCACGGCGAGCGCACCCGGGCCGAGGTCCTCGCCCGCGCCGCCGACCTGCTGCTCGACCGGCCTGCGCCAGGCCGCGCGTGAGCGTGCGGGTGCGCTGACGGAGCCCGGCATCCGCCGGCGCTTGACCGCGTAAGTCCGGGCCGCTCAGGAGAAGTCGCCCACGGCCGGAATCCCCCGCGAGGCGGCCGGCCGTCCGTCGAATCCCCGTCGAATTCCCCGGTCGCATGCCTGTACGCGCATCGCCGCGCCGGTGTACCGTCCGGGCCGATGGGTTTTGGGAGCGCTCCCATCGTGCTCGTATCCGCTTCGCACGAGGAGGAACGCGATGAAACGCTTTGTGGCCTTACTCGCCACCTGCGCGACGGCCCTGGGTCTCACCGCACTGGCCAGCCCGCCGGCCGCCGCCGCCACCGGCTGCAAGGTCGACTACACGGTCGTCAACCAGTGGCAGGGCGGCTTCCAGGCCGGGGTGAAGGTGACCAACCTGGGCGCCCCCGTCACCGGCTGGACGCTCAAGTTCACCCTGCCGGACGCCGGACAGAAGGTCGTCCAGGGCTGGAACGCCACCTGGTCGCAGTCCGGCTCCACCGTCAGCGCCGCCGGCGTCGACTGGAACCGCACCCTGGCCACCGGCGCGGCCACCGACCTGGGATTCACGGGCTCGTTCACCGGCGCCAACCCCAAGCCCACGGCGTTCACGCTCAACGGCGTGGCCTGTACGGGCTCCGTCGGAGGCGAGGAACCCCCGCCCGACCCGGATCCCAACCCGGGCACCGGCACCCCCGTGGGCATCAACGGACAGCTCCACGTCTGCGGTGTGAACCTCTGCAACCAGTACAACCGCCCCATCCAGCTGCGGGGCATGAGCACCCACGGCATCCAGTGGTTCAGTAAGTGCTACAACAACGCATCCCTGGACGCGCTGGCGAAGGACTGGAAGTCGGACCTGTTCCGCGTCGCCATGTACGTGCAGGAGGGCGGTTACGAGACCGACCCGGCGGGCTTCACCGCCCGCGTCAACAGCCTCGTCGACATGGCCGAGGCGCGCGGCATGTACGCCATGATCGACTTCCACACCCTGACGCCGGGTGACCCCAACTACAACCTGGAGCGCGCGAAGACGTTCTTCAAGTCCGTCGCCACCCGCAACGCCGGCAAGAAGAACGTCATCTACGAGATCGCCAACGAGCCCAACGGCGTGAGCTGGGCCGCCATCAAGAGCTACGCCGAGCAGGTCATCCCGGTGATCCGGGCCGCCGACCCCGACGCCGTCGTCATCGTCGGCACCCGCGGCTGGTCCTCGCTCGGCGTCTCGGACGGCTCCAACGAGACCGAGGTCGTCAACAACCCGGTCAACGCCACCAACATCATGTACGCGTTCCACTTCTACGCGGCGAGCCACCAGGACACCTACCGCGCCGCGGTGAGCCGGGCGGCCACGAAGCTGCCGCTGTTCGTCACGGAGTTCGGCACGGTGACCTACACCGGCGGCGGAGCGGTGGACCAGGCCAGCAGCAAGGCCTGGCTGGACCTGCTCGACCAGCACAAGATCGGCTACGCGAACTGGACGTACTCCGACGCCAACGAGGGAAGCGCCGCCTTCAAACCCGGCACCTGCAACGGCACGGACTACTCCAGCAGCGGTGTCCTGACCGAGTCCGGGGCGCTGATGAAGAGCCGCATCAGCACCCCCGACGCCTTCCCGACCAGCTGACCAGCTGACCAGCTGACCGGAGGCACGAGAGGGGCTCCGGCCGACCACCGGAGCCCCGTCCCGGCAGCGGCGCTAACCGCTCACGCCCCCGTCGCCCGCAGCAGCATCAGCGCGATGTCGTCGGTGCGGTGGTGCGTGGGCCGGGCGTGGTGGAGGAGCGCGGCCATGACCTGCTCGAGGTCCTCCTCCGCGGCCTGTTCGTCGAGGTGGGCCGCGACTTCGGTGATGGCGACCTCGATGTCCGTGCCGGCGGCTTCGACCAGGCCGTCGGTGTAGAGGGCCAACAGGGTGCCAGGGTGGAGCGGGATGTCCGTCACCGGGTACGCGGCGTCCGGCACGACGCCGAGGACCGGGCCCGGCGGCACGTCCAGGGGGCGGGCGGGGCCGTCCGGCCGGCGCAGCAGCGGGGGCGGGTGGCCCGCGCTGACCAGGTGGGCGCGGCGGTTGCCGAGGTCGAGGTGGGCGTACAGGCAGGTGGTGAACAGCCCCGGGTCGAGGTCGAGGAGCAGGCGGTTGGTGCGGGCCAGTACCTCGTCGGGTGCCGCGCCGGCGGTCGCGTGGGTGTGGACGGCCGTACGGACCTGGCCCATGAGCGCGGCGGCGGAGACGTTGTGGCCCTGGACGTCGCCGATGACGGCCGCCGCCGTGGTGGAGTCGAGGCGGATCAGGTCGTAGAAGTCGCCGCCGATGTCCATGCCCCGGGTGGCGGGCAGGTAGCGGGCGGCGACGCTCAGGCCCGTGACGGCGGGCAGCGTGTGGGGCAGCAGGGCCTGCTGGAGGCCGTGGGCGAGCTGGTGCTTGGTGTCGTACAGCCGCGCCCGGTCCAGCGCCTGCGCGATCAGCCCCGCGAGGGAGGTGAGGACGGCGCGCTCCTCGGCGGGGAAGGGCCTCGGGTGGTCGTACGTCAGGACGCAGATGCCGACCGGGCGGCCGGAGATGATCAGCGGCAGGAACGCCCACGCCTGCTTGCCGCTGATCAGCGGCGCCTGCGGGTAGATGCGCGCCATGTCGTCGGGGTGCGTGAAGAACGACGGCACACCGGTGGCGAGGGCCCGCCCCGCCGGGGTGAGGCGCGTGTCGAGGGGGAGGCCGTCGAGGCGTTCGATGACGTGCTGCGGATACCCGCGCGAGCCGGTGATCCGCAGGCGGCCGGAGTCGGCGGTGGACAGCACCAGGCCGTGCGCCCCGAAGGCCGGCATGATCTGGTCGGCGACCAGGTCCACCACGTCCTGCACCCCGACGGCCTCGGTGAGCGTGGCCGCCAGGTGCATCAGCTGGTACAGCTGCCCCGCCCGCGCCGGTGCCGCCGCCGGGAGTGACTGGTCGGGGTCCGGGCCGGGCTCCCGGCCCGGCGGGGTCTCGGGCGTGGTCTCGGGCGTGCTGTCGGGTGTGGGGCCGGCCGCCGGACGGGGCCCGGTGCGCGACGGGGTGATGCGTACGCTGATGCCGCTCGCGTCCGGGTACAGCCGGAAGTCCAGCCACCGGTCGGGCGGGCGGCACGCCGTGAACGACACGGGCCGGCGGCTCAGGACCGCCGCGCGGTAGCGGTCCTCGTACACCGGGTCGTCGAGCCACGGCAGCGACTGCCACGGCATGGTGCCCAGCAGGCTTTCGGCGCCGCGCCCGAGCAGCTCGGCGCCCCGGGTGCTCAGGTACGTCACCCGCCCCTGGAGGTCCAGCCCGCAGCAGCCCTCGGGCAGCCGCTCCGCGAAGTCGGCGGCGGCGAGGGCGGGTTGGGGTGCCGCCGGTTCCGGTGCGGTCGGCCGGGACGTGGTCTCCGGGGTGGCCAGGACGCGCGGCCGTTCGGGTGGCGTCACCGGGCGGCCGGCGTCCGCGGCCTCGTCCAGCAGCCGGGCCAGCCGGCGGCTGCTGGAGGCGATGTGGCCGCGTTCGCGCCGCGTCGTGCGCGGCGGATGGTTCCCCGGCCACATCAGCAGCAGCGCACCCCAGCAGCGGTCGCCGGTGACGGGCACGGCGGCCAGCGCCAGCGGGTACGGCAGCGCCACCGCGGTCCGCGGATACGTACGGGCCATCTCCTCCTGTCCCCCGACCCAGACGAGGCGGTTCTCCCGGACCGCGTCCGCCACCGGCGCCGGGGCGGCCGTCGCGACCCGCGTCCACGGCCCGACCAGCTCGGCGGGCACACCGCCCACCACGACCAGGTGCAGCACCTGCTCCTCGGGACGCAGCAGGTAGAAGGCGCCGATGGACGCGCCGGTACGGCGCATGGTCTCGCCGAGCGCCGCGTCCAGCGCCGAGTCCAGCGCCGCGGCGGGGTCCGCGGCCGGGTCCGCGTTCACGGGGTCCTCCCGGCACTGTCCGGGCCTGCCCCGGGCTCAGCCCAGGTCGTCGAACATGTCCAGCAGCGCATGCTCGTCCGCCTCTGCCTCCGGCGTCGCCCGGCGTTCGGTATGCGCGACCTGCTCCGCCCACACCGTCTTCCCCTGCGGCATGTAGCGGGCGCCCCAGCTCTTGGTGAACTGCGCCACCAGGAACAGTCCGCGGCCGCCCTCCTCGGTGGTGGCGGCGCGCCGGATGCGTGGGGAGGAGTTGCTGTGGTCGGACACCTCGCAGATCAGCGTCCCGTCGCGCAGCAGCCGCAGCGCCACCGGCCCTGCACCGCCGTACCGCACGGCGTTGGTCACCAGCTCGCTCACCACCAGTCCCGTGGTGAACTCCAGGTGCGCCAGGTCCCAGTCGATGAGTTGGTGGCGTACGAGCGAACGGGCCTCGGCCACCACCGACGGGTCGGCGGGCAGCTCCCAGCAGGCCACCCGGTCCTCGGGGAGCGCGCGTACCCGCGCCAGCAGCAGGGCCACGTCGTCGCGGGGCCCGTCGGGCAGCAGGGTGTCCGTGATCCGGTCGCAGGTCCGGTCCAGCGAGCCGTCCCGGTCGCCCAGCGCGGCCAGCAGCCGGTCCGTGCGCGCGTCGGAGACCTCGTACCCGCGCTCCTCCTTGAGCAGGCCGTCGGTGTACAGCGCCAGCAGACTGTCCGGCGCGAGGTCGACGGAGGCGGACTCGTACGGCTGGAGCCCGCCGAGTCCGAGCGGCGGGCCGGCCGGCAGGTCGATCAGGCGGGCCGTGCCGTCCGGTGACACCACGGCGGGCGGCGGATGCCCGGCCCTGGCGGCCGTGCAGCGGCACGACACCGGGTCGTACACCGCGTACAGGCAGGTCGCCGCCATGGCGGGGTCCGGCTCCGGGTCCTCCACCGAGGCGGGGTCCGATGGCGGGTCCGACGGCGTCCCGGAGGCGCGGCCGACCAGTTCGTCCAGGTGGGCCAGGACCTCCTCGGGCGGCAGGTCCAGCCCGGCCAGGGTGCGTACGGCGGTACGCAGGCGGCCCATGGTCGCCGCCGCCTGCAGGCCGTGCCCGGCCACGTCGCCGACGACCAGCGCCACCCGCATCCCGGACAGCGGGATCGCGTCGAACCAGTCACCGCCCACCCCCACCCCGGTGCCGGTGTCGGCGGGCAGGTAGCGGAAGGCGAGCTCGGCGGCGGTCAGCCGGGGCAGGTCACGGGGGAGCAGGCTGCGCTGGAGGGTGAGGGAGGCGGTGCGCTCGCGGCTGAAGCGGCGGGCGTTGTCCACGCTGATCGCGGCGCGGGCCGCGAGCTCGCCCGCCAGGGTGAGGTCGTCCTCTTCGTACGGCCTGTCCCGGCCGCGGCGGTAGAACCCCGCCAGCCCGAGGATGGCGCCCCGGGCGCACAGCGGGGCGCCCAGGTAGGAGTGCACGCCCTCGCCGAGGAGCTCGACGGGGTGGGCGCCGCCCACGGAGGCGGCCGCCGCGGCCGCCGCGGGCACCGAGTCGGCGACCGGCCGCCCGGTGCGCAGGCAGCGGGCCTGCGGGGTGCCGGGCGCGTAGTGGACGGGCCGGCCGACGCCCCGAGCGGAGTCGTGGCCCCCGGTCCCGGTGGCCTGCCCGGTGTCCCCGGCGGTGTCCCCGGCGGCGTCCTCGGCCGTCCAGGCGGCGGTACGGCACAGCCCCGCGCCCGGGGCCAGCGGGCCCGGCGGGGGCTCCTCGCCCGCCAGCACGCCGTCGACGAGGTCCACCACGACCAGGTCGGCGAAGCGCGGTACCGCGATCTCGGCCAGCTCCTCGGCGGTGCGCCGCATGTCGAGCGTGGTGCCGACGCGTACGCCGGCCTCGTTGAGGAGGCCCAGCCGCCGGCGGGCCTCGGCGGCGAGGCGGCCGACGCCCGGGTCGCCCACGAGCAGGAGCCACGCGTCCGGACGGCCTCCCGCGGCAGCGCCGGACGGCTCGTGCGGCGGGGGCGGCCCCTGCGGCTCCGGTGGACCGGCGGGGGCGGGCGGCCGGTGGAGCAGCGGCACCTCCCGCCCGTCGGGAGCGGTCGCCATGGGCGCACGGGTGGCCGTGGCGGTCGTACCGGTGGAGCCCGTCGTCGTAGCCGTCGCCGCAGTCGTCATCGTCATCGGCAGCGACGTACGCCGTACGTCGGGGAGGAAGCTGACCTCGACCGCCGCGCCCTCCGCGTCGCCGTGGCGCAGCTGCCTGCGGCGCAGCGCGGCCACGCGGCCGCCCGCCAGGGTGACCTCCGCGAAGGACTCGTCGTTCGAGGAGATCAGCTGGACCGCGGCCTCCAGCAGGGCGAGCCGCTCCCGGCGGGCCAGCCGGGGCGCCTCACCGCCGGGCCCGGCCAGCTCGCCGGAATGCAGGTCGAGGCGGGCGTGCGCGCCGCGCTCCCGCTCCCGGAGGAAGGAGCGCATGAGGTCGCGCTCCTTCGCGGAGCTCAGCTCCAGCAGCCGCTCGGCGATGCGGTCGGTGGCGTCCTGGAGCAGTACGGCCATGCCCGGCTCGGCGAGCGACTCGGGGACGGAGAGGTTGACGGCGCCCTGGACCGTACCGCCCACGGGGTCGAACACCGGGGCCGCCATGCAGGTCAGGGACTTGAGGTTGTGCAGGAAGTGCTCGTGGCCGACGACCACGAACGGCGAGCGGGTGCTCAGCACCATGCTGACGCTGCTGGTGCCCATGAAGCGCTCGTCGACGTTGGCGCCGGTGACCAGCGAGGCCTCGTTCATGAGCTCCAGCCCCACGGGGTCGCCCCACCGCTCCACGATGTTCGCGCGGGCGTCGGCCAGCGCCACGGTGACCGGCAGCCCGGAAAACCGGCGGCACAGCCCCTCCAGCACCGGCGTGGCGGCCCTGATCAACCGCGAGTCGGGATCCAGGTCGCCCTCCACCGGCAGCGCCACGCCCTCGGTGTCGATGCCCAGCGACTGCGATCGCTCCCAGGAGGCGAGGATCTCCGCGCGCACTCCGCCACTGCGGGTCGGATACGAGTCCACAAAACTAGGTTAATCGGGCAAATGGTGCGGTGCTAACGTCGGCCGAAGCCATGATCACAGGCGGAGCCATGGAACACCCGACGAACCAACCGCGTCCGGTCACCGTCGTCACCGGCGGCAGCCGCGGCGGCCGACACCTCCGTCGAGGCGGACGTGGAGAGGCTGTTCGACACCGCCGCGGCCGCGCTGGGCGGTCACCGGCCTGGTGAACAACGCGGGCGTGACCGGCCCGCTGGGCAGGCCCGCCGACGCCCGCAGGGCGTCGCGCCCGTCGGGTCGTACGCGACGGACCGATGCGTTCCGTGGTCATGGAGGGGTCCCTGTGGACGGAGTGCCGACATGCCGGTCCCAGAACGGTCCGGAGAGGCTCGCCACCGGCACCCGGGTCCGGCAGAACCAGACACCCCTGGGCCCTCTCGTTCGGATCGTCGACCGGCATACTGGGCGCCATCCAACGGCTGGAAGCAGACAGCGTGCCATTCGACATACTTCGCACGGGTGCAAGCCTCGCGACCGCCACCATGATGGGATTCGCCCCGTCCGCTTGCGGGACGGTCAAACCCGCCCCCACTCCGAAGGCCGTCACTCATGCCGAATTGGTCGGCCGGTGGGACGGGGAGGGGGAATGCGGATCGCCGATCGTCCGGCTACGCGACGACTACACCTTCTCCAGCAAGGACTTTCCGGTCCAGTGGGACGGTCCCGGGCCGGACTCGCAGGTGACACGCCGTTCAAGCGACGGGAAATGGCATGGGGTCAACAACGACCCCGGCCTGACGCCTTATCTGGTGCTTAGTTTCAAGAATCACAACGACCACCAGTTTCTGGCGTTCTATCTGGAGCGCGGAAAGCTGTGGATGGACGGGACCGTCCACGCGGACGGCGGGGACCCCTATCCCTACTCATGTCACTACACACGCACTTCCGCCGACCCTGAGGCCTAGTACTCCAGCTGTAGATCGTGATGTTGCCGGTGAGGTCGGTGTGGAGACGGGGACAGCCAGATCACGACGTCGGGGCGGCCAGGTTGCCGGCCTGGCCCTGCAGAATGCGTTCGAACCAGTCCGCAGTCCGTTCCGCGCATCGTCCGGGTGAACCGGCCACGTGGAGTCTCCCCACCACAGACCCCTGGAGGGGAATGTACATCTGGTCGTGGAGTTCGGTGCCGAGCACGCCTTGCCCGTCGAAGAACGCACCGAAGACATGGGAAAGGGCATCGGTTCCAGGCGTCACCACATAGAGCAAGGCCAGCAGGTGCGCGAATCCTGTCTCGTCGGGGCGAAGGATGAGGGTGTCGTCGGGGTCACAGGGCCAGGTGACGGCCCGCTCGCGTAGTACGGACACGAACGTGCGCCATGCGCCATCCAGCGTCTCGAACGTGTCCTCGTCGGCTTCCCCAACCGAGAACCAGGGCACGTACACGCGGCCGTCCATGGCCTGCACCCTAGCTGGAAGGCCGGCTGATCAAGCCGACGGCACCCTCCGGCTCGGGTCCCTAGCTCCCGTCCCGTACCTCCTCCGCGATCCGCCGCACCTCCGCCAGCGTGCGGTGCAGCAGCCCCGGACCGAAGGTGACGCGGGTGGCGCCCAGGCGGCCGAGCTCCGCGGGGGGCGGGCCGTCCGGCTTGGACAGGGCGTTGACCGGTGCCGTGATCTCGGCGCTGAGCGACCGGAGGTGCTCGGGCGGGACGAGGATCGGGTAGACGCAGTCGGCGCCCGCCTCGGCGTACAGGCGGCTGCGGGTGATCGCGTCCGCCAGGGCCGCCGCGCCCGTCAGGCCGCGTACGTACGTGTCGACGCGGGCGTTGAGGAAGAGCGCTTCGCCCGCCTCCGCCCGTACCTCCGCGAGCCACTCGGCGTGCCGGTGCGGGTCCTTGAGCGCGCCCGCCTCGCTGTCCTCCAGGTTCACGCCGACCGCGCCCGTCTCCAGCACGCGTGCCACGAGCTCCTTCGGCGGCAGGCCGTAGCCGCCCTCGATGTCCGCCGAGACCGGGACGGACACCGACCGGGCGATCCGGGACACCGCGGCGAACATCTCGTCCGCGGGCGTGGCCCCGTCCTCGTACCCGAGCGACGCCGCGACCCCCGCGCTCGGCGTCGCCAGGGCCGGGAAGCCGGCCGCCTCGAAGGCGCGGGCGCTTGCCGCGTCCCAGGGGCCCGGCAGGACCAGCGGGTCGCCGGGGGCGCGGTCATGGTGGAGGGCGCGGAACGCGGCGACGGGTGACTGCGGGGACGGCTGCGACGGCGCCGACGGCGACGGCTGTGAAAGGTTCACGGCCGTCGTCCTCAGTGGCTGAACTGGCCGGGGGTGTAGTGACCCGGGACCTGGCGGGTGGCCACGCCGAAGCGGTTCCAGGCGTTGATGACCGTGATCGCCGCGATGAGCTGCGCCAGTTCGGCCTCCTCGAAGTGCTCGGCCGCCTTCGCGTAGACCTCGTCCGGTACGAAGCCGTCCGTCAGGACCGTGACCGCCTCGGTCAGTTCGAGCGCGGCCAGCTCCTTCTCGGTGTAGAAGTGCCGCGACTCCTCCCAGGCGGCGAGCTGGACGATCCGCTCCACCGACTCGCCGGCCGCCAGCGCGTCCTTCGCGTGCATGTCGAGGCAGAGGGCGCAGCGGTTGAGCTGCGAGGCGCGGATCTTGACCAGTTCCAGGAGGTCCGCGTCCAGGCCCCGGCGGCTCGCCGCGTCCAGCCGGACCATGGCCTTGTAGACCTCGGGCGCGTGCGTGGCCCAGTCCAGGCGCGGGGTGTGTGCGGGGGCGTAGTCCTTGGCGTCGTTCGTCGTCATGACAGTGACCGTACGGGCCCGATGGCGCGGGGGTATGGTCCATTTCCATGACGGATCCCTGGGCCAATGCGGCGACAGCCGCCCGTGTCACCGTCGGCGCCGACCTACACCTGGAGCTGCGCGGCCCCCGGCTGCGCGCCGGACTCATGGACGCGCTGCGCGACGCCGTGCGCACCGGACGTCTCGCCCCCGGCACCCGGCTGCCGTCGTCCCGCTCGCTCGCCGCCGACCTGGGCATCGCCCGCAACACGGTCGCCGACGCGTACGCCGAACTCGTCGCCGAGGGCTGGCTGACCGCTCGCCAGGGCTCCGGCACGCGCGTCGCCCGCCGCGCCGCCCCGCGCCGGCTGCCCGCGCCCGCACCCGCGCCGGCGGGCGGCGACCAGGGCCGCGCACCGGCGCCGCGCCCGTCCGCCCGGCCACCGGCCCGGCCCCGGCGGGGCCCCCTCCACAGCCTCCACCCCGGCACGCCCGACCTCGGCTCCTTCCCGCGCGGCGAGTGGCTCAAGGCGGCGCGCCGTGCGCTGACGGCCGCCCCGCACGAAGCCTTCGGCTACGGCGACCCGCGTGGCCGGACCGAGCTGCGCACCGTCCTCGCCGACTACCTCGCCCGGGCGCGCGGGGTCCACGCCCACCCGGACCGGATCGTGATCTGCTCCGGCTTCGTCCACGGGCTGATGCTGATGGCCAAGGTGCTGCGCGGGCGCCGCGTACGGGACGTCGCGGTCGAGTCGTACGGCCTCGACGTCCACTGGAGCCTCCTCGCCGACGCCGGACTGCGCACCTCCGTGCTGTCCCTCGACGAACAGGGCACCCGTACCGACACCTTGGGCACCCAGGGCGCGGTCCTCATCACGCCCGCCCACCAGTTCCCGCTGGGCGGTGCCCTGCCGCCCGCGCGGCGCGCGGCGGCCGTCGACTGGGCGCGGCGCGCCGGCGCGCTGATCCTGGAGGACGACTACGACGGCGAGTTCCGGTACGACCGGCAACCGGTCGGCGCCCTGCAGGGCCTCGACCCGGAGCGGGTGGTCTACTTCGGCACGGCGAGCAAGTCGCTGACGCCGGGGCTGCGCCTGGCGTGGATGGTGCTGCCCGAAGCGCTGGTGGGCGAGGTGGCGGAGGCGAAGGGCCCCATCGACTGGGCGTCCGGCGCGCTGGACCAGCTCACCCTCGCGGAGTTCATCTCCTCGGGCGCGTACGACCGGCACGTGCGGTCCATGCGGCTGCGCTACCGGCGCCGGCGCGACCAGCTCGTGGCGGCGCTCGCCGAACGGGCCCCGCACATCCGCGTCAGCGGCATCGCCGCCGGGCTCCACGCCGTGCTCGAACTGCCGCCGGGCACGGAACGGTCCGTCGTCCAGGCCGCCGCCTGGCAGGGCCTCGCCCTCCAGGGCCTCGACGGTTTCCGGCACCCGGGGGTCGAGCGCACCCGGGACGGGCTGGTCGTCGGATACGGGACGCCGACCGACAGCGCGTGGGCCGGCGCGCTGGACGCGCTGTGCCGCGTGCTGCCGTGAGCACCGTTCCCGGACCCGCCCTCTCCGGCGCGGGAACCGCCCTCTAATCTGTGCCGTCCATGGTCGTGTTGACGGACGACGAAAACGGACGACGAGAGGGTGGGCGCATGCGCAGGCTGAGGTCGAGCACGGTCGTGCTCGGCGGCATGGGGGTGCTCGCGGCGACGCTGACGTCCTGCGGCTCTGAGCCGGACAAGCGCTGC
This sequence comes from Streptomyces sp. NPDC030862, assembly GCF_055571835.1. NCBI lineage: Bacteria > Bacillati > Actinomycetota > Actinomycetes > Kitasatosporales > Streptomycetaceae > Streptomyces > Streptomyces sp. NPDC030862. The sequence goes on along the minus strand of NZ_JBVIEN010000010.1, from coordinate 84,237 downwards.
GTCGACCCGGTCACGCGCGAGAAGCTCCCCAGCTACGAGTGCGAGAGCGGCAAGGGCGGCAGCGGCGGTTCGACCGGCGGCACGTACTACTACGGCGGCTCCGTCAGCAACGGCAAGGTCTCCGGCGGCAGCTTCGACAAGTCGGCCGTCGAGCGCGGCGGCTTCGGCTGCTCGGGCTCCGGCGGCGGCTGAGCCCGGGGCACGAGGGCACGAGGTCACCGATGAAGCGTTTCACCATCGAGCCGCGCCCCGACTGGCAGCGGACGGTCGAGGAGCAGGGGCTCGTCTACCCCCTCACCCGCTTCCCCGACGGCTCCCTGCGCCCGTACTGGGACGAGAGCGCCTACTACGTCTTCACGCTCCCCGAGGTGGAGGCCCTGGAGGAGGTCGTCGAGGAGCTGCACGCCATGTGCCTCGCCGCGGCCGCCCACATCGTGGACCACGACCGCTTCGCCGACCTCGGCATCACCGACCCGCGCCTCGCCGGGCTCGTCGCCGAGTCCTGGCGCCGGCGCGCCGAACTCCCGTCCCTCTACGGCCGGTTCGACCTGCGCTACGACGGTACGGGCCCGGCCAAGATGCTGGAGTACAACGCCGACACGCCCACCTCGCTCGTGGAGGCCGCCAGCCCCCAGTGGTTCTGGATGGAGGAGCGCTTCCCCGGCGCCGACCAGTGGAACTCCCTCCACGAGCGGCTCGTCGACGCCTGGAAGCGGCAGGCCGCGCTGCTGCCGCCGGGCCCGGTCCACTTCGTCCACTCGGAGGGCGACGAGCTCGGCGAGGACCTGATGACCGTCGCGTACCTGCGCGAGACGGCCCAGCAGGCCGGGCTCGACACCGAGGCGCTGTCGGTCGAGCGGATCGGCTGGGACCGGCTCTCCGGCCGCTTCGTGGACGACCGGCTGCGCTTCATTCGCAGCTGCTTCAAGCTCTACCCGTGGGAGTGGCTGACGACCGACCCCTTCGGCGGGCACGTCCTCGACACCCTCGACAACGGCGGTGGCACCGGCACCACCTGCTGGATCGAGCCCGCCTGGAAGATGCTCCTCTCCAACAAGGCCCTGCTGGCCATCCTGTGGGAGCTGTATCCGGGCCACCCGAACCTGCTCCCGGCCTACCTCGACGGCCCGCGCGAACTGGCCGCCCCCTCCGGGCCCGGTTACGTCGCCAAGCCGCTGCTCGGCCGGGAGGGCGCCGGGGTCACGCTCCACGAGCCCGGCAGCGAGCCCGTGGTGCGCGAGGAGCCGTGCTGCTACCAGGAGCTCGCCCCGCTGCCCGATTTCGACGGCAACCGCGTGGTGCTCGGCGCGTGGGTCGTCGAGGACGAGGCGGCGGGGCTCGGCATCCGGGAGTCGTCCGGCCTGGTCACGGACGAGTACGCCCGCTTCCTGCCGCACGTCATCCTGTAGGGGCGCCGCCGGTCAGCGCAGCACCGCCCGCAGCTGCTCCAGCGCCCAGTCCAGGTCCTCCTTGCCGATCACCAGCGGCGGTGCGATCCGGATCGTCGACCCGTGGGTGTCCTTCACCAGGACCCCGCGCTCCATCAGCTTCTCGGAGATCTGCCGACCGGTGCCGAGCCGCGGCGCGATGTCGACGCCCGCCCACAGGCCCCGCCCGCGGACGGCCTCCACGGCGCCGCCGCCCACCAGCAGGCCCAGCTCGTGGTGGAGGTGGTCGCCCAGCTCGGCCGCCCGCTGCTGGTACTCGCCGGTGCGCAGCATCGCGATCACCTCCAGCGCCACGGCGCACGCCAGCGGGTTGCCGCCGAACGTCGAGCCGTGCTCGCCCGGCCGGTGCACCCCGAGCACCGCCGCACTCGACACCACCGCCGACACCGGCACCACGCCGCCGCCGAGCGCCTTGCCCAGCACGTACATGTCGGGCACCACGCCCTCGTGCTCGCACGCGAAGGTCCGGCCCGTGCGCCCGAGGCCCGACTGGATCTCGTCCGCGATGAACAGCACGTTCCGCTCGCGGGTCAGCTCGCGGACCCGGGCCAGATAGCCGGGCGGCGGCACCAGCACCCCGGCCTCGCCCTGGATCGGCTCCAGGAGCACGGCCACGGTGTTGTCGGTCATCGCCTCCTCGAGCGCGGTGGCGTCGCCGTACGGCACGATCTCGAACCCCGGCGTGTACGGGCCGTAGTCCGCGCGCGCCTCCGGGTCGGTCGAGAAGCTGACGATGGTGGTCGTCCGGCCGTGGAAGTTGTCCGCCGCCACGATGATCTTCGCGGTGCCGTCGGGGACGCCCTTCACCCGGTAGCCCCACTTGCGGGCGGTCTTCACGGCGGTCTCCACCGCCTCCGCACCCGTGTTCATCGGCAGCACCATCTCCATGCCGCACAGGTCGGCGAGCTGCTCGCAGAAGTCCGCGAACCGGTCGTGGTGGAAGGCGCGGGAGGTCAGCGTCACCCGCTCCAGCTGGGCCTTGGCGGCGTCGATCAGCCGCCGGTTGCCATGGCCGAAGTTGAGCGCCGAATAACCGGCGAGCATGTCGAGGAAGCGGCGCCCCTCGACATCGGTCATCCACGCCCCCTCCGCCGAGGCGATGACGACCGGCAACGGGTGGTAGTTGTGCGCGCTGCGCGCCTCCGCGGAAGCGATCGCGTCCTGCGTTCTCGACACGGGGTCTCCGTTCGTCCTGCGGCTGGGGGCCTGGGTACACCCACATCTATCGTCGCTCGCGATGTGGGCCGGGAAACCTCCGTGCGACGCGCCCCCTAAGGTGGGCCGTACGCACGGCGACTGGCGTACGGGGAAGCGACCCCGGGGGAGTCGTGCGCGGCAGACCGCTCGAGGTGCCGCCCGCCTGGGGACCTCGTTGGATGTGAGTGCTGCCGACCCTCCCAGGAGGACGCCATGACCGACGTTTCCCTTCCCCCGCACCACCCGGCCCTGTCCGCCGCCGATCCCGAACTGGCCGCGCTGGTCGGTGCCGAGGAGCGGCTGCAGGCCGAGACCCTGCGCCTGATCCCCAGCGAGAACTACGTCTCCGACGCGGTGCTGGAGGCATCCGGCACCGTCCTGCAGAACAAGTACAGCGAGGGCTACGCCGGGCGCCGCTACTACGAGGGCCAGCAGAACATCGACCAGGTCGAGCGGCTCGCCGTCGGCCGCGCCAAGGCCCTGTTCGGCGTCGAGCACGCCAACGTCCAGCCCTACTCCGGCTCGCCCGCGAACCTCGCCGTGTACCTCGCCTTCGCCCAGCCCGGCGACACCGTGATGGGCATGGCCCTCCCGATGGGCGGCCACCTCACCCACGGGTGGGGCGTCTCCGCGACCGGCACCTGGTTCCGCGGGGTGCAGTACGGCGTACGCGAAGACACCGGGCTGATCGACTTCGACCAGGTCCGCGACCTCGCCCTCAAGGAGCGGCCGAAGATCATCTTCTGTGGCGGCACCGCGCTGCCCCGGACCATCGACTTCGCCGCCTTCGCAGAGATCGCCCGGGAGGCGGGCTCCGTGCTCGTCGCCGACGTCGCGCACATCGCCGGCCTGATCGCGGGCGGCGCCCACCCCTCACCCGTGCCCCACGCGGACGTGATCTCCACGACCACGCACAAGACCCTGCGCGGGCCGCGCGGCGCGATGCTGATGTCGCGCGAGGAGCACGCCAAGGCCATCGACAAGGCGGTCTTCCCGGGCCTCCAGGGCGGTCCCCACAACCAGACCACCGCGGCCATCGCCGTCGCCCTCCACGAGGCCGCCCAGCCCTCCTTCCGGGACTACGCCCACGCGGTCGTCGCCAACGCCAAGGCCCTCGCGGCCGAGCTGCTCGCCCGCGGCTTCGACCTCGTCTCCGGCGGCACGGACAACCACCTGATCCTCATGGACCTCACGCCCAAGGACGTCCCGGGCAAGGTCGCCGCGAAGGCCCTCGACCGGGCCGGGATCGTCGTGAACTACAACACCGTCCCCTACGACCCCCGCAAGCCCTTCGACCCCTCCGGCATCCGCATCGGCACCCCGTCGCTGACCTCGCGCGGGCTGGGCACCGCGCACATGGCGGCCGTCGCCGACTGGATCGACCGGGGCGTCACCGCGGCCCGGACCGGGGACGAGGACTCCCTGGCCAAGATCCGCGCCGAGGTCGCCGACCTGATGGCCGCCCACCCTGCCCCGGGCCTGCCCGTCTGACGCGCACCCGTCCTCCAGTCCGCCCGCTCCCTGTGTTCTTCGTCGCAGAGGGCGGGCGGGATCCGTTCCCCAGCTGTCGGCGGCACCTGCGAGAATGAGGGGCATGGCCTCTGATCGTCCTCGTGTGCTCTCCGGAATCCAGCCCACCGCCGGCTCGTTCCACCTCGGCAACTACCTCGGCGCGGTCCGTCAGTGGGTCGCGCTGCAGGAGTCGCACGACGCCTTCTACATGGTCGTCGACCTGCACGCGATCACCGTTCCGCAGGACCCGGCCGAGCTGCGCGCCAACACCCGGCTCGCCGCCGCCCAGCTGCTCGCCGCCGGTCTCGACCCCGAGCGCTGCACGCTCTTCGTCCAGAGCCACGTGCCCGAGCACGCCCAGCTCGGCTGGGTCATGAACTGCCTCACCGGCTTCGGCGAGGCCGGCCGCATGACGCAGTTCAAGGACAAGGCCGCCAAGCAGGGCGCCGACCGCGCCACCGTGGGCCTCTTCACGTACCCGATCCTCCAGGTCGCGGACATCCTGCTCTACCAGGCCCATCAGGTCCCGGTCGGCGAGGACCAGCGCCAGCACATCGAGCTCACCCGGGACCTCGCCGAGCGGTTCAACGCCCGCTTCGGTGAGACGTTCACCATCCCGGCGCCGTACATCCTGAAGGAAACGGCGAAGATCTACGACCTGCAGGACCCGACCGCCAAGATGAGCAAGTCGGCGTCCACCCCGAAGGGCCTGATCAACCTGCTCGACGAACCGAAGACGACGGCGAAGAAGGTGAAGAGCGCGGTCACGGACACCGACACCGTGATCCGCTTCGACCCGGAGGAGAAGCCGGGCGTCAGCAACCTCCTGACGATCATGTCCACCCTCACCGGCACCTCCGTCCCCGACCTGGAGCGGTCGTACGAGGGCAAGCTGTACGGAGCCCTGAAGACCGACCTCGCCGAGGTCGTCGTGGACTTCGTCACCCCCTTCCGGACCCGTACGCAGGAATACCTGGACGACCCGGAGACGCTGGACTCGATCCTGGCCAAGGGCGCGGAGAAGGCCCGGACGGTCGCCGGCGAGACGCTGGCCCGGACGTACGACCGGATCGGCTTCCTGCCCGCGAAGCACTGAGCACGCACGGAGCGAGCACGGAGCGCGCTCGCGCGGTGGCCCGACGGCTCTGGCCACGCGGCGGGTGCAGCCGCCACACTGGCGCTGCGCCCGCACCGACCGGACGACTGGACTGAGGAGTGAGGAGAACGACGTGGGGACCGTAACGCTCGGCGTTTCGATCGCGGTCCCGGAGCCCTACGGCAGCCTGCTCCAGGAGCGGCGCGCGGGCTTCGGGGATCCCGCCGCGCACGGCATCCCCACCCACGTCACGCTCCTGCCCCCGACCGAGGTCGACGCGGCGCGGCTGCCCGAGGTCCGGGCGCACCTCGCCGCCGTCGCGGCGGCCGGCCGCTCCTTCCCGATGCGGCTCAGCGGCACGGGCACGTTCCGGCCGCTGTCGCCGGTCGTCTTCGTCCAGGTCGTGGAGGGCGCGTCGGCGTGCTCCTGGCTCCAACAGCAGGTCCGCGACCCCTCCGGGCCGCTGGCGCGCGAGCTGGCGTTCCCGTACCACCCGCACGTCACCGTCGCGCACGGCATCCCCGACGAGGCGATGGACCGGGCGTACGACGAGCTCGCCGGCTTCGAGGCGGCGTGGACCGTCGGCTCCTTCGCGCTCTACGAACAGGGCGCGGACGGAGTGTGGCGCAAGCTGCACGCGTACGAGTTCGGCGCCGGCCGCCCGACGAAGGGCGGCGTGCCCGCGCAGGGCGCACCCGTGGACGAGCCGGCCCCGACGCGCGGCTGACCCGTCCTGCCGGCGGGCCCCTCAGAACGGCAGCCGGCGGAAGACCGGGCGCGGCAGGTGCCGCAGGACCGACATGACCGGCCGCAGTGCGCCCGGCACCCACACCGTCTCCGCGCGCCGCCGCAGCCCCTGCTCGACGGCGTGGGCGACCGCCTCCGGGGTCGTCGCGAGCGGCGGCTCGGCGAGCCCGGCCGTCATCTTTGTTCGTACGAACCCGGGCCTGACCACCATGACGTGCACGCCGGTGCCGTGCATCGCGTCGCCCAGGCCCTGGGCGAAGGCGTCGAGGCCCGCCTTGCTGGAGCCGTAGACGAAGTTGGCGCGGCGGGCCCGCTCGGCGGCCACGGAGGAGAGCACGACCAGCGAGCCGTGGCCCTGTGCGCGCAGGGCGTTGGCGCAGGCCAGCGCCGAGGAGACGCCCCCGGTGTAGTTGGTCTGGGCGACCTGCGCGGCGGCCGCCGGGACGGCCTCGTCACGGGCCTGGTCCCCCAGGACGCCGAAGGCCAGCAGCACCATGTCGACGTCGCCCTCCGCGAAGACCTTGCCGAGCGTCTCCTCGTGCGCGGCGGTGTCGAGGGCGTCGAACGGCACCGTGTGCGCCACGGCCCCGAGCTCCCGCAGCGACGCGGCGGCCGCGTCCAGCGCGGGGGAGGGGCGCCCGGCGAGCCACACGGTCCGGGTGCGGCCGGCGATCAGGCGGCGGGCGGTGGCCAGGGCGATCTCCGACGTACCGCCGAGGATCAGGAGGGACTGGGGGGCGCCGAAGGCGTCCTTCATGGCGGCGTACTCCTTACAGGCCGAGGCGGCGGGCGAGGTCCGAGGTGAAGACGGAGCCGGGGTCCAGGCGGCCCCGCAGGGCGAGGAAGTCGGGCAGCCGGGGGTACATGGCGCGCAGCGTCTCCGGGCGCATCCGGGAGTCCTTGGCGAGGTAGACCCGGCCGCCCGCCCCCGCCACCTCCTCGTCGAGTGCGTCGAGGAACGCGCCGAGGCCCGGCAGTCCGGCCGGGATGTCCAGCGCCAGCGTCCAGCCCGGCATCGGGAAGGAGAGCCAGCCGGAGCCGGCCTCGCCGAAGCGCTTCAGCACGGCGAGGAAGGACGGGCAGCGGCGGCGCGCGATCCGGTGCACGATGCGGCGCAGGGTGTCCTCGCGGCCGTACGGGACGACGAACTGGTACTGGACGAAACCGGCGCGGCCGTAGACCCGGTTCCAGTGCGGCACGCCGTCGAGCGGGTGGAAGAAGGCCGGGATCGGCTGGAGCTGCCCGGTGCGGGGGCGGCGCGGGGCCTTGCGGTACCAGAGCTCGTTGAAGGCGCGGACGCCGGAGCGGCTCAGCAGCCCGTCGCGGGAGGGCAGGTGGGGCGGCGGGGGCAGCTGGCCGGTGCGGAAGGCGAGCGGGCGGCGCCGCGCGCGGGCCGGGAGCGCGTCGTACGGGGCGTGGTCGCCGCGCGTGAGGACGGCGCGGCCGGTCGCGGCGCCGCGCGCGAGGAGGTCGATCCAGGCGACGGAGTAGCGGTAGCGGTGGTCGGTCGCGGTCAGACGGCCCATCAGGTCGTCGAGGTCGGCCGCGCGTTCGGTGTCCACGGACATCAGGGACGTCTCGACGGGCAGGAGCCGGATCGTGGCGGCGAGGATCACGCCGGTGAGCCCCATGCCGCCGGCGGTGGCGTCGAACAGCTCGGTGCCGGGTGCCACGGTGCGGATCTCGCCCTCGGCGGTGAGGAGTTCGAGGGCGTGTACGTGGTGGGTGAAGGAGCCGGAGACGTGGTGGTTCTTGCCGTGGATGTCGGCGGCGACGGCTCCGCCGACCGTGACGTGGCGGGTGCCGGGGGTGACGGGGACGAACCAGCCGAGCGGGAGCAGCACCTCCATCAGGTGGTGGAGGCTGACCCCGGCGTCGCAGACGACGACGCCCACGTCGGCGTCGAGGGAGCGGACGCGGGCGAGGGCGGTCATGTCGAGGACGGCGCCGCCCGCGTTCTGCGCGGCGTCGCCGTAGGCCCGGCCGAGGCCGCGGGCGACGGCCCCCCGGGCACCGCACGCGCGGACGGCGGCGGCTGCCTCCTCGTACGTGCGGGGCCGTACGACGCGGGCGACGGTGGGGGCGGTGCGGCCCCAGCCGGTGAGGGACTCCGTGGCGGGCTCGGTGGCGGACTCCGTGACGGACTCGGTGGCGGGCTCGGTGGGCATGGGGCGACGGTAAGTCGTTCCATGCCCCTTCCAGATGATTTCGAGCGGGATGTACCGCTTATCGCCTGACTCCCCGAAATGGGTGATTAAACGAGTGTCAGGAAAGATGTCCGTGCGATGAGACGCCCGGCGGGCGACAGTCGCCTCCGATGCAGAGGGGTGCAGAAAGGGGTGGCAGATGCGATACGTCGACCACCGGCTGCTCGCCGCCGCACGCGACGCCGGGCGCCGCAGGCCCGCCGTGGCGGTGGCCGCGCGGGTGCTGTCGGCCGGCGGCGAGCACGCGGCGCTGTGGCTGGCCGCGGGGCTCGCGGGCGCGGCGGCCGACCGGGAACGGCGCGCGGCCTGGCTGCGGGCCACCGCGCTCGTCGGTGCGGCGCACGGGGTGAGCATGGGCGCGAAGCGGGTGGTGCGCCGGCCCCGCCCGAGCGACGCGCCCGCGCTCGTCCGTACCGCCGGACGGCACTCCTTCCCCAGCTCCCACGCCACCTCCGCCACCGCCGCGGCGCTCCTCTTCGCCGCCCTCCGCCCCCGCGCAGGCCGGGTGACCGCGCCGCTGGCCGCCGCGATGTGCCTGTCCCGCCTGGTGGTGGGCGTCCACTACCCGACGGACGTGGCGGCGGGCGCGCTGCTCGGCGCCGCGACCGGCCTCGCGGGCGCGGGCTGGGCGCGGGACGGGCGGGCGGTGCGCGATGCGTGAGGCCCGCGGCGGGCTGACACCCCCTGCCCCACCCCCGCCCCGCACGGCCCACGGCGTCACCGACCCGCCCGGACCGCGCGCGACGGCCCCCCGCCCGGTGCGGCGGCCCGCGCTGCGCACCGTGGGGCTCGGGGTGCTGCGGGCGGCGCGCCCGCGCCAGTGGGTGAAGAACGTGCTCGTCGTCGCCGCGCCCGCCGCCGCGGGCGAGCTCGTCTCGCGGCACACCGCGCTCCAGCTCGGCGTGGTCTTCCTGCTGTTCACGGCCGCCGCCTCGGGCGTCTACCTCGTCAACGACGCCCGCGACGCCGACGCCGACCGGGCGCACCCCGCCAAGTGCCGCCGCCCGGTCGCCGCGGGCGAGGTGCCCGTACCCGTGGCGTACGCGGCGGGCGGCGCGCTCGCGGTGGGCGCGCTCCTCGGCGGGGCCGTGCTCTGCAACGCCATGACGGCCGCCCTCCTCGCCGCCTACCTGCTCATGCAGTTCGCCTACTGCCTGCGCCTCAAGCACGTCCTCGTCGTCGACCTCGCCGTCGTCACGACCGGCTTCGTCCTGCGCGCCATGATCGGCGGTGTCGCGCTCGCCATCCCGCTCTCGCGCTGGTTCCTCATCACCACCGCCTTCGGCGCCCTGTTCATGGTGGCGGCCAAGCGGTACTCGGAAGCCGTGCAGATGGCCGGCCGTAACGGCACCACGCGCGCGCTGCTCACCGAGTACACCACCGGCTACCTCCGCTTCGTCTGGCAGCTCGCCGCCGGGGTCGCCGTCCTCGGCTACTGCCTCTGGGCCCTGGAGAACAGCGGCACCTGGCGCCAGCTGTCGATGATCGCCTTCATCCTCGCGGTCCTCCGCTACGCCGTCTTCGCCGACCGCGGCGCCGCCGGCGCGCCCGAGGACGTCGTCCTGCGCGACCGGCCCCTCGCCGTCATCGGCCTCGTGTGGACGGCGATGTACGGGATGGCGGTCGCCGACCTTTGACCCGGACGAGACGACGGGAGGTCCTGGGCTTCCTCGGCGTGGGCGGCGTCGCGTACGCGGCCGACCTCGCCGTCTTCCTCCTGCTGCGCCGCACGGCCCTCGACCCGCTCGCCGCGAAGGCGGTCTCCTTCCTCGCCGGCTGCACGGTCGCCTACCTGGGCAACGCCCTCGGCACCTACCGCCGCAGGGCCCTGGACCTGCGCCGGTACGCGGTCTTCTTCGGCGTCAACCTCGCGGGCGCCGCCGTGCAGGTGGCCTGCCTCGGCGTCTCGCGCCACGGCCTCGGGCTGACCTCCCCGCTCGCCGACACGGTCTCCGGCCTCGGCGTCGGCATGGTTCTCGCCACCTTCCTGCGTTTCTGGGGGACGAGGACCCTGGTCTTCGGTGTACGGGGGTAGGCGGACCCCATGGACTGGCTGACCAAGCTTCCCCTCATCGGCCCGTGGGCCGCGCGTCTCCTGCGGACGCACGCGTGGCGTTCGTACGAGACCCTCGACCGCGTCCACTGGACGCGCCTCGCCGCCGCGATCACCTTCGTCAGCTTCGTCGCCCTCTTCCCGCTGATCGCCGTCTCCGCCACCGTCGGCGCGGCGCTCCTCAGCGACGAGCAGGTGCGCCGCCTGGAGGGCACGCTCGCCGAGCAGGTCCCCGGCATCTCCGACCAGCTCGACCTGAACGCCCTCATCTCGAACGCCGGCACCGTCGGGCTGGTCGCCGGCGCCGTGCTGCTGTTCACCGGCATCAACTGGGTCGGTTCCATGCGCGACTGCCTGCGCGCGGTGTGGCGCATCGACGACTGCGACGAGGGCAACCCCTTCGTCCGCAAGGGCAAGGACGCCGTCATCCTCGTCGGCCTCGGCGCGACCGGCCTCGCCTCGCTCGCCGCCTCCGCCTTCGGCTCCACCGCCGTCGGCTGGACCGCGGAGCGGCTCGGCATCCCCGAGAGCGGCGCCGGCGGCGTGCTCCTCCAGGCCGGCGCCCTCGCGGTCGCCGTCCTCGCCGACTTCCTGATCCTGCTCTACGTCCTGACCCTGCTGCCCGGCGTGGAGCCGCCGCGCCGCCGCCTCGTCGTCGCGGGGCTGATCGGCGCGGTCGGCTTCGAGGCGCTGAAGCTGCTGCTCGGCGGCTACATGAGCGGCGTGGCGGCGAAGTCGATGTACGGCGCCTTCGGCGTGCCGGTCGCGCTGCTGCTGTGGATCAACTTCACTGCCAAGCTGCTGCTGTACTGCGCCGCCTGGACGGCTACCGGCTCCCTGAGTGAGGCGGACGACGACGGCGTACGAGCTCCGGAAGCGGCCAGCGGCGGTTGACCAGGAACACCGCGCCCGCCAGCAGCACCAGCGCCCCGCCGGCCACCGCCAGCGCCGTCCCGGCGCCACCGCCGCCGGTCTGCGACGCGGTGACTGGGGCCTTCGTCGCCGCCTCGCCGGTGCCCGTCTCGATCTGCCGCGTGTCCGAGGTGCCCGTACGCGCCGACTTCGGCGGCACCAGCTCACCGACCGGCCGCACCTTCCCGGCCGCTGCGAAACCCCAGTCCAGCAGCCGTGCCGCCTCCTTGTAGACGGCGTGGCTCTCCTTCGCGGACGGGTTCATGACCGTCACCAGCAGCACCTTGCCGTTGCGTTCGGCCACCCCGGTGAAGGTGGCGCCGGCATGCGTCGTACTGCCGTTCTTCACGCCCGCGATGCCCTTGTACGGCATCATGCCGAGGTCACCGGTGAGCAGCCGGTTGGTGTTCTGGATCTCGAACGTCCCGCGCTTCTTGTCCCCGGGCTTCAACTCCCCGGGGAACTGCGCGCGTGGTGTCGAGCAGTACTCCCTGAAGTCCTTCTTCTGCATGCCGCTGCGCGCGATGAGGGTGAGGTCGTACGCGGACGAGACCTGGCCCTCGGCGTCGTAACCGTCCGGCGAGACGACGTGGGTGTCGAGCGCCTGGAGTTCGTCGGCGCGGGCGTTCATGTCCTTGACGGTCTGGGCGATGCCGCCGTTCATCTCGGACAGGACGTGCACGGCGTCGTTGCCGGAGCGCAGGAAGACGCCGAGCCACAGGTCGTGGACGGTGTACGTCTGCTTCTCCTTGACCCCCACCAGGCTGGAGCCCTCGCCCACCTTCGCCAGGTCCTGCTGGGTCACCAGGTGCGACTTCGTCTTGTCGAGCTTGGGGAGCAGCGTGTCCGCGAAGAGCATCTTGAGCGTCGAGGCGGGGGGCAGCCGCCAGTGCGCGTTGTGCGCGGCCAGCACGTCGCCGCTCTCCGCGTCCGCGACGACCCAGGAGCGCCCCGTGACCTCCTTGGGGAGGACCGGTACGCCGGGCGCCAGGTTGACCTGGGTGCCCGGGCGGCCGAGCGCCTTGCCGCCGACCGTCGACATGATCGCGGGCGGCTTGGGCTGCTTGTCCTCCTTGGTGTCCGCCGACGCGGGGACAGCCGTGAGGGCGGGGAGCAGCGCGGCGGCGGTGACCGTCAACGCGGTCTTTTTCAGAGCTGACACGATCGAGAACGTACAGGGCACGTTCGTGGTTGGTGCGACCACCCACACCCGACCCGGCGCACGGCACGCCTTCGGGGGTGGCGATACTGGCTCCATGAAGCTCAGCCGCTCCGCCTCCTGGTTCCTGCTCGCGTTCGGGGTGTGGAGCTGGGTCATCTGGATCACTTTCATCAAGAACCTGTGGAAGGACGCGAGTGGACTCGCCTTCGACGACGCGGGCGACCCGACGGCGTACTTCTGGGTTCATCTGCTGCTCGCCGTGACGTCCTTTGTTCTGGGGACGGTGGTCGGGGTCATCGGGTTGCGCGGCGTCCGCGCACTGCGTCGCGGCTCACGCCGCGTCTAGGGGGTGGGGGCCGTGTCCGTGCTGCTCGTCGTGGTGTCGATCGTCGTGGTGCTCGGTCTGCTGGGCGCGGTGCACTGGTACGTATGGCGGCGCCTGGTGCGCGACGTGACGCTGCCCGGGAGCCTGGCGCGACGTGCGGGCACGGTCGCCCTGGTGGTGCTGCCGCTGCTGTCGCTCGGCGCCCTGACGGCGGGCCGGGCCGGCGCGCCGTTCTGGCTCCAGCGCGTGCTGGCCTGGCCGGGCTTCCTGTGGCTGGCGCTGCTGCTGTACGTGGTGCTGGCGCTGGTGGTGGGCGAGGCGGTGCGGCCGCTGCTGCGGCGGTGGCTGCAGGCGCGGGGTGCCGCGGCCGCCGAGCCCCCGGTCCGGCCGGAGCCCGCGCCGGCGGAGGCGGCGGGAGCGGCCCTGCCCCGGGTCTGCGGGACCGCCATGGCCGCCGGAGCCGCTCTGACTGCGGGAGGTGCCGGAGGTGCCCGGCCCGCGGACTCCGCCGGAGCCCCGGCCCCCGCCGGAGTCGCGGCACCCGCAGCCGAAGCACCGGCGCCGACGGAGCCCGCCGAAGCGCCCGCGCCCGCCGAGGCCGCCGCGACCGGAGCGGGAGGCCCCGGGTCCTCTCCCGCCCTCTCCCGCCGGCTCTTCGTCTCCCGCGTCGTCGGCGGCACGGCGGCCGGCGTCGCGCTCGGCACCGTCGGGTACGGCGCCTACGGCGTCCTGCGCGGCCCGCGCGTCAAGCGGGTGACGGTGCCGCTCGCCAAGCTGGGCCGCCGCGCGCACGGGTACCGGATCGCGGTGGTGAGCGACATCCACCTCGGGCCCATCCTGGGGCGCGCCCACACCCAGCGGATCGTCGACACCATCAACGCCACCCAGCCCGACCTCGTCGCCGTCGTCGGCGACCTCGTCGACGGCAGCGTGGAGAACCTCGGCCCCGCCGCCGAGCCGCTGGCCCGGCTCCGCGCCCGCGACGGCTCCTTCTTCGTGACGGGCAACCACGAGTACTTCTCCGGCGCCGAGGAGTGGGTCGACCACGTCCGCGAGCTCGGGCTGCGCCCGCTGCGCAACGAGCGCGTCGAGATCGCCGGCTTCGACCTGGCCGGGGTCAACGACGTGGCCGGCGAGAACTACGGTGACGGCCCCGACTTCGTACGGGCCCTCGGCGACCGCGACCGGGCCCGCGCCGCCGTGCTGCTGGCGCACCAGCCGGTCGTCATCCACGACGCCGTACGGCACGGGGTCGACCTCCAGCTGTCCGGCCACACGCACGGCGGTCAGCTCTGGCCCGGCAACGTCCTCGCGGACCTCGCCAACCCCACCCTCGCCGGGCTCGAACAGTACGGCGACACGCAGCTGTACGTGTCGCGCGGCGCCGGGGCCTGGGGGCCGCCGGTCCGAGTCGGCGCGCCCTCGGACATCACGCTGGTGGAGCTGGCTTCGCAGCAGGCGTGACGCCGCCCGGCAGGAACTCCTCCAGCACCTCGTGCACCTGACGTACGAGCGGCCGCAGCAGCCGGAAGCGCGAGAGCGCGATGGCGCGGGCGGCGATGGGCGCGGTGCGCTCGACGAGGCGGCGGCTGCGGTCGGCGCGGTCCGAGCGGTCGTACACCCAGTACAGCACCAGGCCCATGTGCATCAGCCACATCAGGTGGGGGAGGAACTCCTCCAGTTCGGGCGCGGTCTTGGTGTCGGAGCCGGAGAGCACCCGCCGGTGGATGGAGATCACGGCCTCGCGGGCGGCGACCGACTCGGGCGAGAAGGGGCTGAGGGGGCTCTCGGGGTCGGCGGCGTTCTTGAAGAACTGGGCGGCGAAGCGGTGGTACTGCTCCGCGACGTCCAGCCAGGTCAGCAGGGAGTCGCGGATGCGGACGGCCAGCTCCCGGTCGCCCGCGAGGACCGGCTGGACCGCCACTTCGTGCTCGGCGGCCAGCCGGTCGTAGAAGCCCTGGACGAGGTGCTCCTTGGACGAGAAGTAGTAGTACGCGTTGCCGACGGAGACGCCCGCCTCCTGGGCGATGGCCCGCATCGTCGTCTTGTCGTAACCGCGTTCCTGGAAGAGCCGGAGCGCGGTCTCGAGGATGAGGGTGCGGGTCTGCTCACTGCGCGGAGCCTTCGCCTTCGGCGCCTTGGCCGCCTGGCCCGCCTGGCCCGCCTTCGCGCCCCTGGCTTCCGGTGCGTTGGCCTCGGCCGTCACGTCGGTCCCGTCCTTCTTGCGCTTCTCGTCCGTCTCGTCCATCACGGTGACCGAGCCTAACCGGGCATCCCCGGCACCCCGCACCGCCCGCCCTCGCAGCCGCTCCCGGCCGTCGCCGCACGCCACTTGGCGGCGGCGAGGACGGTGGCCCGGGCGAACGGCAGGCCGGCCGGGGTGGCGAGCCAGTGGGCCTTCGGCCGGTGCTCCGCCAGCGCCCAGAGGCAGACGATGAAGGCGGCGGTGGAGCGGTAGACCTGGCCGGCGTCCCCGACGACGGTGATCTCGTTCAGGGTCGACCGGTGGTCCAGCCCCGGGAACCGGCGCCGCGCCTCCTCGGAGGCGGCGGGCACCAGGTCCAGCGGGACGAGCTGCGGCTGGCGCAGCAGCCAGTGCCGCAGGTGGACGCAGAGCGGGCACTGCGCGTCGTACAGCACGGTCAGCCGCTTCACGGGGGTGGGCGGCGCCACCCGGTCGGTCGCCACGGCCGGCTCACCAGCGCGCAGTGGGCGCGGTCCAGCCCTGCGGCGGCACCGGCGGCACCGCCTGGCGCTCCATGGCCCCGCGCCGGCGGATCTTGTTGAGCACGTACACATTGCCCAGGTGCATCACACCGAGCACGAGCAGCACGACCCCGAGCTTGACCGAGAGCGCCTCGAACAGGTTCCGGGCGTCGGTGACGGCCTCGTCCTGGCTGAGGTAGAGGGCGACGAAGCCGAAGTTGACCAGGTAGAAGCCGACCACCAGCAGGTGGTTGACGGCCTCGGCGAGCTTCTCGTCGCCCTTCAGCACATCAGCGAGGAAGATCCGCCCGTTTCGGCTGAGGGTGCGCGCCACCCAGATGGTGAGCGCGACGCTGATCAGCAGGTAGACGACATACGCGACGACAGTGAGGTCCATGCCCCACCCTCCCTTGAACGCGTTCAAAAGCTGGCAGGACTGACTCTAGACCTCGGTTTGAACACGTTCAACGCGGGGGTCGGTGACCCCGGTCACCCGCCGCACCCCCGGTACCAGAGCCGTGCCGGCACACAGGGCCGCCACGATCAGCGCCGCGGCGACGAGCGGCACTCCCGGCCCCCACAGCGCGGCGGCGGGCGGCGCGAGCGCGTACCCGAGGGGCATGGCGGCGAGCGAGAGCAGCCAGTCGTACGACGTGACGCGGGCCAGCGCGTGCGGCGGTATGGCCCGCTGGACGGTGGTCTGCCATATCGGCGTCAGGAAGCCGAGCCCCATCTGCGCGACGCCGTACGCGGCGATGGTCAGCGGAGCGGGCGCGGCCACGGCCAGCGCCACCAGGGGGAGGGCGTACGCGGCGAGGCCGAGGTTCGCCGTCAGGACCGGGCGGCGGGGGCGGGCGCGCCCCGCCAGCAGGGAGCCCAGGAGCAGGCCGACCGCGCCGGCCTGGAGGAACGCCACCCAGGTGCCGGCGCCGCCCAGCCGGGTCAGCGCGACGGCCGGGCCCAGGGTCGTCAGCACGGCGGCGGCGCCGTTCCAGGCGGCGTGCGCGACCAGGCTGCTCCAGTACCAGTCGCGGCACCGGACCTCCCGCCACCCCTCCCGTAGATCGGTGAGGAAGGGCCGCCGCTCCACCGGTGTGCGGGCGACGCGTACGGCGGCGAGCAGCGCGGCGCCGGCCGCGAAGGTCGCGGCGTCCAGGATGAACGCCCAGCCGGGCCCGGCGGTCACCACGAGCAGCCCGGCGAGGGCGGGCCCGCCCAGCCGGGCGGCGCTCGCCGCCGCGCCCATGGCGGCGTTGGCGCGGCCCAGGCCGTCCGGTGCGACGGTCCCCGTGATCAGCGGCGAGGTCGTCGGCAGCGCGAACGCCCCGGCCGCACCGCCCACCGCCTGGGCGGTGGCGACGACCCACAGGCTCGGCCGGCCGCTGAGCAGCTGGAGGCCGACGAGGAGCTGGGTGGCGCAGCGTACGAGGTCGGTGGCGAGTGCGACGGTACGCACGTCGAACCGGTCGCCCACCACGCCGCCCAGCGGCAGCAGGAGCAGCTTGGGCAGCATCGCGCAGGCGAGGACGAGCGCGAGCGCGGAGGTCGAGCCGGTCGCCTGGTGGACGGCGATGGCGAGCGCGGCCGGGATGACGGCGTCACCCGTGAGGGACAGGGCCCGTCCGGCGAACAGGAGTTGAAAGGGGCGCGTGCGCAGGGGATGAGGCGGTGGTGGAGAGGGTGGCATGATCGGCAAAGTACTGAACGCCACCCCCGGAAGGACGAAGGGGCGGCCCGGGAGCCCGAAGCTCCCCGGGCCCTGACCCCGTGAGGGCGGAGCGGGCCCTCACCCGAGCCGTCGGTCAGTGCTCGCAGAGGGAGAATTCCCGTTCGTAGACCTGGTCGTTGTGTTCGGCCACGAAGAACTTGCGCTCCCGCATGAGCTCTTCGCGGTACGCCTTCGCCTGCTCGAGCGTCATCGTGGAGGTGGCGGACCACGGTTGCTGCGGCGGGACGTCGGAGGTCGAGACGATCGTCGTCGAGGGGTCGACCAGGAAGAACGCGAGGATCTTGCGGTGCCCCGGGCGGGTGGGGTCCGCGAGGCGGAACGAGCCGACGCGGTGTTGCAGGATGTTCGGGAACGCCAGACAGCGACCCGCCGGCGTCGCCGCCGATCCCAGCACCTGGTTGAGCGCGTCCTCGTTCTCCAGGCCGTAGACCTCGCGCACCCCCGCGTCGTCGTTCTGTTCGTAGTACGGGTCGTCGAGCGCCGCGCGGAAACTCAGCCGGCTCTCGGTGATGTTCTCGCTGTCCCAGTAGTAGATGCCGGTCGAGACGATCCGCTCGTTCAGCATCCCCTCCACGTGCCAGGAGCCGCCCGCGTACTCGGGCCTCTCCGGGGTGAGATGAATGGTGGCGAGCTTGACGATGACCTGGAGGCGGCGGCCGCGCAGGTCGACCCGGGCGGCCTCGCCGGGCAGCTCGGGCGGGGTGAAGTCCGGCGCGTCCGGCACGACCGGGCGGCGGTTCTCCCACCAGTCGTCCTGGGCCTTTTCCCACGCGCGTACGGCTTCCGCACGGGCCGCGGCGTCACCGGAGGAAGACGGGTCCGGAAACTCCGGTTCCGAGTCGTACCACCCGTAAGGATCGGCCTCGATCCGCAAGGGCCGCGGATGGCGCAGATCGGTGAGCACGTTCTCCCACAGCGGCAGCATGCGCGCGAAGACGCCCGGCAGGACGGCGGCGAGGGCGTGATGGGTCTCGGGGTGGACGTTGTTGACGTACGAACGGAAGGCCACGTCGCCCTCGTCGCTGACGTCGACATCCGTGGGCAGCCACTGGAACCTCTCCGAGAACTCGTGCTTCGAGTAGCGGTCCGTCGGGTTCTTCCAGGCCCACTCGGGCCCCCCGCTCACCTCTCGCACCAGGCAGAACAGCGAGGGGTGCACCAGGTCCAGCACCTGTCCGTCCGAACCCGGATGCCAGTCCCGTTCCGCCTCGGGCACCTCTTCCAGGACCCGGACCGCCTCGCGCAGCCGGGACGTGAGCTCGTCATCGACCAGCGTGTCCGACTGCCACACCCCGTCGACGGCGGACACCTCGATGCCGGTCCGCCCGTCCCGCAGCGCGGCGTAGTGCCCGAGTTCCGCGAGCACGTACCGGACCTGCGCTTCGGTGAGCCCCTGGGCGACCGCCTCCCGCGTCCACCGCGCGACGATGCCGGCGTCGTGCATCTTGTCGAACCACCCGGGCTTCGCCCGGATGTGGGCGCTGCACTCCATCATCTGCAGCTCCCGCAGCGTCCGGGGTGTCGCGAAGGCTATGGAACGCGAGGCTTGAAAGGGCAGCGGAAAGGCGGAGAGGCCGGACAACTCTGGTCATCCCTACGGTCGGTGAGCGGTCCGGGAAGGATAGCCCGGCGCACCGACACCACCGCCGCGGGGCACGGCCGTCCGGCCCGCCGGCCGGGGCCCCTGGTGACGGGCCCCGGCCGACGGGCCGGTGAGCGCGGACGAGCGCGGGCGGACTAGTCCGAGACGGTGATCGCCTGCACCGGGCAGGCGCGGGCCGCCTCGCGGACCAGGGGTTCGCCGGCGCCGTGCTCGGCGCCCGGCATCAGCTCGCCGAAGCCGTCGTCGTCCTGGGTGAAGACGCGGGGCACCGTCAGCGCGCACTGGCCCGCTCCGATGCAGACGTCCTTGTCGATGGAGATTCGCATACCGGACATCAACTCACCAGGTCACGGGGAGTTCCAGCATCCCCTGGATCGTGTCGCCCGGCTTGAACGGGATCTCCTCCGCCGGTGCCGCCAGCCGCAGCCCCGGCAGCCGGCCGAAGAGGGAGGTGAGCGCGATCTCCATCTCCGCGCGCGCCAGGTTCTGCCCCAGGCACTGGTGGATGCCGAAGCCGAAGGCGACGTGGTGGCGCGCCGAGCGGTGCCAGTCCAGCGTGTCGGGGTCGGCGTACGCGGCCGTGTCGCGGTTGATGACCGACGTGGAGAAGACGACACCGTCGTTCGCCCGGATGGTCACCCCGTCGACATCGATGTCCTCCGTGGCCACCCGCAGCATCCCGTCCGCGATCGACAGGAACCGCAGCAGCTCCTCCACGGCCACCGGCATCAGCCCCGGGTCCGCCTTCAGCTCGGCCAGCTGCTCCGGGTGCCGGAGCAGGGTGTACGTACCCAGCGAGATCATGTTCGCCGTGGTCTCGTGACCGGCGACGAGCAGGATCACCGCCAGGTCCACGACCTGCTGCCGGTCGAGGTGCCCCGCCGCGAGCTGCTGCGCCACGAGGTCGTCGATGACCCCGTCCCCGGGATTGGCGCGTTTGCGGTCAACCAGCTCGCCGAGGTAGCCCTCCAGCAGATCGCGGGCCTCCCTGGTGTCCTCGGCCGCCGGGCCCCGCAGCAGCCGGCGCGACTGCGCCTCGAAGAAGTCGTGGTCGGCGTACGGCACACCGAGCAGGTCGCATATGACGATGGACGGCACCGGCAGCGCGAACGCCGACACCAGCTCGGCCGGCGGCCCCTGCTCGACCATCGCGTCGAGCAGCTCGTCCACGGTCGCCTGGATGCGGGGCCGCAGCTCCGCCGTCCGCCGGAGCGTGAAGCCGGGGATGAGCATCCGCCGCTGGGCGTTGTGCTCCGGATCGTCGTACCCCAGCAGCGCGGCACGGCGCTGGTCGCGTACGGCGGCGAAGCGCTCCGTGGGGATGGGGAACGCCTTGTGCGTGGTGTCGGTCGACAGGCGCTGGTCGGTCAGCAGCGTGCGCGCGGCCGCGTGTCCGGTGACGACCCACACCGAGCGGCCGTCGTAGAGCGTGACCCGGGACAGCGGCCGCGCCTCGCGCAGCGGTGCGTAGGCGGTGGGCGGGTGGTAGGGGCAGGTGCGGTCCTGAGGGAACGCGACGGTTTCCGTCATGGTGGCCTCACAAGCGTGTATCGGCGACGGAGCGGTCGTGCTCCGTACCGATCTCCACTACATGCCCGAGGCACCTAGTCGGTCTACGCGCAGTTCGGCCAAACCACCGGGACGGACGAGCGAGCCCGGCCGCTAGACGCTGAGCGAGCGCGCGTAGTTGAGCTGGCTCATCACGATGTGGAACGTCTCGGGGCCCGTCGCCGGGATCATCGTGGAGTGGTACCGCCCGCCGCTGCTGACCGTGACCTGGATGAAGCCGACCGTCTGCTTCTCCTTCATCAGCAGGAACAGTAGCCCCAGCAGGCAGAACACGGCGAAGACGACCGCCAGCACGACCGCGTGCGTCGGGATCTTCTCCTCCGTGCGCGACATGTCGGTGGCGTTCCACACCGCGCCCTTGAGCGGCATGGTCCCGGCGGGCGTCACGATCGAGTCCGCCAGGACGGTGATGTCACCGATGGACAGCAGGGGCGCCCCCGCGCCGCCGGCCGGGACCGGCGGGTACGGGTGCTGCGGGTAGCCGTACCCCGGCGCGCCGCCGGGGTATCCGTACCCGGGTGCCCCCGGGGGATGCGCCGGGCCCCACGTGTACTCCCCGTCCCTGTACTCCCCGCCCGCGTACGGATTCGGCTCGCTCATCTGTCCCCGTTCCTGACAACCACGAAGGCCCGTTCCTGTACGGAAGAGCGTACAGAAACGGGCCCTCTGACGGTGCGTCAGGCGTGACGGAGGGTCAGAAGCGACGCGTGATCAGCGCGCGCTTGACTTCCTGGATCGCCTTGGTGATCTCGATACCGCGCGGGCAGGCCTCCGTGCAGTTGAACGTGGTGCGGCAGCGCCACACGCCGTCCTTGTCGTTGAGGATCTCCAGCCGCTGCTCCCCGGCCTCGTCACGCGAGTCGAAGATGAAGCGGTGCGCGTTGACGATCGCGGCCGGACCGAAGTACTGGCCGTCGTTCCAGAACACCGGGCAGGACGACGTGCACGCGGCGCACAGGATGCACTTGGTCGTGTCGTCGAACCGCTCGCGGTCCTCGGCGGACTGGATCCGCTCACGCGTCGGCTCGTTGCCCTTGGTGACCAGGAACGGCATCACGTCGCGGTACGCCTGGAAGAACGGCTCCATGTCCACGACCAGGTCCTTGAGGACCGTCAGGCCCTTGATGGCCTCGATCGTGATGGGCTTCTCCGGGTTGATGTCCTTGATCAGCGTCTTGCAGGCGAGCCTGTTCTTGCCGTTGATCCGCATCGCGTCGGAGCCGCAGATGCCGTGCGCGCAGGAGCGCCGGAAGGTGAGCGAGCCGTCGACGTCCCACTTGATCTTGTGGAGACCGTCGAGCACGCGCTCCTTCGGGTCGATCTCGATCTGGAAGTCCTGCCACTGCGCCTCGTCGGAGATCTCCGGGTTGAAGCGGCGGATCCGGAAAGTGACCGTGATGTACGGCGAGGCGGCCGACTTGGCCACCGCCTCGGCCTTGTCCATGACGGGGGTAGCCATCAGTACTTACGCTCCATCGGCTGGTAGCGGGTCTGGACGACCGGCTTGTAGTCGAGGCGGACGGTCTCGGTGCCGTCGTCGCCGACCTCGCGGTACGCCATGGTGTGGCGCATGAAGTTGACGTCGTCGCGGTTCGGGTAGTCCTCGCGGTAGTGACCGCCGCGCGACTCCTTGCGGGCCAGGGCGGAGACGGCCATGACCTCGGCGAGGTCGAGCAGGTTGCCCAGCTCGATGGCCTCCAGCAGGTCGGTGTTGTACCGCTTGCCCTTGTCCTGGATCGCCACGTTTCGGTACCGCTCGCGCAGCTCCGCGATCTTCTCGACCGCGGTCTTGATCGTCTGCTCGGTGCGGAACACCATCACGTTGGCGTCCATCGTCTCCTGGAGCTCCTTGCGGAGTACGGAGACCCGCTCGGTGCCGGTGGAGTTGCGCAGCCGCTCGACCTGCTCCTGGACGAAGGAGGCGGGGTCGTCCGGCAGCTCGACGTAGTCGGCCTTCGCCGAGTACTCGGCGGCGGCGATGCCCGCCCGCTTGCCGAAGACGTTGATGTCCAGCAGCGAGTTGGTGCCGAGGCGGTTGGCGCCGTGCACCGACACGCACGCGACCTCGCCGGCCGCGTACAGGCCCGGCACGACGGTGGTGTTGTCGCTGAGGACCTCACCCATCACGTTGGTCGGGATGCCGCCCATGGCGTAGTGCGCGGTGGGCTGGATCGGGATCGGGTCCGTGTACGGCTCGATGCCGAGGTACGTACGCGCGAACTCGGTGATGTCCGGGAGCTTGGCGTCCAGCTGCTCCGGCGGCAGGTGCGTCAGGTCCAGGTAGACGTGGTCGCCCTCGGGGCCGCAGCCGCGGCCCTCGCGGATCTCCGTGTAGATGGACCGGGACACGACGTCACGCGACGCCAGGTCCTTCATGACGGGCGCGTACTTCTCCATGAAGCGCTCGCCGTCCTTGTTGCGCAGGATGCCGCCCTCACCGCGGGCGCCCTCCGTGAGCAGGATGCCCATGCGCCAGATGCCCGTCGGGTGGAACTGGAAGAACTCCATGTCCTCCAGCGGCAGACCACGGCGGTAGCAGGCGGCCTGGCCGTCACCGGTCAGGGTGTGCGCGTTCGACGTCACCTTGAAGAACTTGCCGGTGCCGCCGGACGCGTAGATCACGGCCTTCGCCTGGAAGACGTGGATCTCACCGGTGGCCAGCTCGTAGGCGACCACGCCGGCGGACTTCTTCACGCCGTCGACCTCGGTGATCAGCTGGTCCAGGACGTAGAACTCGTTGAAGAACTCCACGCCCTCCTTGACGCAGTTCTGGTACAGCGTCTGGAGGATCATGTGGCCGGTGCGGTCCGCGGCGTAGCAGGACCGTCGGACCGGGGCCTCGCCGTGGTTGCGGGAGTGGCCGCCGAAGCGGCGCTGGTCGATGGTGCCGTCCGGGGTCCGGTTGAACGGCAGGCCCATCTTCTCCAGGTCGAGGACGGCGTCGATGGCCTCCTTCGCCAGGATCTCGGCGGCGTCCTGGTCGACCAGGTAGTCACCACCCTTGACCGTGTCGAAGGTGTGCCACTCCCAGTTGTCCTCCTCCACGTTCGCCAGCGCGGCGGCCATGCCGCCCTGCGCGGCGCCCGTGTGGGAGCGGGTCGGGTAGAGCTTCGTCAGCACGGCGGTACGGCTGCGCTTCGTCGCCTCGATGGCGGCGCGCATGCCCGCGCCGCCGGCGCCGACGATGACGGTGTCGTACTTGTGGATCTTCATGCGGATTTCCTCAGCCCCGTGCCTAGCGGATGTTCGGGTCGAAGGTGAAGATCACCAGCGTGCCCAGAAGGATGGTGAACACCGTGGCGGTGTACAGCAGGCCCTTGAGCCACAGGCGCGTGTTCGGGCGCTCGGCGTAGTCGTTGATCACGGTACGCAGGCCGTTGGCGCCGTGCAGCATCGCCAGCCACAGCATCAGCAGGTCCCAGACCTGCCAGAACGGGGACGCCCAGCGGCCGGCCACGAAGGCGAAGCCGATCTTGGAGACGCCGCCGTCCAGCACCAGCTGGATCAGCAGGTGGCCGATGACGAGGACGACGAGGACCACGCCGGACAGGCGCATGAAGAGCCACGCGGCCATCTCGAAGTTGCCGCGCGTCGACTTCGGCGTCTTCGTGGTGCGCTTGCGCGGCGGCTCGATGAGCGGGGCGGGGTGGTCGACGTCGTAGAGGCTTACGCCCTCGACGGGACCGACCGCGGAAGTGGGGGTGTCAGTGGACATCTCTGGCGTCAGCTCCCGAACAGTTCACGTGCGGCGTGGCCGAGGACGGGGTAGATGGCGCCCGCCATCAGCACCACCCAGACGACCATCACGGTCCAGAGCATGTGCTTCTGGTAGCGGGTGCCCTTGGACCAGAAGTCCACGGCGATGACGCGGAGGCCATTGAGCGCGTGGAAGAGGATGGCCGCGACGAGGCCGTACTCCAGCAGCGCGACGAGCGGCGTCTTGTACGTGGCGACGACATCGTCGTAGGCCTCGGGCGAGACGCGGACGAGAGCGGTGTCCAGTACGTGTACGAACAGGAAGAAGAAGATGAGGACGCCGGTGACTCGATGAGCCACCCACGACCACATGCCTTCCCGGCCGCGGTACAGCGTTCCAGCCGGCACGGAAAAACCCTCCGGGAGCGGGATTGGGGCCGGCCGGCTTCTCTGTCGGTCTGGCCCGGCCGGGTACGGTCCACCGGCCCCGGTCATCGTAGCGACGCTTTGTCGGTTCGCTCGCGCGGGGTCCGCCAGTGTGATCAAACAGGCAATCAAACGAGCACGTACGGGCTACCCGGGCGCCCACAATCCGCCACAAGGCGGGACAATCTGCCGCGAGCCAGGCGGCGCAGCTCGTCGGCGGCGACGGCGCGCTCCTCGTCGGGCGCGTGGCCCAGCCGGCAGCGGATTCCGGCCAGCACCTGGTCGACGTGCTCCTCGGGGCGGTAGCCGTCGAGGCAGATCACGAAGGCGTGCCCGAAGCGCTGCTGGTACGCGGCGTGGGCGGCCTCCAGCGCGGTGTGCGCGGCCGCGGGCGTGCCGGGCGGCAGCACGGGCGGGGCCTCGTCGGCGAGCGCCTCGACCAGGTCGGCGGCCGACAGGTCGTACCCCGCCTCGTCGGCGGCGGCCAGCAGTGCGTCGAGCGTGGGGTACGGCCGGTGTGCCGCGACCCGCCGCCCCCAGCGGCGGCTGCCGCAGCAGGCGAGCAGCGCGGCCTCGGCGTCCCGCCGCGCGGCGGCGTTGAACCGGGCGAGCCCGTCGGCCGCGGGGCGTGCGCCGGGTATGGCGAGCGGCCGATTCGGGGTGCCTGCGGTGGATTCGGCGGCCATCGTGGGCTCCTCGAATGGGGCAGGTGTGAGGGGTGGTCACAACGTTACACAGGGTGAGCGAGAGGTGTCCGAGAGATGCAAGAACTTCACCCGGACGGGAGAGTTTCCGTGGAGATGCTGGACGAATGCGACAGGAGATGGTCGCGTGAGCGGCGTGACTCGGCACCTGACGTGGCCCTCGACGGACGCTTCCGGCGGCGGTGCGGCCGCTGACCTGACGGCCCCCGCCGCCGGCGGCGGGACCCGGCCTCTGCCCGCCGGCCCGCCCGCCGACGCGGGCGCGTCCCGACGCTCCGGCCCTTCCGGCGGTTCCGGTGATTCCGGTGCGGCCCTCGGGCGTGGCGCGCGCCGTAGGGGGCGGGTGCCGCGCTGGGGGGCGGGGCTGGCCGGGGTGGTCGTCGTGGCGCTCGCCCTCGGGGGGTGCGCGGACGGTGACGGCGGGCCCGCCGCCACCACCGGGGCCACCCGGGCGCAGCCCGGGACCCCGACACCCCCGCAGTCGAGGACCCCGTCGCCCTCACCCACCCCCACGCGGAGCTACCCGCTCTCCTCCGAGCCCCGGACCATCCCGGCCGTACGCGACCACGAGCCCGCGCGCGGCCCCGGCTGGAAGCCCCGGGCCGGGAGCGCCGTCGTCGTCGCGCGTGGCAGCGGCGTCCTCGCCGACGAGGCGCGGCTCCTCGCCCGCGAGCTCAAGGTGGAGTACCGGGGCGAGGCGGCGGCCCGGGCCGGGGACGTCGAGCTGGCACTGCGGAGCGGGCAGAGCGGCGGCGCCGAGTCGTACACGCTCACCGCGCGCGACGAGCGCGTACGGATCAGCGGACCCGACGAGGCGGGCGTCTTCTACGGCACGCGGACCCTGAAGCAGGCGCTGCGTTCCGGCGGCGCCGTGCCGGAGGGTGTCATCCGCGACCGGCCCGGCAAGCCGCAGCGCGGCCTCATGGTCGACATCGCCCGCAAGCACTTCAGCGCCGCGTGGATCGAGGCGCGGCTGCGCGAGATGGCCGACCTCAAGCTGAACCAGCTGGGGCTGCACTTCTCCGACGACCAGGCGTTCCGCATCGAGTCGTCGTCGCACCCCGAGGTGGTCGCCCGCGAGCACCTCACCAAGGCCGAGGTGCGGCGGATCGTTTCGCTCGCCCGGAGCCTGCACATCGAGGTCGTGCCCGAGATCGACTCGCCCGGCCACCTCGGCGCGGTCATCGCCGCCCACCCCTCGCTCCAGCTGCGCAGCGCGCAGGGCTCGACGCCGCGCGGCGCGGTCGACATCGCCAACCCGGCCGCCGCCCGCATCGTCGACGAGCTGCTGCGCGAGTACGCGGGGCTGTTCCCGGGCGCGTACTGGCACCTCGGCGCCGACGAGTACGTGGCGCTGATGGCCCGGAACCCCGAGGCGTCGTACCCGAACCTCGCCGCCGAGGCCCGCCGCAAGTACGGCGCGAACGCGCGCGTGCAGGACCTCGCCACCGGCTGGCTCAACGACCGGGCGGCGGTGGTGCGGCCCACCGGCAAGCGGATGCGCGCCTGGAACGACGGGTTCTTCCCCGGCGGCACGGTGACGCCCGCCAAGGACGTCGACGTCGCCTACTGGACGGGCAAGGAGATCGGCGCACGCCCGCCGGTCGAGTACCTCCAGGAGGGCCGCCGGCTGATCAACTACAACGACGAGTACCTCTATTACGTCCTCGGCGAGCCGAACCAGTTCACGTACCCCACCGGCAGCCGCATCTACCAGGAGTGGACCCCGCTCGTCGTCCGCGGCACCACCCCCGTCCCGGCGCGCTACGCCGGCCAGATCCTCGGCGGCAGCTTCGCCATCTGGTGCGACCTCGCGAACGCGCAGACCGCCGACCAGGTGGCGGCCGGCATCCGCATGCCGCTGCGCGCGACCGCCCAGAAGCTCTGGGACCCCGACAGGCCCCCGCTGACCTGGGAGGCGTTCAGGACCCTGGCGGGCAGGCTGGGCTGACGGAGCCTTAAGGTGCGGTGCGCCCTCGGAGCGGGGGCGCACGTTCCGTTTCCCTGGGGGCCCGCGTGTCCGTCCTTCGTTCGCCCGTCGGCCTGAGCCGCGCCGTGGTCGCGCTGCTCGGTGTCGTCATCGCCGTCGACTGTTACGCCCTCTACGCCGACCTCGCCGTGCGCCGGATGATGCGCGAGCAGGTGACCGCCGGGCAGCCGATGGCGACCGTGGAGGGCGTGGGGGCCGACGTCCTGACGAGTGCGGCCGGCGTGCTGCAGACGCTGTCCGTCCTCACCACCGCCGTGGTCTTCATCATCTGGTTCCACCGGGTGCGGGTGAACGCCGGCGTGTTCGCGCCGGACATGTTCGGCAACGGCCCCGGCTGGGCGATCGGTGCCTGGTTCATCCCCATCGCCAACGTCGTCATCCCCTGCAAGATCGCCCGGCAGACCTGGCGGGCGAGCCGTCGCGATCCCCGCGCCGCGTACGGGAAGGGCGAGCGGCCCACCCTCGTCATGGTGTGGTGGCTGCTGTGGCTGTTCTCGGGGTTCGTCGGCCTCCTCGCGAGCAGGGCGTACGAGGAGGCCGACCGGGCCCGGGAGTTCGTGACCGCGTGCGAGGCGCTGGCCGTCTCCGAGGTCACGGACGCCTTGGCGGCGGTCCTCGCCATCGCCGTCGTACGCCGCCTGACGGCGATGCAGGAGGCGAAGGCGCAGTACGGACCCGTGCTCGCGCCGGCCGCAGTGTGAGCGCGGTTGCGGAAACGATCTTTCGCGTGCACCGCGAGTGACGATTTCCGGACGG
Organism: Streptomyces sp. NPDC030862; assembly: GCF_055571835.1. Classification (NCBI taxonomy): domain Bacteria; kingdom Bacillati; phylum Actinomycetota; class Actinomycetes; order Kitasatosporales; family Streptomycetaceae; genus Streptomyces; species Streptomyces sp. NPDC030862. The sequence goes on along the minus strand of NZ_JBVIEN010000010.1, from coordinate 56,399 downwards.
GCGGCGCAGTAAGGGGAGTACCGCGACCGCGACGGGAGACGACCCCCATGAGTACTCACCCGAGCACGAGCACGACCCAGAATCCGGGCCAGGCCCCGACCCTGGTGGAGCTGATCGCGCGGGCCGACGAGCGCGCGCTCGCCGGGTCCGCGCTGGCCTGCTTCGACCGTTGCCTGCCCCTCCTCGACCCGGCGCCCACCGCCGAGGTCCTCCGCTCGCTGTGGGCGGCGGTCGCGCGCGGTGAGGACGGCTGGGACCGGCGGCTCGCCGAGGCCCGGCAGGCCGTGGCGGAGGACGGCGCCCCGGCGGACGCGACCGGCGCGCTCGTACGGACGATGCTCGACGACGCGCCCCCGGCGTGGGCCCGGACACCGCTCCACGCGTGGGCCGACGCCTGCTCCCGCTCGGCGCTCGCCCTCCACCAGGGCCTGGAGCCCGCCTCCACCGGCGCGCCGGAGCGCTACCGGACGGGCGAGACCGACGGCGCCGGACCCCTGGTCAGCGGCGAACTGCGCCGCCAGACCCGGGTCCTGGAGCTCCTCGCCACCGGCGGCCCGGCCGGGCTGCGCCTGGCCCGGGACATCTCCGCCGAGGGGCAGCGGGTCCTGCGCGCGGTCGTCTCCCGCCGCGCGCGTACCGCGTAGAAATCACTTGAGCGGGGCAACTCTTTGGCCGCATGGTGAGTCTTCTGGGTGATCACAGGGTGATCGCACTGACGAGGAGATCATCATTTCAGCCATACGCAAGTCCCTGACCGCCACCGCCATCGCCACCGCCGTGCTGGCGGGCGTGACCGCCTGCGGGACGGTGGAGCAGCTCTCCGCCGGACAGAAGCTCGACAAGGCCTTCGAGAAGCTCGGCAAGGAGAAGTCGCTCTCCTTCGAACTCGACCTGGACGCCGACGCCGCCACCCTGAAGGCGCTGGACGAGTCCTCCGAGCGCGAGCCCGGAGAGGAGCCCCTGCCCGACGAGGCGGCGAACCTGTTCAGCGGCGCGAAGGTCTCCTTCACCGTGGAGTCGAAGAAGCCGCTGGCCGAGTCCGCCGACGAGAAGGACCTCGTCGGCATGGCCATGAAGGTGAGCAACCCGGACGGCGACCTCATCGAGTACCGGCTCGTCGGCGACTACGCCTACGTCCGCAGCGACACGAAGGCCCTCTCCAAGGCCTTCGGCGCGCCCATGCCGACCGCCGACGAGCTGCCCCCGGACGCTCCGGAGGCGCTCAAGCACGTGCTCGAAGGCAAGTGGGTGAAGATCAGCGCCAAGGAGATGAAGGAGGCGCAGTCCGAGCTGAACCCGGACACGGCCGGAAAGCCCTCCCCGGAGCCCTCCCTCGACGCCAAGACGGAGAAGAAGCTCCTGGAGGCCCTGCGCGGCGTCTTCGCCCGCGACGTGGACTTCAAGACCTCCGGCGACAAGGACGGCACCGAGCACATCACCGCCGTGGCGCCCTTCCGCACGCTGGTCACCGACCTGGTCAACCAGGTCCGCAAGTTCGAGAAGGACCTGCCGCCGGGCATGCAGGAGCTGCCGACGGAGAAGGAGCTCAAGGAGCTCCCGAACGAGCAGGCCTCGGCCGACTTCACGCTCAAGAACGGCGAGCTCACCGAGGTGTACGTCGACCTCGCCAAGCTCGCGGAGAACGCCAAGGTCAAGAAGTTCGGCCTGGTCCTCAAGATGAGCTCGGGCGAGAAGCCGACGGCTCCCGCCGGAGCCACCGAACTGAACCTCGACGAGATCATGAGCGGCTTCGCCGGCGCCATGATGCAGGACGAGGAGTTCTCGGAGGAGGAGTTCCCCGAGGAGGGCTTCACGGCCGAGGAGCCGCCCGAGGGCGGCACCGCGTAGGCCCGCTGATGCGGGGGACCCGTCGTACAGGTGGGACAGGCCCTGTACGGCGGGAGGTGCGACGCGCATGGCGCGGCGGCGGCGACTGGACCCCGTGGAGATCGTCGTCCGGGTCGGCGACACCGACCCGGACGTGGGCGGGAACGAAGAGGCGTACCAGGAGTGGGTGTACCGCGCCCGCGAAGCCGGCTGGGACGTGGTGGAGTCCACCGGCTTCCGCGAGCCGCGCGACGGCGGCACGGAGTGCGGCCTCGTCGACGTCGAGGGACTCGCGTACCACGTCCACTACGGCCTCCGGGTGCGCGTGGACCTCTCGGCTGGGGAGCCGCCGGTGCTGGGGTACGCCGCGTGGGCGGAGCCCGTACGGGGTGACGACTGACCCGTACAGTCCGTGACTGTACGAGCGCGAAGAGTGGACGGTGCGCGTCACGGTCTGTGAACATGGGTGACTCGCCACGGGGGTGGACACCGCGCGAACGACCCGGGGGTCACCGGATGACAGAGAGCACCACCGAACCCGAACCGTCCGAGAGTCTCAAGACCTTCGGCGCCGTACTCCAGGCCTTCCGTGAGAACAGGGGCCACACGCAGGAGTCGCTGGCGCCCATCCTGGGGTACTCGGCGCACTACCTGGCCTCTGTCGAGCAGGGCAGACGCTTCCCGACCCGGCAGTTCGTGGACAAGGCCGAGGAGGTCCTGGAAGCCTTCGGCGCGCTGCGCAAGGCGTACCGGCACCTCACCCGGAAGCCGGGCCTCGCGATCTGGTTCCGCAAGTGGGCGCTGCTGGAGGCGTCGGCGCTGAGCCTGGACACGTACGAACCGAGGGTCGTACCGGGGCTGTTGCAGACGGAGGCGTACGCGCAGGTGCTCTTCCGCGGGCAGTTGCCGCCGCTGAGCGACGAACAGATCGAGGCGCAGCTCGCGGCGCGGCAGGAGCGCCAGGCCCTGCTGCGGGACCGGCCGAACACGGCGTACAGCTTCATCATCGAGGAGCACCTCTTCCGCCATGAGGTGGGCGGGGCGGAGGTGACGCGGGGGCTGCTGGACCATGTGCTGGAGGTCACGGAGCTCCGGAACGTGGACCTGCAGGTGCTGCCGCTGGCGCGGGGGCATCACGCGGGGCTGGACGGGCCGATGCAGATGGCGGAGACGCCGGATCACCAGTGGCTGGCGTACTTGGAGGGGCAGGAGCACGGGCAGTTCATCGCCGATTCCAAAACGATCAGCGTGCTGCAGATGCGCTATGGGAAACTGCGGTCGCAGGCCCTCACCCCTGAGGATTCCAGGGGCCTGCTGACGCGACTTCGAGGAGCGCTATGAGCACCAACGAACTGGTCTGGTTCAAGAGCAGCTACAGCGGCGGATCGGGTGACAGCTGCGTCGAGGTCGCCCTCTCCTGGCACAAGTCCAGCTACAGCGGCGGCTCCGGCGACGACTGCGTCGAGGTCGCCGCCTGCCCCTCCACCATCCACGTCCGCGACTCCAAGGTCCCCTCCGGCCCCCAGCTCGCCCTGACGCCCGGCGCCTGGACCTCCTTCGTCTCGTACGCGACCACGCGCTGACCCCCGGGCCGCCGCCTGCCGACATCCACCGCCGTCCACCCGCCGGGTGGGCGGCGGTGCTGCGCGCTGCCCGTGTGACGCTTCCGCCCCCGCCGTCGCTTGGTCTCACATGCAGGGAGACTTCAGCACACTGCCCGGCGCCCAGGACGTCCGCGCCCACGTGGCGGGCTTCGTCGCGCGGCTGACCGAGCGCAACCGGCAGCTGCCGCTCGACTACAGCGTCGCCAGCCTGCGGCTCGTCGACTTCATGGTGGACGGGCTGCGGCGCGACCGGCCGGAGCGGGAGCGGGTCGAGGCGGTGCTGAGGGGGCTCGGGGCGTACACCGGCGAGGTCGTCGTGCGCCGGGCGGGGGCGCGGTGGGTCGACTTCGACGCGCACCAGCGCGCGTACTTCGGGCAGCCCCTCGGCATCCGCATGCCCGACGGGCGGGTCTGGAACCCGCTCGGCAAGGTGGTGAACCGGTTCGAGGCCGGGCCGGAGGAGTCCGTGCAGCGGTTCTACCTGATGCTGCACGGCCGTCGGGCGGGCCGGAAGGTGGCCGCTGTGACACTTCCGGGCGCGCGCACGCAGAGCTAGGAGGGGGAACGGTCGGCACGAAGAGGGAAGTGTGGGGGCGTACGACGCGTACGACGCGGAGCTCGGCGCTGCCGTCGAGCGCGCCCAGCGCGGCGACGAGGACGCCTTCGCCCGGGCGTACCGGCTGGTCCACCCGGGACTGCTCGGTTACGTGCGCGGGCTCGTCGGCGACGACGCCGAGGACGTGGCCGCCGAGGCGTGGCTGGAGATCGCCCGCGACCTCGGGCGGTTCCGTGGTGACGGAGCCGGTTTCCGGGGCTGGACCGCGACGATCGCCCGTCACCGGGCGCTCGACCACCTGCGCAAGCAGCGGCGCAGCCCTCGCACGACGCTGATCGAGCAGGACGTACTGGACATGCCGGGCGGCCAGGACACGGCCGCCTCGGCGCTGGAGACCCTGTCGACCGAGCAGGCGCTCGCGCTGATCCGCGGCTTGCCGCGCGACCAGGCCGAAGCGGTCCTGCTGCGGGTCGTCGTGGGGCTCGACGGGCCCGCCACCGCGCGGGTCCTGGGCAAACGGCCGGGGGCGGTGCGCACCGCCGCGTACCGAGGACTGCGGAGACTCGCCGGGCGACTGGCGCAGGGCGGAGCAAGGCAATGAGACGGGAACCGGACGAGCCGCCGGAGGCGGCGGCAGCGCTGTGGGCGGCCGCCATGAGAGGCGACGACGCCGTCGATCCGGTCCGCGAGGAGCAAGCGCTCGCGGCCTTCCGTGCCGCGCGTGCCGCGGATGGCCACGCACACGCCCACGGCGTCCGCGGGGCCCGGCGGCGTGACGACTGGCGGCCGGGCCGCACCGAGGTGCGGCGCCGCCGTTCGCTGCGGGCGGCGGCCATGGGCCTGGCGGCGACGGTGCTGCTGGGCGGGGTCGCGGTGGCCGCGCAGACGGGCGCGATCCGCACGCCGTTCGGCGACGGCGGCCGTGGCGGCTCGGTGCCCCGGCCCTCGTCGGTGCCGACGGCCCCGCGCGAGGTGCCCGCGCCGCCGCTCACGGAGCAGGAGCCCGGGCGGTCGGGCGCGTCGCCCACACCCTCGGTGGGTACGCCGGAGGCGACGCGCCCCGGCGAGGCCGGGGAGGACGAGGGCCGGCCGACGACGGGCGACGACGACGAGCGGAAGGCGGGGCAGCCGCAGACCGGATCCGGCTCCGGGTCTGGTGCTGCGGCCGGGTCCGGGGCCGGGGCCGATACCGGGCCTGAGGCGCAGCCGGCCAAGGGCGCGGCGAGCGGCGGCGGCGAGGGTACCGGCGACACCGGCGACACCGGCGACACCGGCGGCGACAGCGGCGGCGAGGGTCGGAGCGGCGGGAAGCCGGCGGGCGGCGGCAAGCGGCCCTGACGGAGGGCACGCGGGGTGCGGTGCGGCGGATGAGCGCCACGCCGCCGCCGCGGGTCCTCCCGCGGTCGTACGGCACACTCGAGCACCGCCAATAGGCCGTGCCCGCCGGGGTATTGGGGAGTGGCGGCGGTAAGCCGCTCATCCCTGAGGAGGTAGGTGCCGTGCACGCCTTCAAGCGCTGGCTCGACCGAAGCCTGATCGCGCAGGCGCTATTGATCTTTCTGGTGGTGCTGGGGGTCCGGGCCGCGGTCGACCGGGACGAGCATCCGGTCTGGTGGGTGGTTCACGGCGTGCTGTACACCGCGGTCGCGGTCGCGGTCATCGCCGCGCAGCGCCGCAAGACCGCCCGCGCGGTCGGCACCGACCCGGGCGGGCTCGCCGAGCTCAACCGCAAGGTCAGGCACCGTGAGGTGCCGACCGACCCCGGGGAGCGGGCGGCCATGCGCCGTCTGGTCGACCAGCAACTCGGGCGGATGGAGCGCGCGGGCAGGTGGCTGCCGTACTGGCTGGGCTTCATGGGGCTGGTCGCGGTGGGCCTGCTGGCTCTCGGCGCGGTCGGCGGTTCATGGGGTGCGCCCCTGCTCTTCGCCGCAGGCGTGATCGGATTCTGCTGCGGGATCCTCTGGGTGCGCCGCCGCTCCCTCGGTGACCATCGCCACATGCGCTCCGCCCTGCAGGACTAGGAAGGGCCTGAGAGCCGGAGAACCGGACAGACGGAGCGACGACCGGGGCCGCCACCCCCCACAGGAGAGGCCCCGGTCGCCGTCCACGGGTCCGCGGTACGGCCCCGTACTCCTATCAGCGCCACGCGTGCGGTTTCTGTCACACCCCGGTCTGTCAGTGTGATGTTGCAGGCTGTACAAGACATGGACGTAACGCCACAGGACCACGTAGCGTGCTGCTGCGCGCTGGGCGGAGCGGCGGTGGTGGCCGGCCGCGAAGACGAACGGGTTGTGGGAGTGCTGGGGGACGACGCGGAGCTGACCGCCGCGGTGCTCGCGGCGCAGGACGGGGACGAAGACGCCTTCCGGACTGTGTACCGCGCCGTGCACCCGCGGCTGCTCGGCTATATACGCACGCTGGTCGGAGACGCGGACGCGGAGGATGTGGCCTCCGAGTCCTGGCTCCAGATCGCGCGTGACCTCGACCGGTTCAGCGGCGACGCCGACCGCTTCCGCGGCTGGGCGGCGCGTATCGCCCGCAACCGCGCGCTCGACCACCTGCGGATGCGGGGGCGGCGCCCCGCCGTCGGCGGCGACGAAACGGAACTCACCGACAAACCGGCCGAGTCCGACACGGCGGATGAGGCCATGGAATCCCTGGCCACGGGCCACACCATGAACCTGATCTCCCAACTCCCGCAGGACCAGGCCGAGGCCGTCATCCTGCGTGTCGTCGTCGGGCTGGACGCCAAGACCGCGGCCAAGACCCTCGGCAAGCGCCCCGGCGCCGTCCGCACCGCCGCCCACCGCGGGCTCAAGCGACTGGCGGAGCTGATGGGCGCGGACGCGGCTGCGCCGCTGGGGGCCGTACCGCCCCAACCGGGGCCGCACCGCGGGTCGGTGGCGCGTACGGGTGTGACGCATTGGCGCTCGCGGACGCAGAAGGACATGTGATGGCCGACGAGCGGGATGAGTGGCTCGATCAGGATGCGGCGGAGCGGCTGCTGCGTGGCGAACCGGTCGACCCTGTCGACGATCACGCGCGTGAGCAGGCCCGACGGCTGACCGAGGCACTGGAAGCGATACGGGCCGAGACGGTGGCTCCGGCGCCCCCGGCGCCGATCCCGGGGGAGGAGGCGGCACTCGCCGCCTTCCGTGAGGCCCGGGTGGAGCGGATGGCGAAGTCCGCCGGCACGTCCGCCGCGCTCTCCTCCCCGTCCGCCAGGGCCGCCGGCGCCGACCTCGGGGCCGTACGCCTCAGGGCGCCGGCGCCGCGCAACCAGGTGCGGGGCCGCTGGACGCGGCCGCTGCGCTGGGGGCTGGCCGCGTCGGTGGCCGGGCTGGCCGTCGGCGGTGTGGCCGTCGCCGCGAGCACCGGCGTCCTGCCCGTCCTCGGCGACGACCGCAAGCCGCTGCCCGCCTCGTCGTCCGCCTCGGCGGCGACGCCCGGGCCGCTGACCCCCTCCGACGCGTCGGAGGACGGCGGTACGAGCGCGGGGCCGGGCTCGGCCTCACCCAGCGCACCCGGCGATCAGGGCGCAGTGCCGCCGTCCACGGGCGAGACGCCCCCGCCGTCCCTGCCGGGGTCTCCGGCACCGGAGGGGCCCGGCACGGGCCGCGACAACGTTTCCGCCGGCAGCGGCGACGCGTCCCGCTCCGGCGGCTCCGGGCCGGGCACCGGCGTCCCGGACGTCGGCGGTACGGCCGGTACCGGCGGCGAGAAGGGCAGCTGGCACGCGCGCACCGCGCAGGCGTGCCACGACTACCGCCAGGGCCGGCTCGACAACGACAAGCGCCGGTATCTGGAGCTCGCGGCCAAGGGCGACAGCGTCAAGAATTTCTGCGACAAGGTGCTGGGCACCGACACGCGCGGCCGCGAGGGCGGGACGGCGGGTGGCGGCGACGAGGACGCCGGCGACGGCGGGACCGGCGGCGGTCACGGCGGCGGCAAGGGCAGCGGCGGTCACGGCGGTGACAAGCCCGGCGGCGGCAAGGGCGGCGGTAAAGGTGCCGGCAAGGGTGGCGGTGCCGGCAAGGGGCGCGCGGCCGCACCCGGCACGCCCCTCCCGGCGGTCCCGCTCATCCCCGTGGCGGCGCCGACGTCCACGCTCTGACCTGCGCTTTAAAAAAATCTCGGCGAGGGTGTGACGTTTTCGAACCGCCCGGCGCAGTACTAAGTGAGCCGACTGGTCATCGGCAGCGCTAGAAGAGCCGGGGTTCCCCCCGTACCTACGGCTCAGCGCATATGGCGCGGGCGGGACACGTTCCCCCGGTCCCGCCCGCGCCCTCTCTCCCTCAGACCCTCCCGGGCCCGGTCCCGGTCCCGCTCACCAGTGGACGACGACCTTGTCGCCGACCTTCACCTGGTCGAAGAGCGCCGCGATCTTCCCCTTGTCCCGGACGTTGACGCAGCCGTGCGAGGCCCCGTTGTAGCCGCGCGCCGCGAAGTCCGAGGAGTAGTGCACCGCCTGGCCGCCGCTGAAGAACATCGCGTACGGCATCGGCGTGTGGTAGATCGTCGACTCCCACTCCTTCGCCTTCCAGCCCACGCTGAAGGTGCCCTCGCGGGTCGGCGTGTTCTCCGAGCCGAAGCGGACGTCCATCGCCGAGACGACCTTGCCGTCGATCATCCAGGCGAGCGTCCGGCTCTCCTTGCTGATGCACAGCACCCGGCCGGTCATACAGCGCGCGTCCGGCGTGTCCAGCTCGTTCGTGGTCGGCGGGCGCAGTTCATCGGCCGTCGGCTTGTGGGTCTGGGCGACCAGCTTGTTCCAGGTCGCCTCGTCGACCGAGCCGGTGGCGGGCAGACCGCGCTTGTCCTGGAACGACGAGACCGCCTTGACGGTCATCGAGCCGTAGAAGGAGGTGGGGCTCCGGTCGAAGTGCCCGGCCTGGCGCAGACGCGCCTGGAGCTCGCGGACCTGCTCGTTCTCCGCCCCCTTCGCCATGAGCACCTTGGGCTTCGGTGCCTGTGTCGCCGGTGAGGCGGACGGGGACGCCGGCGCGGACGCCGACGGCGAGGGCGTAGAGCTCGCGGACGGTGAGGACGGTGCGGACGGCGCTGTGGGCGACGGCGAGGACGACGGCGCGGCGGCCCCCACCGCCTGCGCCGTGCACCCCGCGGCGGCCAGCGTGACGGCGGCGACGGCGGCCAGAGACGGCAGCACTCTGCGTATGACGGACGTACGGTGCATAAAAAGCCCCCCGGGAAGAACAGACGTGGTACCTACTTGATGCTTCCCGGGCGTGCTTGGTTGTGCACCGCGGCGCATGCTGTGAGCAAGGTCCCAGCGTGCGGCTCTCCACCGGCCGCACGCCCGCCGCTACAGTCCGTCGCGAGGGTCGCTTTACCTGCGAGTAGGTCTATCGGAAGGCACAGCACATGGCGCGCGAGTCGGAGTCGGGACTGCCTATCGAGCCGGTGTACGGGCCGGATGCGCTGGAGGGCTGGGACCCGGCGGAGAAGCTGGGGGAGCCGGGTTCGTACCCCTTCACGCGCGGTGTGTATCCGTCGATGTACACGGGCCGGCCCTGGACGATGCGGCAGTACGCGGGTTTCGGTACGGCGGTCGAGTCCAACGCCCGGTACAAGCAGCTGATCGCCAACGGCACCATGGGGCTGTCGGTGGCGTTCGACCTGCCGACGCAGATGGGGCACGACTCGGACGCGCCGATCGCGCACGGCGAGGTCGGCAAGGTGGGCGTGGCGATCGACTCGATCGACGACATGCGGGTGCTGTTCGGCGGGATCCCGCTGGACAAGGTGTCCACGTCGATGACGATCAACGCCCCGGCCGCCCTGCTGCTGCTCCTCTACCAACTCGTCGGTGAGGAGCAGGGTGTTCCGGCGGACAAGCTGACGGGCACGATCCAGAACGACGTGCTCAAGGAGTACATCGCGCGGGGCACGTACATCTTCCCGCCGAAGCCGTCGCTGCGGCTGATCGCGGACATCTTCAAGTACTGCAAGGCCGAGATCCCGAAGTGGAACACGATCTCGATCTCCGGCTACCACATGGCGGAGGCGGGTGCCTCGCCCGCGCAGGAGATCGCCTTCACCCTCGCCGACGGCATCGAGTACGTCCGTACCGCCGTCGCCGCCGGGATGGACGTGGACGACTTCGCGCCGCGCCTGTCGTTCTTCTTCGTCGCGCGGACGACCATCCTCGAAGAGGTGGCGAAGTTCCGCGCCGCCCGCCGGATCTGGGCGCGGGTGATGCGCGAGGAGTTCGGCGCGAAGAACCCCAAGTCGATGATGCTGCGCTTCCACACGCAGACGGCCGGGGTGCAGCTGACCGCGCAGCAGCCGGAGGTGAACCTGGTCCGCGTGGCGGTGCAGGGCCTGGCGGCGGTCCTCGGCGGCACGCAGTCGCTGCACACCAACTCCTTCGACGAGGCGATCGCCCTGCCGACGGACAAGTCGGCCCGCCTCGCGCTGCGGACGCAGCAGGTCCTGGCGTACGAGACCGATGTGACCGCCACCGTCGACCCCTTCGCCGGGTCGTACGTCATCGAGAAGATGACCGACGAGGTCGAGGCGGCGACGCTGGAGCTGATGCGGAAGGTCGAGGACCTCGGCGGCGCGGTCAGCGCCATCGAGCACGGCTTCCAGAAGAACGAGATCGAGCGTTCGGCGTACCGCATCGCCCAGGAGACCGACTCCGGCGAGCGGGTCGTGGTCGGCGTGAACCGCTTCCAGCTCGACGAGGAGGAGCCGTACGAGCCTCTCCGCGTCGACCCGGCCATCGAGGCCCAGCAGGCGGAACGTCTCGCCAAGCTCCGCGCCGAGCGCGACCAGGCGGCCGTCGACGCGGCGCTCGCCGAGCTGAAGAAGGCGGCCGAGGGCACGGACAACGTCCTCTACCCGATGAAGGACGCGCTGAGGGCGCGGGCGACGGTGGGCGAGGTGTGCAACGCGCTGCGTGAGGTGTGGGGGACGTACGTCCCGTCCGACGCCTTCTGAGCCCGCCCGACGCGCCGCCGCGCGGAAAGGGAATACCAGGCGGCCCGCCCGGCCGCGTGAATGAAATTGTTTTCCTTCCGGATTCCCTTTCCGCGCTTCCGTTCCGAGGCGTGCACGAGTGAGACCGCCTTGGGTCACCGGTCTGTCCGAGACCCGCCACAGGGGCGATAAAAGCACCGCAGAAACACCCATATGCCCTAGGGGTGTCACCCAGCCGCCGCGCACCCGGATCAAGATCCATGGCGTTAGGGCGAATATGACGACAGCGCATGTGTCCGCCCCGTTCTCCGGGCGCGGAACCGTTCGACCCACTCGTGCGGGCAAGTGGACGTACACGCCTCACTTCACCCCCTCCACCGGTCGGGAAAGCGCCACCTTGCACGACGGGAGCCGATGTATCGACCTGCGGTATTCCTCGGCGGTACTGGAGGAATTCCTGCGGACGATGAGCGGAATCCAGGCGGAGTTCGACCGCCTGGCGCGGGGCCGTGACGAGTTCACGGCCCCCGCTCGGGAACGGACGGGCCAGGGCCGTCATGTATGAGCATTACGGCCGGGATGCACGTCGGCCCCTTGCGCCGCTCGGCACGCTCGACATGGCGGACCTGGCATGGGACCCGGCGGAGGAACTCGCCTGCCTCCTCCAGGAGTCCGCCGCACCGGACTTCCGGACCGCTCCGGGCCCCACCCCGGCTCCCGGCCCGGCTCCCGGCCCGGCTTCCACCCCGGTTTCCGGGCCCGCTCCCGTCCCCGGCGCCGCCGACCGGCCCATGGAGCGCCTGGAGCAGATCACCGCCGAGCTGCCACCGGTGCGGCCTCCCCAGGCGAGCCACCGCCGCGTCCCCGCGAAGCGGCGCACGGTCACCCTGGTGCGGACCGCCAGCATCCTCACCGCCGCGCTCGCGGCCGTCATCGTGGCGATGGTCAGCGTCTACAGCGGAATGGTCGCCTACGACCCGCTGCGTCACATCGCCGAACCCCACACGTCCCACGGGGCGGTGGGCTGGTGGCCGCTGCTGGTCTACGGGCCCTGGATGGTCGCCTCCCTGTGCATCCTGCGCACCGCCCTCCACCGGCGCCGCGCGGCCCACTCCTGGTGCGTGGTCCTGCTCTTCTCGACCATCGCCATACTGCTGTGCGTCGCCCAGGCCCCCAGAACCGTGCCGGACATCGCGACGGCCGCCCTGCCCTCGGTCGCCGCGCTCGCCTGCTTCCAGCAGCTGGTCCGCCAGATCACCCTGACGCGCCCACCCCGCCAACGGGCGCCCCGGCACCGCAGCGCCGCCACCGGGTGACAGGCCACGTAGGTGACGGAGATCCAGGAGCCGGTCGTCAGGACGCCCTGACCAGCGCGCGCCGGAGCCGCCGTGCCCGCCGGGTCAGCGCGTTGCGCGGCACGCGCAGGCCGCCCGGTACGCCGCCGGGGAGGCCGAGGACGGTCAGGCGGCGGCGCTTGAAGTAGCGGCGGGTCCGGGCGTCCAGGTGGGCGGCGAGGTAGCGCTCCGCCGCCGGGCGGAGGTCCGGGCGGACCTGGGGGCGCATCGCGAAGCCCACGGCGTGGAGGAGGCCGGTGAGGTCGTCCACGTCGTGGGTTTCGCCGGTCTCCAGGTCCGGCAGCAGCGCGTCCGCCAGCGTCACCGGCACCCGGTTGCTGTTCTGGTACGGGGTGAGCCGGTCCAGCAGGGGCTCCGTGCCCAGGCGGGCGACCGGGATGCCGTAGAAGCGGTCCGCCGTGAACAGCGCGGTCGAGAAGCAGGCCACCACCAGGTCGGGCCGCAGCCGCCGGAAGAGCACCTCTGCGAGGACGGGCCGGTCGCAGACGGTCAGTTCGGCGCCCAGCGCCGCCGCCTCCCGCTCCAGGGCCTGCGGCCAGGAGGCGGGCGCCACGGGGTGCGGCTTGAAGACGAGCCTGCGGTGCCCGCGCGCCACCGCGCCGCGCACCATCCGCAGGTGCAGGGCCTCCTCCTCGGCGGGGGAGAGGATCCCGAGCGCCGACAGGTACTGCCCGAGCAGCAACGCCCCGCCCTCCGCGTCCTCGTCCTCGGAAAGCCCGCCCTCCGCGAGCTCCTCCTCCGCCAGCTCGTCGACCACCTTGCGGAACGCCTCCGCCGGTACGGCCTCGGGCACGGCCCCGAACTCCGCCAGCAGCAGCGGCCGCAGGCCCGCCACCAGCTCCAGGTGCAGCAGCCGCCGCACCCGCTCGCCGACCAGCGGGTCCAGCTTCACGCGGGTGGGGCCGTAGCTCATCAGCCCGTCCGCGTACACGTCGACGGGCGCGTCCGGGAACAGCTGCGCGAGCGTGAGCGCGGGCGCGACCTGGAGGGACTCGACGGCCAGCTCCACCCGCTCGCCCTCCCCGAGCCCCCACAGCAGCCGCAGGTACCGCTCCCACAGCGGTACGTCGTCGGGGCGCGGCGACCAGCCGCCCGGGTGGAACGGCGCGATGGCCTCGTTCCACGACAGGACGGCGTCGAAGCGGGGGCGCAGCCGCTCGAAGCCGGGCATCCGGTCGAGCGGGACGGCCGTCTCGGGCGCGGCCGCGTTGTTGGCGACCAGCAGCAGCCGCCGGTCCGCCGGCGTCCCCGCGAAGCAGCCGCTGTCGAGCGCGGCGGCGAGCGTCACGGCCCCGTACAGCGTCGACGCGAGGAAGATGCGCGTGGTCACGCCGCCACCCCCGCCCGGAGGCCGGCCGGGCGCCGACGGAGCCTGCGCAGCAGCGACGCCCGCTCGTCGTCCATCGTGTCGAGGGCGTCTCTCAGCACGTCCTGCGGCAGGCGGCGCAGCGCCGCCGCGCTCCGGCCGCGCAGGGCGCGCGCGACCGGCCGTTCGAAGCGGTCGATCGCACCCACATGGTGCGCGATGATCGCGCAGTACGTGCGCACCGCTTTCGGCAGGAGCCGAGCGGAATCCGGATCAGCGGCCGTTTCCTCGATGACGAGGTCGAAAGCCCGGAGGAAATCCAACTGCCGCGCGTCGCCGATCTGGGTGAGGGAGGAGGAAACGCCCCGCCGGTAGAAAACACCGAGTGTGCTCACCGCCGCGAAGGAATCCGCCTCCCGGTGCAGCCGCCATATCCACGGCCGGTCCTCGGCGGTGCGCAGGCCGTCGGTGAAATGCAGCAGCCCCCGGTCGACGAGCCGCCGGTGGTACATGCCGGCCCACGCGTACGGATAGTCCACCGACGTGGACCGCTCGGCCGGCAGGATCGCGTCGCGCGGCCGCAGCACCTCCCCGCGCCGCCCCACCGGTACGCGGTGCACCGTCCGCGCCTTCCCCGTGCACTGCACGTGGTCCGTACGGATGAAGTCGCACCCCAACTCCTCTATTGCGGCGAGGAGTCGGGCCAGCTGGCCGGGCGCCAGCCAGTCGTCGCCGTCGAGGAAGGCGAGGTACTCGCCGCGCGCCGCGTCGATGCCGGTGTTGCGGGCGGTGGCGAGTCCGGCGTTGCGCTCGTGCCGCAACAGCACCGCCCCCGGGAGCGTGCGGGCGGCCCGCCGCAGGATGTCGTGCGTCGCATCCGTCGAACAGTCGTCGACGAGCAGGAATTCGAAGTCGTCGCGGGCGTTGGCCCGCAGACTTTCCAGGGTTTCCGGGGCGTATGTCTGCACGTTGTAGAACGGCACGACGACGGAGAGCTTGACCACCCGCCCGACACTAGGCGCGGCCCCGGCATTCGCCCTGACGGGTAAAGGGATGCGCGGTGAACGCTGAGCGGCGCGCTCCTTAACCGGATCGCCGGCCGAATGCCGCCCAGTGCTGTTCACCCTTTGTTGCGGCCCTGTTGGGCCGCGAAGCGGAATGCCTTCCTAACGTCCTCGGCGTGCCTTCCACACGTACCGGCAGCAGCAGCGCAGCGGTGCGGATCGCGGTCCTCGCGGATTCCGACACCCGCTGGAAGTGGGGCGCCCTCACCGCGCGCCGCCTCACCCCGCCCGGACCGGCTCCCGAGATCAGCGGCTACGTGCTGCGCGGCCGGGCCACCCCGACCGCCCGTCAGCTCGCCGAGGTCGGCGCCGGCATCGGCGTACCCCGCGAGGTGACCGGCGCGGAGTTCCTGCGCGCGGTACGGGACGAGGCGTACGACGTCGTCGTCCTCGCGCTCGTCGGCGGCACGGTCCAGGCGCTGCTGCACGGCCTGGCCGGGATGGCGCTGCCCCGCCGCCCGGTCGTCGTCACCGGCTACGTCGGCGTCGTGTACGAGAAGCTCGCCGACGGGCTGCTGCTGCGGCACGGCGCCGACGTCGTCCTCGCCAACTCGCGCCACGACGCCGAGCGCTTCCGGGCGGTGTACGAAGGCGTCGGCGCGGACGCGTCGGCGGTGGTGGAGGCCGCGCTGCCGTTCCTCGGCGGGGCGCCGTACGCGCCGCAGCCCGGCCGCGACACGGTGGTCTTCGCCGCGCAGCCGTCCGTGCCCGCGACCCGCGAGGAGCGCGCGTACCTGCTGCGCCGGCTGGTCGAGCACGCCCGGCTGCACCCGGACCGCGAGGTGCTGCTGAAGCTGCGCTCCAAGCCGGGCGAGCACACCACGCACCTGGAGGAGCACCCGTACCAGAAGCTGGCGCGCGGCCCGCTGCCGCCCAACCTCCGCCTGGTCCACGGCCACATGGGCGAGGTGCTCGACCGTACTGACCTGCTGGTCACGGTCTCGTCCACGGCCGCGCTGGAGGCCCTGCACCGGCGCGTCCCGACGGCCGTCCTGACCGACCTGGGCGTGCGCGAGGCGCTCGGCAACCACCACTTCCTCGGCTCGGGCCTGCTCACCTCCTGGGACGCCCTCGACGCCGGCCACCGCCCCACGCCCGACCCGACCTGGCTCGCCGCGCAGGGAGTCGCGCCGGACGGCTCGTACGCCACGGCCTTCGACGCCGCCCGCGCCCGGGTGCGGGAGCTGCTGGACCGGCCGGTGCCGCCGCCCCTCGCGCCGTACTACACGCAACGGACCGCCCCCGGCTACCTGCCCGGCGTCCTCGGCCGCCACCGCCTCGACACCGAGGCGGCGGCACCGGCGGCGTCCGCCGTCCGGCGCGTGCTGCGGGACGCGGCACGCGGGCTGTACCGCCACGGGGTGCAGCGGGTGGCCCCGGTGATCCGCCGCCTGGGGGAGCTGTGACCGCGCGCCCGGCCACGGTGCTGGCCGTCATACCCGCCCGGGGCGGCTCCAAGGGCGTCCCCGGCAAGAACCTCGCCCCGGTGGGCGGCGTCCCGCTGGTCGCCCGCGCGGTACGCGCCTGCCTCGCCGCCCACCGGGTGACCGACGTCGTCGTCTCCACCGACGACCCCGCCATCGCCTCCGCGGCCCGCGCGGCCGGCGCCCGGGCCGTCGAGCGCCCGGCCGCCCTCTCCGGCGACACCGCCACCAGCGAGGCGGCGGTCCTCCACGCGCTGGACGCCTTCGAGGAGCTCCACGGCCGCCGCGTCGACGTGGTGCTCCTGGTCCAGTGCACGAGCCCCTTCCTCACGGCGTACGACGTCGACGGCGTGGCCGCCGAGATCCAGGAGCGCGGCGCCGACACCGCCCTGACCGTCGCCCCGACGCACGGCTTCCTGTGGCACGCCCCCGCCGACCCCGCCGACCCCGACGGTGCCGACGGAGCCCGGGGCGCGCGGGGCGTCAACCACGACAAGGCCCACCGCCCCCGGCGCCAGGACCGCGAGCCCGAGTACCTGGAGACGGGCGCCGCGTACGGCATGGACGCGCGCGGGTTCCGCGCGCACCGGCACCGGTTCTTCGGGCGGACCGGGCTCGTCGTCACCGACCCCGCGCGCGTACTGGAGATCGACGACCCGCACGACCTCGCCCGCGCCCGCGCCCTCGCCCCGCTCCTCGACGAACCGGTCAGGCCGACCGCCGACGACGTCGACGCCGTGGTCCTCGACTTCGACGGCACCCAGACCGACGACCGGGTGCTCATCGACTCCGACGGCCGCGAGCTCGTCGCCGTACACCGGGGCGACGGGCTCGGCGTCGCCGCCCTGCGCCGCTCGGGCATCCGGCTGCTGATCCTGTCCACCGAGCGCAACCCCGTCGTCGCCGCCCGCGCCCGCAAGCTCGGCGTCCCCGTCCTGCACGGCGTCGACCGCAAGGACCTCGCGCTGAAGCAGTGGTGCGACGACCACGCCCTCGACCCCCAACGGGTGCTCTACGCCGGCAACGACGTCAACGACCTGCCCTGCTTCGGGCTCGTCGGCTGGCCCGTCGCCGTCGCGAACGCCCACGACGCCGTACGGGCCGCCGCCCGTGCCGTCACCGCGACACCCGGCGGCGCCGGCGCCATCCGCGAGATCGCCGCCTGGCTCCTCGGCCCCACCCTGCACGTCCTCCCCGCCACGTAAAGGAACCACGAACGTGAACTCCCGCCTGCGCACCATCGGACGCACGACCGTCGGCCCCGACCAGCCCGTCTACGTCACCGGCGAGATCGGCATCAACCACAACGGCGACCTCGACAAGGCGCTCGCCCTCATCGACGCCGCCGCCGACGCGGGCTGCGACGCCGTGAAGTTCCAGAAGCGCACCCCCGAGATCTGCACCCCCCGCGACCAGTGGGACGTCGAGCGCGACACGCCCTGGGGCCGCATGACGTACATCGACTACCGCCACCGCGTCGAGTTCGGCGAGGACGAGTACCGCGCCATCGACGAGCACTGCCGTGCACGCGGCATCGACTGGTTCGCCTCCCCGTGGGACACCGAGGCCGTCGCGTTCCTGGAGAAGTTCGACCCGCCCGCCCACAAGGTCGCCTCCGCGTCCCTCACCGACGACGAGCTGCTGCGCGCCCTGCGCGCCACCGGCCGGACCGTCATCCTCTCCACCGGCATGTCCACCCCGCGCCAGATCCGCCACGCCGTGGAGGTCCTCGGCAGCGACACCATCCTGCTGTGCCACGCCACCTCCACGTACCCCGCGAAGGCCGAGGAGCTGAACCTGCGCGTGATCCGGTCCCTCATGCGTGACTACCCCAACATCCCCATCGGCTACAGCGGCCACGAGACCGGCCTCCAGACCACCCTCGCCGCCGTCGCCCTCGGTGCCTGCTTCGTCGAGCGCCACATCACCCTGGACCGCGCCATGTGGGGCTCCGACCAGGCCGCCTCCGTCGAGCCCGGCGGCCTCACCCGCCTCGTACGCGACATCCGCACCATCGAGACCGCCCTCGGCGACGGGATCAAGAAGGTCTACGAGTCCGAACTCGCTCCCATGAAGAAGCTCCGCCGCGTCCCGGCCACGGTATGACCGCCGAGCACCCGGCCCCCTGCCTGGCTTTCGTGGAGAGCCCGGTCCAGCTGCTCAACGTCCTGGAGTGGGCCCACCACACCGGGCGGCCGCGCCTCACCGTCGTCGTCCTGCCGCCCACCGACCCCATGTCACGGGGCCAGCTGCGCCGCATGGCCGGCCTCGCCCGGGACGAGGGCGTCACCGTCCGCTGGCAGGAGGCCCGCCTCGGGCGCGGCGCCCTGCCGCGCACCCTGCGGGAGCTGGCGCCGCTGCTGCGCGGCGCGGAGCGCGTGCTCGTCGGCGACCCGTTCTCGCGGTACGTGCAGCTGCTGCTGACGCTCTTCGGGCCGCGCGCCGTCACCGTCGTGGACGACGGCACGGCGACGATGGAGTTCGCGGAGCGGCTGGCGCGCGGCGAGCGGCTCGTCCGCTGGCACCGGCGCGGCCGCGGCCTCACCCCGCGCGAGCTGGCCCTGGCGCCGGTGACCGCCCTCGCCCGCCACAGGCTCGCCCCCGGACGGCGGCGGGCCGTGGAGGTCTTCACCGCCCTGCCGGTCGAGGCGCCGCCGGGCGCCACCGTCACGCCGAACCGCTTCGCCTGGACCCGCGAGCGCTTCGGGCCGCCGCGGGTGAGCGGGGGCGCGGACCTGGTCGGCACCTCGCTCGTCGAGACGGGCGTGGTGGAGCAGGAGCCGTACGTGGCGGCCGTCGCCGCCCTCGCCGCGGCGCACGGCGCGACCCGGTACTTCGCGCACCGCCGCGAGAGCGTCGAGAAGCTGCACCGCATCGCCGCCGGGACCGGCCTGGAGATCGTGCGCCCGGAGCTCCCGCTGGAGCTGATCGCCCGGCGCGGCCCGATCGGCCGTACCGTGCTGAGCTTCCCCTCCACGGTCGTCCACACCCTCCCGCTGGCGCTGGCCGGCACCGGGGTCCGGATCGCGGTGTGCGAGGTGGCGCCGGAGTGGCTGCGGGCGAGCGCGTCGCCGCGGGCGCGCGGGTTCCTGGCGGCGGTGACGGAGTCGGCACGCACGGCACACGGACCGGGCCTCACGGTCGCGTGAGCGGCGAGGGAGCGGCGACCGGGCGGCGATCGAGCGGAGATCGAAAAAAGGTCGAAAACGCGTGAGCTTACCCACTTCGCTCGCCGCTCAAGCCCGCCCAACCAGGTTTCTTTCCCCTAACGGGCTGAAGTTTTGTAGATCACACGTTAGTTGAGGGGGGAACGCGCCTACCCTGTCATGGGTGAACAAGTTGATGTCCCGCGACCCCGAAACCGACGTTCCCGGCGAAACACCTCTGCTCGGAGCGCTGCCCGACGCGCTGCGCGCCGAGCTGATCGCCTTCCGCCGGGACGTGCACATGCACCCCGAGCTCGGTTTCCAGGAATTCCGTACGACGGCCGCGCTCAAGACCCGCCTGGAGGCGGCCGGGCTGCGCCCGCGGGTGCTGCCCGGCGGTACGGGGCTGACGTGTGACATCGGCAGAGGGGACGGCGCGCGTCCCATGCTCGCCATCCGCGCGGACATCGACGCGCTGCCCATCCCCGACACCAAGACGGACGTGCCGTACCGCTCCACCGTGCCGGACCGCGCGCACGCCTGCGGCCACGACGTCCACACGACGGTGGTCCTGGGCGCCGGGCTCGTCCTGGCGGACCTGGACCGGCAGGGGCTGCTGCCGCAGCCCGTGCGGCTGATCTTCCAGCCCGCCGAGGAGGTGCTGCCCGGCGGCGCGGTCGAGGCGATCGACGCCGGCGCGCTGGACGGCGTGGGCCGGATCATCGCCGTGCACTGCGACCCGCGCGTCGACGCCGGGCGCATCGGACTGCGCACCGGGGCCATCACCTCGGCGTGCGACCGCCTGGAGGTCACCCTCGCGGGCCCCGGCGGCCACACCGCGCGCCCTCACCTGACGACGGACCTCGTCACCGCGGCCGCCCGCGTGGCGACCGACGCGCCCGCCGTCCTCGCCCGCCGTATCGACGCCCGCGCCGGGCTGGCCCTCACGTGGGGCCGCATCGAGTGCGGCCACGCGCCGAACGTCATCCCGCAGCACGCCGAGCTCGGCGGCACCGTGCGCTGCCTGGACCTGGCGGCCTGGCGCGACGCCCCGGACCAGGTGTACGCCGCGATCGACGAGGTGGCGACGCTGCACGGCGCGAAGTGCCAGATCGAGTACGTGCGCGGCGTCCCGCCGGTCGTCAACGACGCGACCGTGGCGGGCCTGCTGCAGGACGCGATGACCCGGCGCTACGGGGCGTACACCATCGAGGACACCGAGCAGAGCCTCGGCGGCGAGGACTTCTCCTGGTACCTCGAGCACGTCCCGGGCGCCATGGCCCGCCTGGGCGTCCGCCGCCCCGGCGACCCCGCCAAGCACGACCTCCACCGCGGCGACTTCGACGTGGACGAGTCCGCCATCAAGGTGGGAGTCGAACTCTTCACGGCGGCGGCGCTGCTCGACGCCGAGCGCTTGGCCTAGGCCCGGAGCCCTTCGGGGCGGGGGCGGGGCCCCTCCGGGCTCGACTCTCCCCAGGGGGTGAACACCCCCGGAGGGGCGGCTCCTTCGATACGGGGTGTCGTCGCGTCACTACGCCGCGCCGCGCGGCCGAAAGGCGCCGTACCGCCCGCCGCTACGCCAACGACGTGGGCTGTTCGCGTCGATCTGGTAACGGCTACCGAACAGGCCTTTACCTGACATCTACGCGCGTTACGATCGCCGCGAAACCAGCGCCGGAAGTGGCGCTTCGGTCAGGTCGAAGGAGCCCCCCTTGCGCCGGATCACCAGGATCGCAACCGTCAGTGTTGCCTCCGCGGCACTCGCGCTCAGCGCCACCGCGTGTGGCGGAAAGTCGTCGGACACCGCTTCCGGCGGCGACCCCAAGGCGGCCATCGCGTACGACATCGGCGGCCGCGGTGACCAGTCCTTCAACGACGCCGCCTTCGCCGGCCTGGAGAGGGCCGAGAAGGACCTCGGCGTCAAGGGCACCGAGGCGGAGCCCAGCGAGGGCGAGGGCGACCCGGACAAGGTCCAGCGCCTTACCGAGCTGGCCCGCGCCGGCAACAACCCGGTCATCGGCGTCGGCTTCGCCTACGCGCCGGCCATCGCCGAGGTCGCGCCGAAGTTCCCGAAGACCACCTTCGGCCTCATCGACGACACGTCCAAGACCGGCAAGAACATCGCCAACCTGGTCTTCAACGAGGAGCAGGGCTCCTACCTGGCCGGCGTCGCCGCCGCCAAGGTGACCAAGTCCAAGACGGTCGGCTTCATCGGCGGTGTCGAGACCCCGCTGATCAAGAAGTTCGAGGCGGGCTTCGTCCAGGGCGTCAAGGACACCAACAAGGACGTCAACGTCAAGGTCCAGTACCTGACGCAGCCGCCGGACTTCGGTGGCTTCTCGAAGCCGGACCTTGGCAAGGCCGCCGCGCAGGGCCAGATCGACGCGGGCGCCGACGTGGTGTACGCCGCCGCGGGCCTCGCCGGCTCGGGCTCCATCGAGGCCGCCGCCAAGGCCAAGAAGTGGGCCATCGGCGTCGACTCCGACCAGTACAACCAGAAGGGCCTCGCCGCCTACAAGGAGTACATCCTCACCTCGGTGACCAAGGACGTCTCCGACTCCGTCTTCAACCTGATCAAGTCGGTCAAGGACGGCAAGCCGCAGTCCGGTGAGATCCGCTACGGCCTGGACAAGGACGGCGTCGGCCTGTCCACGTCGAACCCGGCCTACACCAAGATGACCGACGTGGTCGCCGCGGTGGACAAGGCCAAGGCCGACATCATCGCCAAGAAGATCACGGTCAAGACCGCCCCGTAACGGCGCGGCCGGAACAGCCTGGTTCCGCGGGTCCGGAGAGTGCGGCGCGAGCCGCCTCTCCGGACCCGGGCCATGTCCCGCCCCCGGTTTTTTCCATTCGGGATCGCTACGCGCGTAGAGCCCCGCGTGTCGCGATAGCTTCGAAGGCCATCCCCCCTGCCCTCCGCTCCTTTCCCGCCAAGGAGAGTGCGTCATCAACGCGTCCAGTCCGTCATCGCCGCCGGCTGCGTCGGCCGCCGCCGTAGAGCTGCGCGGCATCACCAAGCGCTTCCCCGGCGTCGTGGCCAACCACGACATCGACATCACCATCCGCAAGGGCACCGTCCACGCCCTGATCGGTGAGAACGGGGCCGGCAAGTCGACCCTGATGAAGATCCTCTACGGCATGCAGAAGCCGGACGAGGGCACCATCACCATCGACGGCAAGCGGGTCTCCTTCTCCAGCCCCGCCGACGCCATCGCCATCGGCATCGGCATGGTCCACCAGCACTTCATGCTGGCCGACAACCTCACGGTGCTGGAGAACGTCGTCCTCGGCAGCGAGAAGCTGTACGGCATCGGGGGCAAGGCCCGTAAGAAGATCATGGAGATCTCGGAGGCGTACGGGCTGAACATCCGCCCGGACGTGCTCGTCGAGCAGCTGGGCGTCGCCGACCGCCAGCGCGTGGAGATCCTGAAGGTCCTCTACCGCGGCGCCCGCACCCTCATCCTCGACGAGCCGACCGCCGTGCTCGTCCCGCAGGAGGTCGACGCGCTCTTCGCCAACCTGCGGGAGCTCAAGGCGGAGGGCCTCACCGTCATCTTCATCTCGCACAAGCTGGGCGAGGTGCTCTCCGTCGCCGACGACATCACCGTCATCCGGCGCGGTACGACGGTGGGCACGGCCGACCCGCGCACCGCCACCACCAAGCAGCTCGCCGAGCTGATGGTCGGCGCCGAGCTGCCGTCGCCGGAGACCCGCGAGTCGACGGTCACGGACGTGCCGATGCTGCGCGTGCAGGATCTGCGGCTGGCGGAGACGGACCCGGACGGCATCGTCCGCGAGGTCCTGGCGGGCATCGACTTCACCATCCACAAGGGCGAGGTCATGGGCATCGCCGGCGTCGAGGGCAACGGCCAGACCGAGCTCATCGAGGCCCTGATCGGCCTGCGCGACCCCGACGGCGGCGTCATCACGCTCGACGGCACCGACATCTCCCACGCGCCGACCCGCAAGCGCCGGGAGGGCGGCATCGGGTACATCCCCGAGGACCGCCACCGCCACGGCCTGCTGCTGGAGTCCCCGCTCTGGGAGAACCGCATCCTCGGCCACGTCACCGAGGAGCCCAACAGCAAGCGCGGCATCCTCGACCTCAAGGCCGCCCGCAAGGACACCGAGCGGATCGTGCGCGAGTACGACGTCCGCACCCCCGGCATCGAGGTCACCGCGGCCTCCCTCTCCGGCGGCAACCAGCAGAAGCTGATCGTCGGCCGCGAGATGAGCCACAACCCCAAGTTCCTCATCGCCGCCCACCCCACCCGCGGTGTGGACGTCGGCGCCCAGGCGCAGATCTGGGACCAGATCCGCGCGGCGCGCCGCGAGGGCCTGGCGGTGCTGCTGATCTCCGCCGACCTGGACGAGCTCATCGGGCTCTCCGACACCCTGCGGGTGATGTACCGCGGCCGGCTGGTCGCGGACGCCGACCCCGCCACGATCACCCCGGAGGAGCTGGGCTCGGCCATGACCGGCGCCGCGACCGGCCACCTGGAGCACCACGACGAGACCCCGAACGGTGAGGGCCGATGAAGAAGTTCCAGAAGGACCGGCTGATCCTGGGCCTGGCCGGCCCGGCGCTCGCGCTGGTCGTGGCCTTCCTGCTCACCTCCGTGGTGCTGCTGGTCTCGGACCGTGACCCGATCGAGCCGTACCGGATCATGTTCCAGAGCCTGGAGTTCACCGACATCCAGGTCCTGATCCTCAACCAGACCGGCACGTACTACCTCGCCGCGCTGGCGGTCGCCATCGGCTTCCGGATGAACCTGTTCAACATCGGTGTCGACGGCCAGTACCGCCTCGCGGTGATGCTGGCGGCGGTCGTCGGTGCGGCGGTCGAGCTGCCCGGCCCGCTCCACATCCTGCTGATCGTCCTCGTCGCGATGCTCGTCGGCGCGATGTGGGCCGGTATCGCGGGCATCCTGAAGACCACCCGCGGCGTCAGCGAGGTCGTCTCCACGATCATGCTGAACGCCATCGCCACCAGCCTGATCGCCTGGATGATCCTGCCCGCCAACCTCGGCGTGCAGCCGCCCGGCTCCAACGACCTCACCACCGGTGAGATCGCCGAGTCCGGCTGGATGCCGGGCCTCGACGTGGACGGCGGCACCATCTACGGCTTCACCTTCGTCGCCTTCGCGCTGGGTGTCGTCTACTGGTTCGTCCTCAGCCGCACCCGCTTCGGCTTCGACCTGCGCGCCACCGGCGCGAGCGGTTCCGCCGCCCAGGCGAGCGGTGTCGACGCCAAGCGGATGGTCCTCACCGCCATGCTGATCTCCGGCGCGGTCGCCGGCCTGGCCGGCATGCCGATGCTGCTCGGCCAGACCCACACGTACAGCCTGAGCTTCCCGGTCGGTGTCGGCTTCACGGGCATCACGATCGCGCTGCTGGGCCGCAACAGCCCCGTCGGCATCTTCTTCGCCGCACTGCTCATCGCCTTCCTCGACAAGGCGTCGGCCTCCCTCGACCAGTACGGCTTCGAGAAGGAGATCGCCATGATCATGCAGGGCCTGATCGTGATCTCGGTCGTCGTCGCGTACGAGCTGGTCCGGCAGTACGGCCTGCGCCGACAGCAGCAGAAGGTGGGCGAGGAGCTCGCCGCCCAGGCCCGACTGAAGAAGGAGGACGTGGCAGCATGAGCGAGTCCACGAGCACTGTCACGGCCGCTGCCGCGGCGCCCAAGAAGGGCGGCGGACGCCGCAAGCTGTCCCTTCCCGTCATCCTGCTGATCATCGCGGGCGGCCTCGCGCTGTTCTCGCTGGTCCGCGTCATCAGCGGTGCCGACGACCTCACCTCCGTGGGCCAGATCTCCGGCGCCCTCCAGCTGGCCGTCCCCATCGGTCTGGCGGGCCTCGGCGGCCTGTGGTCCGAGCGGGCCGGCGTGGTCAACATCGGCCTCGAAGGCATGATGATCATGGGTACCTGGTTCGGCGCCTGGGCCGGCTACCAGTGGGGCCCGTGGACCGGTGTCGCCCTCGGCATCCTGGGCGGCGCGCTCGGCGGCGTCCTGCACGCGGTCATGACGGTCACCTTCAACGTCAACCACATCGTCTCCGGTGTGGCCATCACCATCCTGGCCACCGGCGCCACCCGCTACCTGTCGAACTTCACCTTCGCCGAGACCCCGGGCGGCTCATCCAAGCAGTCCCCGCGCATCGACCGCGTCACCGACATCACCATCCCCGGGCTGTCGGACGGGCTGGCCGACCTCCAGGCCAAGCACTGGTTCTTCGTCTCCGACCTCGCGGGCCTGCTCGGCGGTCTGGTCACCAACCTGTCGCTGCTCACCGTCGTCGCGCTGCTGCTCGTCCCCGCCTCCTGGTGGATCCTGTGGCGCACCGGCTTCGGCCTGCGGCTGCGCTCCTGCGGTGAGAACCCGGTGGCCGCCGAGTCCCTCGGCGTCAACGTCTACAAGTACAAGTACATCGCCGTGATCGTCTCCGGCGCCCTCGCGGGCCTCGGCGGCGCCTTCCTCGCCATCGTCTCCACCGGCATCTACCAGGAGGGTCAGACCGGCGGCCGCGGCTACATCGGCCTCGCCGCGATGATCTTCGGCAACTGGATGCCCGGCGGCCTCGCGCTCGGCGCCGGACTCTTCGGCTTCACCGACAGCCTCAAGCTGCGCGGCGGCGCCGAGAACGTGCACGCGATGCTCCTGCTGCTGGCGATCCTGCTCGTCGCGCTCGTCATCTGGCAGCTGTACAAGAAGAAGTACGTCTCCGCCGCCATCTCGGCCGTCGTCGCCGCGCTGCTGTTCGTCTGGTACGCGGGCACCGACAAGCTGCCCAGCCAGTTCGTGGACGCCGCGCCCTACGTCACCACCCTGCTGGTGCTGGCCCTGTCCGCGCAGCGGCTGCGCATGCCGAAGGCGGACGGCATGCCGTACAAGAGGGGCCAGGGCAAGTGACGGCCGACGACCTCTGGGAGCCCCTGCGCGACGCCGCGAGGGAGGCCATGGCGCACGCGTACGCCCCCTACTCGGGGTACGCGGTCGGCGCGGCCGCCCTCGCGGACGACGGCCGCACGGTCACCGGCTGCAACGTGGAGAACGCCTCGTACGGCATCGGCCTGTGCGCCGAGTGCGGTCTGGTCTCCCAGCTCCAGGCCACGGGCGGCGGCCGGCTCACGCACTTCGTGTGCGTGGACGGCCGCGGCGAGGTGCTGGTGCCGTGCGGCCGGTGCCGTCAGCTGCTGTACGAGTTCGGCGGCGACGAGCTGCTGCTGGACACCCCCGCCGGGGTCCTCACCCTCGCCGAGATGCTCCCCCAGGCCTTCGGCCCCCAGCACCTCGCCTAGGGGGCGTCTCGCCGGTCAGGCCGGGCCGGCCTGATCGACACGACGCCCCGCAGAAGCCACTGGAAGGAAACACCCACCCCATGGACGCGATTTCCGTCATCCGCACCAAGCGGGACGGGGGCGAGCTGAGCCCCGAGCAGATCGACTGGGTCATCGACGCGTACACGCGCGGCGTCGTCGCGGACGAGCAGATGTCGGCGCTGGCGATGGCGATCCTGCTCAACGGCATGAACCGTACGGAGATCGCCCGCTGGACCGCCGCGATGATCGCCAGCGGCGAGCGCATGGACTTCTCGTCCCTCTCCCGCCCGACCGCCGACAAGCACTCGACGGGCGGCGTCGGCGACAAGATCACGCTGCCGCTCGCCCCGCTGGTCGCCGCGTGCGGCGCGGCCGTGCCGCAGCTCTCCGGCCGGGGCCTCGGCCACACCGGCGGCACGCTCGACAAGCTGGAGTCCATCCCCGGCTGGCGGGCGCTGCTCTCCAACGAGGAGATGCTCCACGTCCTCGACACCACGGGCGCGGTCATCTGCGCGGCCGGCGACGGGCTCGCCCCCGCCGACAAGAAGCTGTACGCGCTGCGCGACGTCACCGGCACGGTCGAGGCGATCCCGCTGATCGCCTCCTCGATCATGTCCAAGAAGATCGCCGAGGGCACCGGCTCGCTGGTCCTGGACGTCAAGGTCGGCTCCGGCGCCTTCATGAAGAACATCGACGACGCCCGCGAACTGGCCTCCACCATGGTGGGCCTGGGCACCGACCACGGTGTGAAGACGGTCGCCCTCCTCACCGACATGGCGACGCCGCTCGGCCTGACGGCGGGCAACGCCCTGGAGGTCCGCGAGTCCGTCGAGGTCCTCGCGGGCGGCGGCCCCGCCGACGTCGTCGAGCTCACCCTCGCGCTCGCCCGCGAGATGCTCGACGCCGCCGGCCTCAAGGACGCCGACCCGGCGAAGGCCCTCGCGGACGGCTCCGCGATGGACGTCTGGCGCCGCATGATCGCCACCCAGGGCGGCGACCCGGACGCCCCGCTCCCGGTCGCCCGCGAACAGCACGTCGTCACGGCCCCCGCCTCGGGCGTCCTCACCCGCCTCGACGCGTACGGCGTCGGCGTCGCCGCCTGGCGCCTCGGCGCGGGCCGCGCCCGCAAGGAGGACCCGGTCCAGGCGGGCGCGGGCATCGAGCTGCACGCCAAGCCGGGCGACACCGTCACGGCGGGCCAGCCCCTGCTGACCCTCCACACGGACACACCGGAGAAGTTCGACTACGCCCTGCAGTCCCTGGCCGGCACGTACGACATCGCGGCCGAGGGCACGGCGTACGAGCCGAGCCCGGTGGTGCTGGAGCGCATCGCCTGACACGCGGACGGCTGAACGGGACCGATGGACCTCCATCGGTCCCGTTCGGCATGCCACCGATGAGTTCGCGGCCCGGAACGGGTCTCCCCCCATGTGGACACCACCGAGCCGCTCGTCTTCCGCCTCACCGGGCCCATCGGTTCCGACGACGCGCCCCGGCTCTGCGCCGAGCTGGCCGAGCTGCTCGACGGCGCGGGGGCCGGGGTGCCCGTCGACTGCGACGTCGGCGGGGTCATCCGGCCCGGCCTCGACGCCGTCGAGGCACTCGCGCGGCTGCGGCTCACCGCGCAGCGGCTCGGCCACCCCCTGACCGTCCGGGGAGCGGCGCCCGGGCTGCGGGCGCTGCTCGGGCTCGTCGGGCTGGAGGCGCTCCTCACGCCTCCAGGCGGTCCGGGAGGTCGAACAACGGGAACCAGCGCTTCACGTCCAGGAACGACGTGATGCCCGAGACCTTCCCGTCCACGATCTCGATGACCATGAGCGCCCACGGGCTGAAACCGCCCTCCGGGTCCGGGTGGTAGTGCGCGAACGCCGGCGTGCCGTTCGCCACGACCGGCACCAGACGCGAGCCGCGGCAGACCTCGCCGACGCCGAGCATCCAGCCCACGATGTCGTCGTGGCCCCGCAGCCACAGGTCGTAGGGCGGCATGGAGAGCGTCGCGTCCTCGTGGAGGAGGGCGGTCAGGGCCTCCATGTCGTACCCCTCGAAGGCCGCGACGTAGCGCTCGAGGAGCTGCTTCTGCTCCTCGTCGAGCGGATCGGCCACGTCCGTGTCGGCCGGGGGCGACTCCGCCAGCGTCGCCCGCGCCCGCTGCAGCGCGCTGTTGACCGACGCGACCGACGTACCGAGGAGCTCCGCCACCTCGCTCGCCTTCCACGCCAGCACCTCGCGCAGGATCAGCACCGCCCGCTGCTTGGGCGGCAGGTGCTGCAGCGCGGCCACGAACGCCAGCCGCACGGTCTCGCGCGACACGGCCGTCTCCGCCGGGTCCGCCACCGACGGCAGCACCCGCCCGTCCGGCACCGGCTCCAGCCAGATGAGCTCCGGACGGGCGTTGAGCTGCGCCTGCGCCACCGGCGTCGGGGCCGTCAGGTCCATCGGCCGGGCCCGGCGGTTCCCGGCGTTCAGCGCGTCCAGGCACACGTTCGTCGCGATGCGGTACAGCCACGACCGCAGGGACGAGCGCCCCTCGAACGAGTCGATGGAGCGCCACGCCCGGACCATCGTGTCCTGCACCGCGTCCTCGGCCTCGAAGGCCGACCCCAGCATGCGGTAGCAGTACCCGGTCAGCTCGGTCCGGTACTCCTCCAGCCGGTCCTGCACGGCCACATCGCCCATGATGTCCACCCCTGTCGCGCTTCCCTGCCTCACTCACGGAAGCTACAGGAGGCCACTGACACCCGGGGTCAGGTTCCCGGCTTCCGCCCGTAGACGAACACGTCGTCCCCGTTGCGCAGCAGGTTCCAGTACGCCTTCGCGTCCGCCGGCCGCAGGTTGACGCAGCCGCCCGAACCCGGCGGGTTGTGCATGGACTTCTCGACCGAGTGGAAGGCCTGCCCGCCGTCGAAGAACTGCGCGTACGGCATCCACACCTTGTAGATCGTCGACCAGTGCTTGATGGCGCGGTGGTAGACCCGCTTGGCGCCGGTCCGGGTCTCCGCGCCGTCCCGCCCCGTGCGCACCGGCACCGGACCGTACGTCAGCTTCGCGCCGTCCTGGATCCAGCTCAGCTGCCGCGTGAGGTCCACGCACGCGATCCGGCCCTTGTTCGTCGGGCACGCGCCCGCCTTGTTGGGCGTCTTGCCGGCCGCCCGCTGCGCCAGCATCGTGTTCATGGTCTGCCACGTCAGGGGTCCGGCGTACCCCGCCGACGGCGTTATCCCGTGCGCCTTCTGGAACGACTGGATGGCCTTGCAGTCGGCCGGCGACTGCCTGCCGTCCACCGGCCGCCCGAGGAACTTCTCCACCTGCTTCTGGTACGGCCCCGTCTGCGTCGTACAGGACGCCGCCGCCTGCGCGGGAGCGGCGGCCAGTGCGACCGTCAACGGCACGACCAGCCCCGTGAGTCCGAGGGTGACCCCCACCCCTCTGCGTATGCGCTTCCCACCCACGTACACCAACCCCCATCCGGTTCGGTGCGGTTGTTATGCCCTTAGGACGCTCCGGGAAGCCGCGCGGTTGTACGTACGCCGCGATTCACGCTCCTGTACGCGCGCGCTGTGCGTGCCGTACAGGGTGACGGACACGACGCCGAGGACGGCGACGAGCCCCAGCAGGACCGTGCCCGCCCAGCCGCCCGCGTGGAAGGCGACCGCGCCGAGCGTGCCGCCCGCGCTGCTGCCCAGGTAGTACGCCGACTGGTAGAGCGCCGACGCCTGCGCGCGGCCCGTCTTCGCCGTACGGCTCACGGAGGACGAGGCGACCGCGTGGCCCGCGAAGAAGCCCGCCGTGATGAGGACCAGGCCGGCCAGGACGGCGGCCAGCGCGTCCGACAGGGAGAGCAGCAGGCCCGCCGCGGTGGTGGTCACCGCCAGGTACAGCGCGCCGCGCCGCCCGAGCCGTCCCACCAGCTTGCCGGCCGCGGCCGACGACACCGTACCCACCAGGTAGATGAGGAAGATGGAGCCGATCACGCCCTGCGGGAGCGAGAACGGCGACTCGACCAGCCGGTAGCCGATCACCGTGTAGACGGCGCCGAAGACCGTCATGAACAGGGCGCCGATCGCGTACAGGCGCATCAGCAGCGGGTCCGCCAGGTGGACGCGCACGGCCTTCGCCAGCGCGCGCGGGCGCAGCGACCCCGGCGCGAAGTGGCGCGCCTTCGGCAGCATCAGCCGGAACACCACCGCGCACACCAGCGCCATCACGCCGACCGCGGCCAGCGCGGCGCGCCAGCCCCAGAGCTGGGCCGCCCAGCCGGTGACGATCCGGCCGCTCATGCCGCCGATGGAGTTGCCCGCCACGAACAGGCCGATCGCGGCGACCAGCGCCTTGGGCCGCACCTCCTCCGCCAGGTACGCCATCGCCGACGCGGGCAGGCCCGCGAGCGCGGCGCCCTGGACGGCGCGCAGCGCCACCAGCCAGGAGAGGTCCGGCGCGAACGGTACGAGGAGGCCGACGGCGACCGCGACCGCGAGGGAGGCGGTCATCAGGGTCCGGCGCCCGAAGCGCTCCGACAGGGCGCTCAGCGGCAGCACGCACAGCGCGAGCGCGCCGGTCGCGGCGGAGACGGTCCAGCTGGCCGCCGAGGCGCTCACGCCGAAGTCGGCGGAGACGGCGGGGAGCAGGGCCTGGGTCGAGTAGAGGAGGGCGAAGGCGGCGACTCCGGCGGCGAAGAGCGCGAAGCTCATCCGGCGGTAGCCGGGGCGGCCGGGGGCAAGGCGAGTGTCGGCGACCGCGTCGGTGGCGGCCGCCTTGGTACTGGCGGAAGGCATACGACGACGGTAGGCACACCTGTTTCATGCGTCCAATGCATGGAACGGCTTTAATCGTTCCCATGGCGCATCAACACAGCTCACGGGAGTGGCTGTCACCGAACAGTAACGAAGAAGACATGGGGCTGCTGCTCGCGCCGCGCCTCGCGTACTTCGCGGCGGTCGCCCGCCACGAGCACGTGACGCGCGCCGCGCACGAACTCGGCGTCCCGCAGTCGACGTTGTCGCGGGCCGTGGTCCGCCTCGAAGAGGACCTGGGCGTGACGCTGTTCGCGCGCAAGGGCCGCACCGTCTCGCTGACCCCCGCCGGGCGCACCTTCCTCGCCTCCGCCGAGCGCGCGCTGGCCGAGGTGGAGCGCGCCGCCGACACCGTACGCGCCGACGCGGACCCCGCCGCCGGGCGGGTCGCCTTCGGATTCCTGCACACCATGGGCTCGGAGACCGTACCCGAGCTGATCCGCGCCTTCCGCGTGGACCACCCCAAGGTGCGGTTCACCCTCGTCCAGAACTACGGCGAGGCCATGATCGAGCGGCTGCGCTCCGGGGAGTTGGACCTGTGCCTGACCTCCCCCGTCCCCGACGCCCCGGACCTGGTCACCCGGCGCCTCGACGAGCAGCGGCTGCGGCTCGTCGTCCCCGACGACCACCGCCTCGCCGGCCGCAAGCGGGTCCGGCTCGCCGAGGCCGCCGACGAAACCTTCGTCACCCTGGAGCCCGGCTACGGCCTGCGCCGCATCACCGACGCGCTCTGCGCCGAAGCGGGGTTCTCGCCGCGCGTCGCCTTCGAGGGCGAGGAGGCCGAGACCCTGCGCGGCCTGGTCGCGGCCGGCCTCGGCGTCGCCCTCCTGCCGCCCCCGGCGGTCCCGCGCCCCGGCGTCGTCGAACTGACGGTGACGGCCCCGCGCGCGGCCCGCGAGATCGGCGTCGCCTGGCTCGACGGCCACCCGGACACCCCGCCGGTGGCGGCCTTCAAGCGCTTCCTGCTGTCCCGGCGGGGCCGCCTGATCGACGAATCGGCGTGAGCGGGCGCGCGCGGCCGGCGACCCGGGCAGCCCGGTGGAGCGGCGCCCCGAAGGCCCCTACCGCCGCATCAGCGCCCGCCCGAACCCCGACGCCAGCGGCATCCGCAGCCCCAGCGGCGGCGGGGCCGCCAGCGCGTCGGCGACGGGGCGCGCGTACGGGCGCGAGAACAGCGCACCCAGGACGAAGTCGGCCGCCAGGGCGAGGACTTCACCGCGGTGCTCGCGCAGGGCGTGGCCGTCCGAGTGGACCTCGAAGCGGCAGGTGTCGCGGTTGACCTTCTTCGCGCGGTCGGCGAGGCGGTAGGACGACTCGGGGTCCGTGCGCGCGTCGTTCGTGCCGTGCACGATCATCACGTGCCGTCCCGCGAGCTGCTTCACCGGTTCGGGGCTGGCCGCCACGTCCTGCTCCGGCAGCCACGGCGCCAGCGCCAGCACGGAGTTGACGGCCGTGTGCCCCGCCGCGCGCAGCGCCGCCCGGCCGCCCATGCCGTGGCCGGCCAGACAGACCGGCACGTCGCCGTACCGCCGCACCACCTCCGAGGCCGCCCACGCGGCGTCCGCCGCGAGCAGCGCGTCGGCGCCGTTCCACCCGCGGCCCCGGTAGCGCACCACATGCGCCACGAGCCCCTCCGCCCGGCCCTCGCGCGCCAGCCGCCGCGCCAGCGGCAGACACGCCGCGCGCGCCAGCGCCGAGGGCCCGCGCCCGGACGCGGGCGCGCCGTCCGGCAGGAGCAGCACCACACCCCCCACCGCCGGCACCCCGGCCCCGACGGGCCGGCCCAACCGAGGAGCACGCGCGCCGCTCGTTCCTACGAGTGCGTGGTTCGCCATGGCAGAACAGTCTCAGAAGTCGAGATGTACTCCATCCGTACGGGCGGTCACTGTTGCGTATCGACGCCGAACAACCCTCCTTCTACGCGCGTAGGGGCTAGAGTTCGAAAATGACGAGCTCCATCCCCAACCTCCCGACCACCGACCAGATCCGCCGCGCGCCCAAGGTGCTGCTCCACGACCACCTCGACGGCGGACTGCGGCCCGGCACCGTCGTCGAACTGGCCCGGGACGCCGGGTACGGCGCGCTTCCCGAGACCGACGCCGACAGGCTCGGCGTCTGGTTCCGCGAAGCCGCCGACTCCGGCTCCCTGGAGCGCTACCTGGAGACCTTCGCGCACACCTGCGCCGTCATGCAGACCCGCGAGGCCCTCGTCCGCGTCGCCGCCGAGTGCGCCGAGGACCTCGCCGCGGACGGCGTCGTCTACGCCGAGGTGCGGTACGCGCCCGAGCAGCACCTGGAACAGGGCCTGACCCTGGAGCAGGTCGTCGAAGCCGTCAACGAGGGCTTCCGCCTCGGCGAGCAGCGTGCCCGGGCGGCCGGGCACCGCATCCGCGTCGGCGCCCTGCTGACCGCCATGCGGCACGCCGCCCGGGCCCTGGAGATCGCCGAGCTGGCCAACCGCTACCGCGATCGCGGCGTCGTCGGCTTCGACATCGCGGGCGCCGAGGCGGGCTTCCCGCCCACCCGCCACCTCGACGCCTTCGAATACCTCAAGCGTGAGAACAACCACTTCACCATCCACGCGGGCGAGGCGTTCGGCCTGCCGTCCATCTGGCAGGCGCTCCAGTGGTGCGGCGCCGACCGCCTCGGCCACGGGGTGCGGATCATCGACGACATCGAGGTCGCCGACGACGGCACCGTCGTGCTCGGGCGGCTCGCCGCGTACGTGCGCGACAAGCGCATCCCGCTGGAGATGTGCCCGACGTCCAACCTCCAGACCGGCGCCGCCGCCTCGTACGCCGAGCACCCGATCGGCCTGCTGCGCCGGCTGCATTTCCGGGTGACCGTCAATACGGACAACCGCCTCATGTCCGGCACGAGCATGAGCCGGGAATTCGAGCGGCTGGTCGAGACGTTCGGCTACACGCTCGATGACATGCAGTGGTTCACAGTCAATGCGATGAAATCAGCATTCATTCCTTTCGACGAACGCCTGGCCATGATCAACGATGTGATCAAGCCCGGTTACGCCGAGCTCAAGTCCGAATGGCTGTTCACGCAAACCGCTGCGACCAGCGGTTCCGCCTCCTGAACCACCTCGCGGACGGTGACCGGAAACGGTCGGGGCGTGCACGACCCGGCCGTTTCCGGTGTTTGCGGAGATCGCCGTCGGCTGACTAGCTTGCAGAGCCGCTCATCTTCCCCCGAATTCCCCCGAGGACGATTTTCGATGAAGCACTCCGCCGCCAAGACCCTCGGTGTCGCCGCTCTCGGTGCCGCTTTCGCCGCGACCGCCGCCGGAAACGCGTCCGCGGTCGTCAGCCCCACCTCCGCCGGCCTTGAGGCCACGAACAAGGTGCTGCCGATGGCCATGCCGCTCGCGGGTGCCGCCATCGAGCAGCTCCCCGGCCAGGCCATGGAGACGGTGGGCACCGCTCAGGGCCTCACCGGCGCCATCCAGGGCCTGCCCGTCGACCCGGCCGTGGTGACCGGCCTCCTCGGCGGCCTGCCCGTCGGCGGCAGCCTGCCGGCCGCCGGTCTCTGAGTCCGGAGACCGGTCCCGTACGACGAACGGGGCGCGCGACCTCATGGTCGCGCGCCCCGTTCGCGTAAGCCGACGGATCACCAGGCCGGCTTGGCGGCCTTCTCCGACGGCAGCAGTATCCACAGGGCCAGGTACAGCAGGAACTGCGGGCCGGGCAGCAGGCACGACACGAGGAAGATCACCCGCATCGTCGTCGCGGAGGTGCCGAAGCGCCGGGCCAGCGCAGCGCACACTCCGCCGATCATGCGGCCTTGGCTGGGGCGGACAAGTGCGGCCATGGTGGGCTCCTTGGTGACGGGGTGAGTCATCGTCCTTGCCTCCATACTCACCCGCCCAAGCGGGTCAAAGCGTCGGACTACGGGGCGATCCCGACCCTGGGAATCGTCGGGGTCGCACCCTGAGAGGTCTCCTCCCGGCGGACCGGACGCCCCCGGCGCGCCCCCCGCCGCAGCCGCGCCCGCGCGGCCGGCACCACGGCCAGGTGCGCCAGCGCCACCCCCACGGTGTTCAGCAGCAGTGCGTCCACGTCCACCACCCGCCCCGGCACCACGGTCTGCAGCAGCTCGATGGCCAGCGACATCAGCGCGCCGGCCGCGACCGTACGGGCCAGCGAGGCCCACGGCGAGACGTCCAGCCGGCCGCCCGCCATCGGCAGCAGCACACCGAGCGGGGCGAGGAGCAGCAGGCCCTCGCCGATCCGGCGCGCGGCCTCGGCGGCTCCGAGCGCCAGGTCCGCCTTGATGCCCGCGAACGGCTCGAGGTTGTCGGCGTTCACCCACATCACGTCCAGTGGCCGGAGCGTCAGCCATCCCACCAGCACCAGGTGCGCGAGAAGCAGGACGAACCCCACCGCGCGGAAGCCGATGCGGAACCGGATGGCGGCACTGCCGCCCGAACCTTGACGCTGCACGCCCCCCAAGACGCGCCCACCGGCAGGATCGGTTCCGCTCACGTCCAGCCGTACCCGGGCAGCCGTCCGAGCAGCCGCGTCAGGACGCGGACGCCTCCGCCGTCGGCTCCACCGACTCCGGACGCTCCTTGACCGCCTCCGTACACGCGTACCGCCGCGCCGGACGGTCCCCGGGCCCGCCCAGGACGACCGTGTCGCCCCCGGCGGTGGTCGCGGCGTTCTCCGCGTACGTGCACACCAGCTGCGACAGCGCCGCCGGCGGCAGGTCGTCGGGCTGCCGGCTCAGCCGCAGCGCCCGCGCCGGATCACCCTCCCGGCCCGCCGAGACGCTCAGCGGCGGCTGTACGTACGTGACGAAACCCGCCTGCCGCTCGCTCGCCGACGGCTCGGCCGACAGCTGGGCCAGCAGCGCACCGGCCACCGCCACGCGGCTGTCGCGGCCCTTCACGACGGGCGCCTCGTCGGCCGTGCGCCGCACCGGCTCCAGACCGGACGCGCACACCAGGTACACCGTCACCGGCAGGCCCTGCCGCCCCTCGGCCCCGGCCGCGTCGGAGCCGGAGCCGGAGCCGGAGTCGGAGTCGGATTCGGAGAGGGTGCACGGCATCCGCGAGGGCGCGGCACCCGCGTCGACCGGGACCGTCGGCCGGATCCCGCAGCCGGCGGCGAGGGCGGCGACCGCGGCGGCACCCGCGAGCACGCCCGCGCCCCGCCGCCACCGCTTACGCGTCCTCATGCCCGCCGCCATGTCCGCCGCCCTTCTGCTGTTCGTCCTCGCCGAGGGGGGTCCGCGACGCGTCGCGCGGCAGCCGCAGCACGAACACCGCGCCGTCGCCGTCGGGAGAGTTCGCCGCCGTGATGTCACCGCCGTGGATCAGCGCGTTCTCCATCGCGATCGACAGGCCGAGGCCGCTGCCCTCGGAGCGCGGCCGGGAGGCGCTCGCCTTGTAGAACCGGTCGAAGACGTGCGGCAGCACGTCCTCGGGGATGCCGGGGCCGTGGTCGCGCACCTCGATGAGGAGGTCGTCGCCCTCCGTCCGCACCGCCACCCGCACCGGCGAACCGCCGTGCTTGAGGGCGTTGCCGATGAGGTTCGCGAGGATCACGTCCAGGCGGCGCGGGTCGAGCCGCGCCATGAGGCCGCGCTCGGCGTCCAGCTCGACCGCGTCCAGCCACGCGCGCGTGTCGATGCAGGCGGTGACCTGGTCGGCCACGTCCACGTCGTCCAGCACGAGCCGGGCCGTACCGGCGTCGAAGCGGGTGACCTCCATCAGGTTCTCGACCAGCGTGTTGAGCCGCCGCGTCTCGCTGACCACCAGGGCCACGGCCGGCGCGATCATCGGGTCGAGGCCGTCCTGCTCCTCTTCCAGGACCTCGGTCACGGCGGTCAGCGCGGTCATCGGCGTCCGCAGCTCGTGCGACATGTCGGCGACGAAGCGGCGGCTCGACTCCTCCCGCGCGCTCATGTCCGCGACCTTCTTCTGGAGGCTTTCGGCGGCCGCGTTGAACGTCCGCGACAGCTCCGCCAGTTCGTCCGTGCCCGACACCCGCAGCCGTGTGTCCAGCTTGCCCTCGCCGAGCCGCCGCGCCGCCTCCCCGAGCCGGTGCACCGGCTTCAGCACGGTCGTGGCCGCCGCCTGCGCGAGCAGCGCGGAACCCAGCAGCGCCAGCAGCGTGGCTATGCCCAGCGACCAGGCCAGCGAGTTGAGGTCCTGCCGCTCCGGATCCAGCGACTTGAACATGTACCCGGTCGCTCCGCCGCCCACGATCCGCGTACCGCCCACCAGGTAGGGCGTCTGGCCGCGCGTCGTGCGCTGCCAGAACAGGTGGTACGCGTACGGATTGCCGTCGTTGACCTCGTGCCGCTCGTCCACCGCCGCCCGCAGCGCCTGCGGTACGTCGTCCAGCGTGAACCGGTCCGGGTCGGAGACCCCGACGATCGGCTTGCCCGCGTCCCGCTCGGCCAGCAGCACCACGCCGTACCCGACTCCGTTGGACGACATCTCCTCGGCGGTGCGCCGCAGCTCCTCCTCGGTGGGCCGCAGCGGCAGCGAGGCGGCCCGGTTCTGCATCTCCTGGCGGAAGTCGTTCAACGCCGAGTTCTGCGTCCGCGTCAGCACGGCCTCGCGGTTCAGCCAGTACGCGATGCCGGACGCGGACACGGCGGCGGTCAGCGCGACGAGCGCGAAGACGACCACCATGCGCAGCCGCAGGCTCGTCCAGCGAAGAGGTCTCACGAAGGTACGTCCAGCCGGTAGCCCACACCCCGCACCGTGCGGATCAGGGTCGGCGACGACGGCACGTCCTCGACCTTCGCCCGCAGCCGCTGCACGCACGCGTCCACCAGCCGCGAGTCGCCCAGGTAGTCGTGCTCCCACACCAGCCGCAGCAGCTGCTGGCGCGACAGCGCCTGGCCCGGCCGGCGGCTCAGCTCCAGCAGCAGCCGCAGCTCGGTCGGGGTGAGCTGGAGGTCCTCGCCGTTCTTCGTCACGGTCATCGCCGACCGGTCGATCACCAGCGACCCGAACGTCGCCGAGTCCGTCGACTCGCGCTCACCGCGCCGCAGCACCGCCCGGATACGGGCGTCCAGTACCCGGCCCTGCACCGGCTTGACGACGTAGTCGTCCGCACCGGACTCCAGACCCACCACGACGTCGATGTCGTCGCTGCGCGCCGTCAGCAGGATGATCGGCAGCTGGTCGGTGCGCCGGATGCGCCGGCACACCTCGAAGCCGTCGATGCCGGGCAGCATCACATCCAGCACGATCAGGTCCGGCCGCTGCTCGCGCAGCAGTTTCAGGCCGTCCTCGCCCGTCGCCGCGGTGGCCACTTTGTGGCCCTGGCGTGACAGCGAGAGTTCGAGGGCCGTGCGGATGGCGTCGTCGTCCTCGATCAGCAACAGGAAAGGCACGCCGTCATTCTGTCCCATGGTGGAGGGGCAGTTCGACCGCCCGTCGCCCCGCGGCCGGCCCCCGGCCGCTGTGACAGGTCTGTGACAGTCGGCGGACACCGCTATGAAGTCGCCCGGGCAAGCTTTTTCGCACCGGACCGAAACAGACTCCAACCGACGGGGGGCGTGAGATGAACGCAGTGCTCAGCACCGGCACCACCTCGAACGCAGTTGTCACGCGTCTCCACGACGTCACGCGGAGCACCGAGAAGTCCGGTGCCGTGAACGGGCGGGGGTGCGTTCGCGGCGCCGGACGTCAGCACAAGTCGCCGTACATGGCGGCCGTGCCTGACGGGGGAGGGTCGTACAGGGAGGCCACGGGGGAGCGGCCGAGCCGTACGGAGGCCGCGGATGCCGAAGCGGCGTTCTCCGCCTACGTACGCGAACGCCGCGCCTCCCTGTACGCCACGGCCTACCACCTCACCGGTGACCGTTTCGAGGCCGAGGACCTGCTGCAGAGCGCGCTGTTCTCGACGTACCGCGCCTGGGACCGCATCACCGACAAGGCGGCGGTCGGCGGCTACCTGCGCCGCACCATGACGAACCTGCACATCAGCGCCTGGCGGCGGCGGAAGATCGACGAGTACCCGACGGAGGAGCTGCCCGAGTCCGCCGGCGACAGCGACGCGATGCGCGGCACCGAACTGCGCGCGGTGCTCTGGCAGGCGCTGGCCCGGCTGCCCGAACTGCAGCGCACCATGCTGGTCCTGCGCTACTACGAGGGCCGTACGGACCCGGAGATCGCGGAGATCCTCGACATCAGCGTCGGCACGGTCAAGTCGAGCATCTGGCGCTCCCTGCGCCGGCTGCGCGAGGACGACGTCCTCGGCTTCGGCCGTGACCAGGAGGAGTCCTTCGGCCAGCTCGTGGCCTGAGGGAACGGGGGGCCCGCCGCGCGGCCTCGGGGGAGGCGGCGGCGGGTCATGGGTACGGGGGTGCCCACAACAGGGGGGACACGGGGGTACGGGGGAGGGGGGGGGGGGGGGGGGGGGGGGGGGGGGGGGGAGGGGGTGCACAACCCCCCCCCCCCCCCCCCCCCCCCCCCCCCTCCCCCGTACCGGTGTCTACGCCGTCGCCGAGGGCGTGGGGGTAGGGGCGCGGTCCGCCGCGGCGGTCACGCGTACGAGGGCCTCGGGCTGGTCGCAGGGGTGCGCGCCCAGGGCCGTCTGGCGGGCCACGATGGAGCGCTCGGCGCGCATCAGCCGCCAGCCCCTGCGCAGCAGGAACGGCATCGACTTGCGGCCCTCGCGCAGGTCGCGCACCAGCCGGCGGCGGAACGTCGTGGACGGGCGGCCGCGCAGGCACAGCGCGTCGGCCAGGACGCCGAGCTCCCGGCAGCGCGCCACGATGTCCGCCGCGAAGATGCCCTCGGCCACGAACAGCGGTGCGCGCGCGATGTCGAGGACGTCGCGGCCGACGCGCGCACTGGTGGCGATGTCGTAGACCGGGACGTCCGTACGACCGGTGGCGCACAGCTTCGTGATCGCCGCCACCGCGGCGTCGGCGTCCCAGGACGACGGGGAGTCCCAGTCGATGTCGGGGCTGCCCGGGACGAGCGGGAGCGTCGGGTCGTCGGCCTCCTTGTAGAAGTCGTCGAGGCGCAGCACCGGGAGGCCGGTCCGGGCCGCGAGGGAGGACTTGCCGGAGCCGGACGGTCCCGCGAGCAGCACGACGCGGGCCT
The DNA here is from genome assembly GCF_055571835.1 of Streptomyces sp. NPDC030862. Taxonomy (NCBI): domain Bacteria; kingdom Bacillati; phylum Actinomycetota; class Actinomycetes; order Kitasatosporales; family Streptomycetaceae; genus Streptomyces; species Streptomyces sp. NPDC030862. The sequence goes on along the minus strand of NZ_JBVIEN010000010.1, from coordinate 15,974 downwards.
GAAGGGGATGGGAACTCACGGGACACCAGTCTGAGGCATGCACCCGTGCGGGGGACCCCGCCGGGCACCCGTTGGTATCGAGCATCACATCTCGCATACGCTGCGTGGTCGTTCGGTTGCGCTCGACACACACGCGGCAGGAGCCCCTCCCATGGCACGACACACCCTTCTCCAGGCCGGGCTGACCCTCTCCGCCCTCGGCGCCGCGCTGGGCGTCGCGGGGGGCACGGCGCACGCGGTCCCGACCCCGGTGGGCGAGCTCGACACGGCGGCGGCGATGCAGGGGGTGCAGGCGGCCACCCCGCACGTGGTGGGCGCCGCCAAGAACCTGAAGATCAACCCGCTCGCCCAGACCGGTGTCGACCCGCTCAACAACGGTGTCGGCACGCAGGTCGGCGACTTCCAGCCGGTGAGCACCACCAGCATGACGGGCTCGCTGACCAGCGCCCCGAACCTGCCGGTGGCCGGACCGCTGGTGGGCGGCGCGCTGCCGGGCTAGGACGGCGCCCGGCTCCCCGTACGAGAACGGCCCCGCGCTCCCCCGGACGGAGGGGAGGCGGGGCCGTCCGCACAGGGGGCCCGTCGGACAGGGGGCCCGTCAGTACGAGGAGCCCGAGGCGCCCAGCGAACCCGTGGGGTGCCAGACCGTCTTGGTCTCCAGGAACGCGGTCAGGCGGCGCGTGCCCGGGTCGGCCGTGAAGTCCTCGCCGTCCACGGCCGCGGGGCGCAGCACCCGCTTGAGGTTGTCCGCGGCGGCGATCTCCAGCTCCCGCGCCAGCTCCGCATCCGCGCCCGTCAGGTCGAGGGCGTTGACGTCCTGGTGGGCGGCGAGCGGCCCGGCGATCTCGGCCGTACGGCCCGACAGGACGTTGACGACACCGCCCGGCAGGTCCGAGGTGGCCAGGACCTCGCCCAGCGACAGGGCGGGCAGCGGGGCCTTCTCGGAGGCGATGACGACCGCGGTGTTCCCGGTGGCGATGACGGGCGCGACGACCGACACCAGGCCCAGGAACGACGACTCCTGGGGCGCGACGACCGCGACCACGCCCGTCGGCTCCGGCGTCGACAGGTTGAAGAACGGGCCCGCGACCGGGTTCGCCCCGCCCACGATCTGCGCGATCTTGTCCGTCCAGCCCGCGTACCAGACCCAGCGGTCGACGGCCGCCTCGACGGCCTCGGCCGCCTGCGCCTTCGACAGGCCCTCCGCGTGCGCGACCTCGCGGACGAACTGGCCCTTGCGGCCCTCCAGCATCTCGGCGACGCGGTAGAGGATCTGGCCGCGGTTGTACGCCGTCGCGCCCGACCAGCCGCCGAACGCCTTGCGCGCCGCCACGACCGCGTCCCGCGCGTCCTTGCGCGACGACAGCGGGGCGTTCGCCAGCCACTTGCCCTTGGAGTCCGTCACCTCGTACACCCGGCCGCTCTCGCTGCGGGGGAACTTGCCCCCGACGTACAGCTTGTAGGTCTTGAAGACGCTCAGACGGTTCTGTTCGGTCTTGTCAGACATCGAGGTACGCCTCCAGGCCGTGGCGGCCGCCCTCGCGGCCGAAGCCCGACTCCTTGTAGCCGCCGAAGGGCGAGGTCGGGTCGAACTTGTTGAACGTGTTGGCCCAGACGACGCCCGCGCGGAGCTTGTTCGCCACCGCGAGGATGCGGGAGCCCTTCTCCGTCCAGATGCCGGCGGACAGGCCGTACTGGCTGTTGTTGGCCTTCGCGACGGCCTCGTCCGGGGTGCGGAAGGTCAGCACCGACAGGACCGGTCCGAAGATCTCGTCACGGGCGATGGTGTGCGCCTGCGTGACGCCCGTGAAGAGCGTCGGCGCGAACCAGAAGCCGTGCGAAGGCAGCTCGCAGGCGGGGGACCAGCGCTCGGCGCCCTCCGCCTCGCCGGTGTCGGCGAGGGCCTTGATGCGGGCCAGCTGCTCGGCGGAGTTGATCGCGCCGATGTCGGTGTTCTTGTCCAGCGGGTCGCCGAGGCGCAGCGTGGACAGCCGGCGCTTGAGGGCGTCCAGCAGCTCGTCCTGGAGGGACTCCTGGACGAGGAGGCGGGAGCCCGCGCAGCAGACCTGGCCCTGGTTGAAGAAGATGCCGGTGACGATGCCCTCGACGGCCTGGTCGATGGGCGCGTCGTCGAAGACGATGTTGGCGCCCTTGCCGCCCAGCTCCAGGGTGAGCTTCTTGCTCGTGCCCGCGACCTGGCGGGCGATGGCCTTGCCGACGGCGGTGGAGCCGGTGAAGGCGACCTTGTCGACGCCCGGGTGCTCGACGAGCGCGGCGCCGGCGTCCCCGTAACCCGGCAGGATGTTGACGACGCCCTTCGGCAGGCCCGCCTGGCGGCAGATGTCCGCGAAGAAGAGCGCGGAGAGCGGGGTGGTCTCGGCCGGCTTGAGGACGACCGTGTTGCCGGCGGCGAGCGCCGGGGCGATCTTCCACGCGAGCATCAGCAGCGGGAAGTTCCACGGGATGACCTGGCCCGCGACACCGAGGGGGCGCGGGTTCGCGCCGTAGCCCGCGTGGTCGAGCTTGTCGGCCCAGCCCGCGTAGTAGAAGAAGTGCGCGGCGACCAGCGGGAGGTCCGCGTCGCGGGTCTCCTTGATCGGCTTGCCGTTGTCCAGGGTCTCCAGGACGGCGAGCTCGCGGCTGCGCTCCTGGATGATCCGGGCGATGCGGAAGAGGTACTTCGCGCGCTCGGCGCCCGGCAGCGCCGACCACTTCTCGAACGCCTTGCGGGCGGCCTTCACGGCCCGGTCGACGTCCTCGGTCCCGGCCTGGGCGACCTCGGAGAGGACCTCCTCGGAGGAGGGCGAGATCGTCTTGAAGACCTTGCCGTCCGCGGCCTCGGTGAACTCGCCGTCGATGAACAGGCCGTAGGACGGCGCGATGTCGACGACCGAGCGGGACTCGGGTGCGGGTGCGTACTCGAACTTGGTCATGGTGATCAGTCCACCGTCACGTAGTCGGGACCGGAGTAACGTCCGGTGGCCAGCTTCTGACGCTGCATCAGCAGGTCGTTGAGCAGGCTCGAGGCGCCGAACCGGAACCAGTGGTTGTCCAGCCAGTCCTCGCCCACGGTCTCGTTGACCAGGACCAGGAACTTGATGGCGTCCTTGGTCGTGCGGATGCCGCCCGCGGGCTTCACCCCGACCTGCACCCCGGTCTGCGCGCGGAAGTCGCGCACCGCCTCCAGCATGAGCAGCGTGTTGGCGGGGGTGGCGTTGACGCCCACCTTGCCCGTCGAGGTCTTGATGAAGTCGGCCCCGGCGATCATGCCGAGCCAGGAGGCGCGGCGGATGTTGTCGTACGTCGACAGCTCGCCGGTCTCGAAGATGACCTTCAGCCGCGCCCGCTCGCCGCAGGCCTCCTTCACGGCCCGGATCTCCTCGTAGACCTTCAGGTAGTCGCCCGCGAGGAACGCGCCGCGGTCGATCACCATGTCGATCTCGTCCGCCCCGGCCTCGACGGCGTCCCGCGTGTCCGCGAGCTTGACGTCGAGGGCGGCGCGGCCGGCCGGGAAGGCGGTCGCGACGGAGGCGACCTTGACGTCCGTGCCGGTCAGGACGGCCTTGGCGGTGGCCACCATGTCGGGGTACACGCACACCGCGGCGGTGCGCGGGGTGGTGCGGTCGGTCGGGTCGGGGTTGACGGCCTTGCCGGCGAGCGCCCGGACCTTGCCCGGGGTGTCCGCGCCTTCGAGCGTCGTCAGGTCGATCATCGAGATGGCCAGGTCGATGGCGTACGCCTTGGCCGTGGTCTTGATCGAACGGGTACCGAGTGACGCGGCGCGCGCTTCGAGGCCGACGGGGTCCACACCGGGCAGCCCGTGGAGGAAGCGGCGCAGTGTGCTGTCGGACGCGGTCACGTCAGCGAATGCGGAGAGGGTGGTGGGCATGGTCACCACTGGAGCATATCTACGCGCGTAGCGGCCTGTACAGCCCCGTATCCGGGGCTGTGGAAAACCCCTGGTGGCAGCGGTGGACACGGGGAGCGTGAGCGCTGTCACACGCCTGTGACAGGGAGCGGACGACTCCCCCACACAAGATCCATAACTTTGTTCGTGCAGCCCCGCCCCACACTCAACGGCCACACCGACGAGGCAAGGCAGGCATGCGGCTCTTCCATCCGAAAACCGACCTGTTCACAGGAGTCGTTATGCGTTCCGCCCTTCGCACCGCCCTTGCCACCGCCGTCCTCGCCGGCATCGCCCTGACCCCGGCCGTCACCGCCGGCGCCGCCTTCGCGGCGGACGGCACCGCGCCGGCCGCCGGCGCCCACAACGCCGACACGAAGGCCGGCGACAGCAAGACCGCCGAGCGCGTGCACGTGCGGACCGAGCAGCTGCTGGCCGGTGTGGTCGCCGAGGTCTACAAGAAGGGCGACGGCCGCTTCGTCGCCGAGTTCTCCAAGGACGGCAAGCTCCTCGGCAGCCTCACGAGCGGCGACAAGGTCGTCAGGGGCCGGTTCGCCAACGTGGGCGTCGAGCTCAGCCCGAACGGCCACCTGCTGGCCTTCCTGACCACCCCGGGCTCCCAGGGCGAGCTGATCAAGACCCACATCCTCCCCAAGGAGATGGTCGCCCACGTGTTCAAGGTCAGCGACGAGGTCTACTCCGCGGAGATCGTCAAGGGCGCCGACTCCGTGGGCGCCCTCAAGGCCGGCACGGCGGACTTCCTCATGCCGCAGGACTGGAAGGTCTTCGACGGGGTCAAGGTGACCCTGAAGGCGGACGGCACCCTCACCTGGAGCCTGCTCGACGAGGGCGGCAAGGGTGACAGCGGCAAGGGTGAGGACGGCAAGGGTGAGGACGGCAAGGGCGACGCCGCCAAGGGCACCTTCGTCCGTGACGAGACCCTCTCCGACGGCACCCTCGTCAAGATCTACAAGGTCGCCGTCCGGCACTACCGCGGCGAGTCCTTCGTCAACGGCCACTCCATCGGCGTCGTCGACGCCAACGCCCGCTCGGCCGCCGGCAACAACAACGGCAGCTTCTTCGTCCTGAACCCGGACGGCTCCACCCACCACTGGGTCGGCAACTTCACCACCGGCGGCAAGCCCGGCCAGTACAAGCTCGCCGACGGCACCGTCCTGGAGCTCGGCAAGAAGGACGGCATGTACGGCCTCCAGCTGGTGGAGAACGGCAAGGGCCGCGGCTTCACCTACACCAACGGCGAGGCCCGCCGGGTCTTCTTCTACGGCGCCTCCGTCGTCGTACTGGAGCAGGACGGCGGCATCGCGGCCTACCACCTCAAGGGCGGCAAGCAGGGCGCGCCCGTCTTCCTCGGCAAGGGCGCCGCCCAGACCACCGGCGGCGCCACGCCGCAGGGCGGCACCACCGGCAAGGCGTCCACGCAGCAGACCTCCGCCACCACCCAGACCACCATCGTGCCCAAGGGCGGCGTCGCCGCCGGCGCCGAGGTCGAGGAGGGCGACCACCTGCTGGTCGTCGCCGGTGCGGGCGCCGCCGCCGTCACCGCCGCCGGGCTCGGCTTCGTCGCCCTGCGCCGCCGCACCGGCGCCGGCACCCGCGCCTGACCACCCCACCCCCACCGGGCGGGCCGCCGCACCCCGCGGCGGCCCGCCCGGGCCCGTACCACCCGTCCACCGTCCCCCTGGAGCCCGCCCATGCCCGCCGTCGCCGCCGTACCCCGCCGCATCGCCGCCGTGCTGCTCGCCCTCGCCGCCCCGGCCGCCCTCGCCGGCTGCGGTACGCCCGCGGCGGGCGGCCCCGCGAAGACGGCCACCCCGCCGGCCCACATCGAGCCGGCCACCGCCGCCCCGGCGGCCGTCCAGGGCAGGCAGGCCGCCCCCCTGGCCCGGTCCAAGCCGGTACGCGTGCGCGTGCCCGCGGCCGGTGTCGACACCGGGCCCGTACTGGACCTCGGTCTCGCCGCCGACGGCACCGTCGAGGTCCCCTCCGTCGCCGACGCCGACAAGATCGGCTGGTACGACAAGGGGGTGACGCCCGGCGAGACCGGACCGGCCGTGCTGATCGGCCACTTCGACACCGAGAAGGGCCCCGCCGTCCTCAAGAACGTCGCCAAGGTGCGCACGGGCGACGAGATCAGCGTCCAGCGGGCCGACGGCACCACCGCCGTCTTCCGCGTACGCGAGCTGGAGCAGGTCGACAAGAAGGCGTTCCCGACCGCCAAGGTGTACGGCGACACCACCCGGCCCGAGCTGCGCCTGATCACCTGCGGCGGCGAACTCGTCGACGGGCACCGCCCCGACAACATCATCCTGTACGCCGATCTCGTCGCGTGAGCCCGCGCGGGGTGAGGCAGAATCGGCCGCATGACGAGCCCACAGCAGCCCGAGCCCGCCGCCGACCGGTCCTACCGCTCGCCCCTGGCGATCGTGGGCGGCCTCCTGTTGCTCGCGTTCGCCGCCTGGATCGGCGGTGACGCCCTCATCCGCGGCGAAGGGCGGGCCCGCTGGGTCGCGCTCGCGGCGCTGCTCCTCGTCGTGCCGCTCATCGCGGCCTTCACCTTCCGGCCGGTCGTGCGCGCGAACCACGACCGGATGATCGTGCGCAACCCGTTCCGCACCATCGAGCTCCCCTGGGCGGCGGTCTCCACCGTGCGCGCCGGATACTCCAGTGAGGTCTTCACCAAGAGCGGGACCAAGTACCAGCTCTGGTCGATACCCGTCTCCCTGCGGGAGCGGAAGCGCGCCGCCCGCCTCCAGGACCGCGCGGCGGCGAAGTCCGGCGGCGCCCCGAACCCCGTCGCCGACGCCATGGGTGCCGACCGCAGCATCGCCGAGCTGCGCCAGCTGGCCGAGCAGTGCGCGGACCGGCCCACCGCGCAGGGCGAACCGCGCGTGCGCTGGGCGTACGAGGTCATCGCGACCTCGCTCGTGGGCCTGGTGCTGCTGGTGGTGCTCACCACCACCGCGTAACGGCCCGTCCGTCACGGTCCGCCCGTCACCGTCCGTCCGTCACGGCGGCCCGGGCCACACCAGCAGCATGTACGCGCCCAGCCACGCCGACACCAGCACCGCCCCGCCCAGCACCAGCCCCACCACCACCCGCCGCGCCCGGCACACCGCCAGGGCGAACGGCAGCAGCAGCGGGAAGCCGGGCACCAGGAAGCGGGCTCGCGGGAAGTAGACCCCGCCGCTGCCCAGGACGACGAGCAGCAGCACCCCGCTGAAGACCAGCAGCACCAGCGGCTGCCGCTCCGCCAGGCACAGCACGTACGCCGCCGCCGACAGCACCAGCACCGCCGAGACGGCGACCAGGAACAGCTGCGGGTTCCTGTCGTACACGAGGAGGTACCGCAGCTCGCGCAGGGTGCCCGCGCCGCCGTCCCATGCGTTGCGCCACAGCCGCTGCACGGCGAAGTAGCCGTCCCAGCGGCCGATCCGGGCGCCCACCCAGGCCACGTAACCGAGCCAGCCCAGGGGGGCCGCGCAGGCGGCGGCGAGCGGCGCCCCACGCCGGGTGCGCGCCGCGGCGAGCAGGCCGGCCACCGACACCGCCGCCGCCACCGCGATCCCGGTGGGCCGGGTCAGCCCCGCCAGCACGGCGAGGGCACCCGCCGCGTACCAGCGCCCGGTCAGCACGGCGTACAGCGCCCAGGCGGCGAGCGCCGTGAACAGCGACTCCGTGTACCCCATCCACTGGACGACCGCCACCGGCAGGGCACCCCACAGGACGGCCAGTACGGTGCCCGCGCGGCGCCCGTGCAGATGGGCGCCGACGGCGAACACCCCCCATGCCGCGACCAGCGAGAAGCCGACCGCGAGCACCAGCGCCACCGACGCGCGTGAGCCGGGCGTGACGCCCGCGACGGCCTTGATCAGCACCGGGTAGAGGGGGAAGAACGCCAGGTTGTTGGCGTTGTACGCGGTGCCGAGGGAGTCCTGGTAGCCGTGGTCGGCGATGCCCAGGTACCAGTCCGAGTCCCAGGACGTGGCGAGCGTCGGCCAGACGCCGTGCCCCTTCAGATGGGCCCAGCGGGCCAGGACGAGCAGCCCGAAGAGCCGCACCGTCAGATAGCCGACCAGGGCGGGCGCGGCGTACCGGAGGGACCGGGCGGTCCGCTCCCGGACGCGTACGGCCGCCGGGGACGGGGGCCGCCGGGACGCGGGGACGGTCGGGCGGGCGGTGATCGCCGACGGCGGCACGGTGGGACTCCCAAGAGGCTCGGCTGCGCTATGGGGGTCACCCTGCTCGGCGGCCCGGGGTGCGTATCGGAGCCGTGCGTCACCTGCCGTACGAGAATCACCCGCAAGAGGGCCCGTACGGAGAGCTCGGCGAAGCTCTCCGTACGGGCCCTCTCAAGGGTGGCCGGCTCAGATACCGGCGGCGGCCGCCAGGTCGCGCTTCAGCGCGCCCAGGACGTCACCGGCCTTGGCCCGCGCGTCGGCCAGTCCGCTCGCGTCGGCGACCGGGACGACGACCTCCAGGTAGCACTTCAGCTTCGGCTCGGTGCCGGACGGGCGCACGATCACGCGCGCCGTGAAGGCACCCTCCAGGTAGTACCGCAGCCCGTCCGTGGGCGGCAGCGCCTCGCTGCCCTCGTTCAGGTCCTCGGCGGAGGTCACCGTCAGCCCGGCGAGCGCGGTGGGCGGCTGCTCGCGCAGCCGGCGCATGGCGTTCGCGATGATGCTCAGGTCCTCCACGCGCACCGACAGCTGGTCCGTGGCGTGCAGGCCGTGCGCGACGGCCAGGTCGTCCAGCAGGTCCGTGAGCGTACGGCCCTGCTCCTTGAGGACCGAGGCCAGCTCGGCGACGAGCAGCGCCGCCGTGATGCCGTCCTTGTCGCGGACGCCCTCGGGGTCGACGCAGTAGCCGAGCGCCTCCTCGTAGCCGTACGCCAGGCCCTCCACGCGCGCGATCCACTTGAAGCCGGTCAGCGTCTCCTCGTACGGCAGCCCGGCCGCCTCCGCGATCCGGCCCAGCAGCGACGACGACACGATCGACTCGGCGAAGGTGCCCCGGGCGCCCTTGCGGACGAGGTGGGCGGCGAGCAGCGCGCCGACCTGGTCGCCGTGGAGCATCCGCCAGCCGCCCGCAGCGGAGTCGTCCGGGACGGCGACGGCGCAGCGGTCGGCGTCCGGGTCGTTGGCGATGACGATGTCCGGACCGGCCTCGCGCGCCTTCGCGAAGGCCAGGTCCATCGCGCCCGGCTCCTCGGGGTTCGGGAACGCGACGGTCGGGAAGGCCGGGTCGGGCTCGGCCTGCTCCTCGACGAGCACCGGCGCGGGGAAACCGGCCCGCTCCCAGGCGGCGAGGACGACGTCCTTGCCGACGCCGTGCATGGCCGTGTAGACGACGTTCGCGGTCCGGGGGGACCCGGGGCTCAGGACGGCGTCCGTACGCGCCAGGTAGGCCTCCAGGACCTCGTCCCCGAGGGTCTCCCAGCCGGACTCCGGACGCGGTACGTCGGCGAGGCGCGCGACGGCCGCGATCTCGGCCGCGATCTCGGCGTCGGCGGGCGGCACGATCTGTGAGCCGTCGCCCAGGTAGACCTTGTAGCCGTTGTCGCGCGGCGGGTTGTGGCTCGCGGTCACCTCGACACCGGCGACCGCGCCCAGGTGCCTTATGGCGTACGCCAGGACGGGCGTCGGCAGCGGCCGCGGCAGCACGGCGGCGCGCAGCCCCGCGCCCGTCATCACGGCGGCGGTGTCCCGCGCGAAGTCGGCCGACTTGTAGCGGGCGTCGTAGCCGATGACGACCAGGCCGCCCTCCTGGCCCTTGCCCTTCAGGTACGCGGCGAGGCCGGCGGCGGCCCGGATGACCACGGAGCGGTTCATCCGCATGGGCCCGGCACCCAGCTCACCGCGCAGCCCGGCCGTCCCGAACTGCAGCGTGCCGCCGAACCGGTCCGCGAGCGCGTCGAGGTCACGGGCCTCGATGAGCTTGGCCAGCTCGTCGCGGGTCTCGCTGTCCGGGTCCTCGGCCAGCCATGCCTCCGCCTGCGCGATGAGGTTCTGCTGCACGGTGGTCTGCCTCTCTGGGAGTCGTACGGATTGGTCTGCGCTACGGGTACCCCGCCCCGGGGCGGAGCAGGGCGCGGCCCCGGACCGCTGAGAGTTCCGGGGCCGCCTGGCCCGTCGCGTAGGACGGGGGTGGTACTAGATCCTGTCCAGGACCCGCGTGAGCAGCTCGCCCATGCGGGCGGCCGAGTCGCGGCCCGCCTGGAGGACCTCCTCGTGGTTGAGGGGCTCACCCGAAAGGCCCGCGGCCAGATTGGTGACGAGGGAGATGCCGAGCACCTCGGCGCCCGCCTCGCGGGCCGCGATGGCCTCCAGGACCGTGGACATGCCGACGAGGTCGCCGCCCATCACGCGGACCATGTTGATCTCGGCCGGGGTCTCGTAGTGCGGGCCGGGGAACTGGACGTACACGCCCTCCTCCAGCGTCGCGTCGACCTCCTTGCACAGCGCGCGCAGGCGCGGCGAGTACAGGTCGGTCAGGTCCACGAAGTTGGCGCCCACGATGGGGGAGGTCGCCGTGAGGTTGATGTGGTCGCTGATCAGGACCGGCTGGCCGGGGCGCATGCCCTCGCGCAGGCCGCCGCAGCCGTTGGTCAGCACGACCGTCTTGCAGCCGGCGGCGACGGCGGTGCGCACACCGTGGGCGACGGCGGCCACGCCGCGGCCCTCGTAGAAGTGCGTACGGCCCAGGAAGAGCAGCGCCCGCTTGTCGCCGATGCGGTACGAGCGGATGCGGCCGCCATGGCCCTCGACGGCCGGCGGCGGGAAGCCGGGGAGCTCCGTGACCGGGAACTCGGCCTCGGGGGCGCCGAGCGCGTCGACGGCCGGCGCCCAGCCGGAGCCCATCACGAGGGCGACGTCGTGGGTCTCGGCGCCGGTCAGCTCGCGCAGGCGCGCGGCGGCGTCGGCGGCGGCGGCGTAGGGGTCGCCCTGGAGGTGGTCCGGGGTGGCAGTTGCGTTCACAGAGTCTCTCGCCTCGCGAAGTAACAGTCGCCCCGGACCGCTGCGCGGGGCCGGGGGCCGGGGGCGGGCCCCGGAAAAACACGTACGGACAAGAGCGTAGCCCGAGATTGCCTACGCGCGTAGATGACGATGCCCACGGAGCTCGGATCGTTGCCTTGTCGTTTCCGACAAGAGCCGGCCGGGAGCGCCGCGGCAGTGCCTCCGCGGCGCCCGGGCGGCTTCCGGCAGCGCCTCAGCAGGGGCGCTTGCGCAGCTCCATCACGTAGTCGTGGGGCGCGCCCGCCGACTCGGCGGCGTCCGCGATCTCGCCCAGGTAGCGCGCGGAGGGCAGGCCGCCCTCGTAGCCGTTCAGGACGTAGACCCAGGCCGGCTCCTCGCCGTCCAGGGTGTGCACCCGCACCCGCATGCGCCGGTAGATGTCCAGGCCGACGCCCTCCCACCGGTCCATGGAGTCCTCGTCCATCGGCGCGATGTCGTACAGCGCGACGAAGACCTGCGAGCGCGGCGCCTCGACGATCGTGGCGAGGGCGCCCTCCCAGCCCATCTGCTCACCGCCGAAGGTCAGCCGCCAGCCGTTGAGCCAGCCCGTGCCGCGCAGCGGGGAGTGCGGGGCGCGGCGGGTCATCAGCCGCGCGTCGAGGTTGCCGGCGTACGCGGCGTAGAGCGACATGGGTCCGAGGGTACGGGAGCGGCCCGGGCGGGCGCTGTTCCCCGTGGGGCGGCCACCTGATCGGGACCCGCCCGGCACCCGCCCCACGGCCCGGGCACGGCCCGGCCACCGCCCGGGCACGGCGCGGCCGCGGCGCGACCGGGACCCGACGGGAAGCCGCGCGGAGGGTGCGGGACAATGGGCTACGTACTCCATCCCTGCCGTGACGAGAGCGCGAGGCGTAACCCCAGTGACCCGGATCGTGATCATCGGTGGCGGACCCGGCGGATACGAGGCGGCCCTGGTGGCCGCCCAGCTCGGCGCGGAGGTGACCGTCGTGGACCGCGACGGCCTCGGCGGAGCGTCCGTCCTGACCGACTGCGTCCCCTCGAAGACCCTCATCGCCACGGCCGAGGTGATGACCACCTTCGACTCCTCGCACGAGGAGCTCGGCATCATCGTCGCGGACGACACCCCGCACATCGACCAGCCCGCCCGGATCGTCGGCGTGGACCTCGGCAAGGTCAACCGCCGCGTCAAGCGGCTCGCCCTCGCCCAGTCCCACGACATCACCGCCTCCGTCACGCGGGCCGGCGCCCGCGTGCTGCGCGGCCGCGGCCGGCTCGACGGCCGCCAGGCCGTGGACGGCTCCCGCCAGGTCATCGTCACGGCCGCCGACGGCAGCGAGGAGACCCTCACCGCCGACGCCGTCCTGATCGCGACCGGCGGCCACCCGCGCGAGATCCCGGACGCCCTGCCCGACGGCGAGCGCATCCTCAACTGGACGCAGGTGTACGACCTCACCGAGCTCCCCGAGGAGCTCATCGTGGTCGGTTCCGGTGTCACCGGCGCCGAGTTCGCGGGCGCATACCAGGCGCTCGGCTCGCGCGTCACGCTCGTCTCGTCCCGGGACCGGGTGCTGCCGGGCGAGGACCCGGACGCCGCCGCCGTCCTGGAGGACGTCTTCCGGCGCCGCGGCATGAACGTGATGGCCCGCTCCCGCGCGGCCTCCGCCAAGCGCGTCGGCGACCGCGTCGAGGTCACCCTCGCCGACGGCCGGGTCATCTCCGGCACCCACTGCCTGATGGCGGTCGGCGCCGTCCCCAACACCGAGGGCATGGGCCTGGAGGAGGCCGGCGTACGGCTCAGGGACTCCGGCCACATCTGGACCGACCGGGTCTCGCGCACCTCGGCGCCGGGCGTCTACGCCGCCGGTGACGTCACCGGCGTCTTCGCACTCGCCTCGGTCGCCGCCATGCAGGGCCGCATCGCCATGTACCACTTCCTCGGCGACGCGGTGACCCCGCTCAACCTCAAGACCGTCTCCGCGAACGTCTTCACCGACCCAGAGATCGCCACGGTGGGTTACACCCAGGCCGACGTCGACGCCGGGAAGATCGACGCCCGGGTCGTGAAGCTGCCGCTGCTGCGCAACCCGCGCGCCAAGATGCAGGGCATCCGGGACGGCTTCGTGAAGATCTTCTGCCGTCCGGGCACGGGCATCGTGGTCGGCGGCGTGGTCGTCGCCCCGCGCGCCAGTGAGCTGATCCACCCGATCTCGATCGCGGTCGACAACAATCTGACCGTCGAACAGATCGCAAACGCTTTCACCGTGTACCCGTCGCTGTCGGGCTCGATCGCCGAGGTGGCACGGCAGTTGCACACCCGGAAGACGACCGCCGAGGCGTAACGCCCCCCGGTCACCGGGACAACACCCGGCAACCCCCGGCAAGTCGGGACATCGACCGGTCGAGGCCGATCGTCGTACGTACACGGACGGGGCCGCCCATACCACTTGGCGGCCCCGTCTGTTCGCATCTTCTCGTATTCGGTGCATACGGCTGCAAACGCCCGCGTGCTGGGGTTACTGTCAGTTTCGTGTTCGCTGCAGAACGTCGCCAGTTGATCCTCGAAATGGTGCGCGCCAACGGGGCGGTATCGCTCCGTGAGCTCGCCCGCGTCGTCCAGACCTCCGAAGTGACCGTACGGCGTGACGTGCGGGCCCTGGAGGCCGAAGGACTCCTCGACCGCCGGCACGGCGGTGCGGTACTGCCGGGCGGTTTTACGCGAGAGTCCGGCTTCCCGCAGAAATCCCATCTCGCGACCGCGGAGAAGACGGCCATCGCCGACGCCGCCGCGGCCCTCGTCGAAGAGGGCGAGGCCATCGTCGTCGGCGCCGGGACGACCACGCAGGAGCTGGCCCGCCGGCTCGCCCGCGTCCCCGGACTGACCGTCGTCACCAACTCCCTGCTGGTGGCGCAGGCGCTCGCGCACGCCAACCGCGTCGAGGTCGTCATGACCGGCGGCACCCTGCGCGGCTCCAACTACGCGCTGGTGGGCAGCGGGGCCGAGCAGTCCCTCCAGGGGCTGCGGGTCTCGCGGGCGTTCCTGTCCGGGAGCGGTCTGACGGCCGAGCGGGGCCTGTCCACGTCCAACATGCTGTCGGCGAGCGTCGACCGGGCGCTGGTGCAGGCGGCGGCGGAGGTCGTGGTGCTGGCCGACCACACGAAGCTCGGCACGGACACGATGTTCCAGACCGTGCCGACGGACGTGATCACGCGGCTGGTCACCGACGAGCCGCCCGCCCATGACGAGCGCGCCGCCACGGAGCTCCAGGCCCTCGCGGACCAGGGCGTCCAGCTCACGGTCGCGAGCTCCGGCTCCGCCGGAGCCTCGGACGCCTCCCCGCCGGGCCGCCCGCCGCGCCGGGACGTGCCCCTGCCGGGCCAGCGCGGCGCCCGGCACCCGGGTGGCCCCCTGCGCTCGGCCGCGTCGGCCTCCCTGTCCGCGGACGACCGCGCCGCGGAGCGCGGCGCCCGGGTGGCGGACCTGCGGCGCCGCTGAGCGCGCGGGGCGAGCCCCCGTACGCGGTTCGCGCGGGGCGAGCCCCGCACGCGGTTACGCCTTCAGGCCGCGCAGGGTCAGCCGCAGCAGGCGGTCCGCCAGCTCCGGGTCGTCCGGGGACTGCTCCGCCGCCAGGGCGATCGCGTTCGTCAGCTGCATGAGGTCGTCGATCGAGACGCCCTCCCGTACGGAGCCGCTGCTCACGGCCCGGTCCAGCAGGCGGGCGCCCGCCTGGCGCAGCGGTACGTTGCACTCCGACAACGCCGAACTCCGGTCGTGCGACGCCGACATCAGCGCGCTCGCCAGGCCGCGGTACTCGCCTGCGTGCGTGATGATGGCGCGCAGCCAGACGACCAGCGCCTCGCACGGCTGCTCCGCGTCGGCGAGCTGCCGTGAGCGCTCCAGCAACGAGCCCAGCGCCTCCTGGAAGACCGCGCCCATCAGCGCGTGCCGGTTCGGGAAGTGCCGGTACAGCGTGCCGATGCCCACCCCCGCGCGGCGTGCGATGTCCTCCAGCGACGCGTCGGTGCCGTGCTCGGCGAAGGCGGAGCGCGCCTCCGACAGCAGCCGCTCGTAGTTACGGCGCGCGTCCGCCCGCATGGGGCGCGCCGAGCCCGGTGGCGTACCCGGTGCCGTGCCCGCTGCCGTACTGGTCGTCATGGCGCCTCCTCCCTGCTCCGCCGTGTGTCTCCAGCATGCCATCGCCCAGCCGGAGGCCCTCTCCGCATGCGGAAGGGGCCCGCCGGTCACGACCGGCAGGCCCCTTCGCAGGAAGACGTACGGACGTCAGTCCTTGATTTCGCAGATGGGGGCGCCGGAGGTGAGGGAGGCGCCGACTTCGGCGGTGAGGCCCTTGATGGTGCCCGCGCGGTGGGCGTTGAGGGGCTGTTCCATCTTCATGGCTTCGAGGACGACGATGAGGTCGCCTTCCTTGACTTCCTGGCCCTCTTCGACGGCGACCTTGACGATGGTGCCCTGCATGGGGGAGGTGAGGGTGTCGCCGGAGGCGGCGGAGGCGGACTTCTTCGCGGCGCGGCGCTTGGGCTTGGCACCGGCGGCCAGGCCCGTGCGGGCCAGGCTCATGCCCAGCGACGAGGGGAGGGAGACTTCCAGGCGCTTGCCGCCGACCTCGACGACGACCGTCTCACGGCCGGCTTCGTCCTCGGTCTCCTCCGCACCGGCGGGGGCGGCGAAGGGCTTGATGTCGTTGACGAACTCGGTCTCGATCCAGCGGGTGTGGACCGTGAAGGGGCCCTCGGCCGGGGCGAAGGCGGGGTCGGTGACGACCTTGCGGTGGAAGGGGATGGCGGTGGCCATGCCCTCGACCTGGAACTCCTCCAGCGCGCGGGCGGCGCGCTGCAGCGCCTGCTGGCGGGTGGCGCCGGTGACGATGAGCTTGGCGAGCAGGGAGTCCCAGGCGGGGCCGATCACGGAGCCGGACTCGACACCGGCGTCGAGGCGGACACCGGGGCCCGACGGGGGGTTGAAGGTGGTGACGGTGCCGGGGGCCGGGAGGAAGTTGCGGCCGGGGTCTTCGCCGTTGATGCGGAACTCGAAGGAGTGGCCGCGCAGCGGCGGG